>JBJHCR010000221.1:0-9094 GCA_050486105.1 Vulcanimicrobiota bacterium
CGACTCAACTCTATCGCTGACACCGTGGGCACTTTCTCGCAATCGTCTTTGGTGGGCCTGTTCAATATCCCGTACTTCAGTCCCTTGGCGCCGATTTTCGCTCTCGGTACGGCGGGATTGACCTACAATCAGCACATGGGTAACCTCAAGACGGTTCAGGACACCCTCGGCTACGTAGAAGGTCGGGAGAAGCAGTCGAAAACGGACAAGATCACTCTGGAATTGGGAGTGGGTCACGAGATTCCCGTCTCTGCAGAGTCAGAGAAGATACGTCTCAACACTCAGATTCGACAGACCAAGGCCAAGCTTACCTCGAATTCTCTGATGGCAGCCGCCGGCGCCTCTTCGGTGATCGGACTGATGGCCAACGCTGGGGTTCTAGGGTCGGGAGGAGCCATGGCGGCCCTGACCGCCGCTGGGGCAGCCACTCCATACTTAGCAGGAGCGGCCATGATCGCTGGAAGCGGCGGCATGGTCTTGGATTCCATGGATCGCTTGAAGCAACTGTCGAAGGAAAAAGCCGAGTTGCAGAAACTGGCAGATGGTGGGCAGACTCACGTACTGCGGACCATCGAACGGATGGACCCAAATTATAAGCGGCCTGTGGCGGTCAACGAAGCCGAAGTACCTATTGAAGAGCGCCTAAAGCAGATCGGCAAGGAGCAGCGTAAGCACCGGCTGTTGGCCACCGCTATGACCGGCGGAATGGGTGCTATTGGAGGCACCGTAGCTCTGGGAGCTGGAGGTCTGCTCATGGCTCCCATCGCTCTTGCTCCGGCAGCGGCGGTTGGCGCGGCTCAAAGTCTGGGGCAACTCCACACCCTTTCAAAAGAAAAGAAAGAACTCACCGAACTCCAAGAGCAAGGGCAAACTATGGTGCCTCGGCAGGTGGAGCAGGGAGACGGCAGTTGGCAAGAAGAGAGAGTTCCCATTTCGAATCTACTCTCCGACATCAAGAAAGAGTCCAATAAGCATAAACTGATCTTGACTGCGGTGGGCACCACGGCTGCGGCTTTCGGAATGACCTTGGGGGCTGGGATGTCGGTCGCTGCAGCGGCTCCGTTGGTCTTGGTCCCTGCTATCGTCGGCGCAGCCCTCTTTCCCGACAAGGTGAAGGAGTTCACCGAGAAAGTCTTCGGTTACCTCAAAGGCAAGTTTGGCCAAGAGGGATCTTCTCGCAAGGAAGTGCTCGGACAAACGAAAGAATTGGGTGCCCGGACCATTGAGAAGAACCGGGAACTCACGGCATCCTTGCGGGAGACCGCCCCCCATCTCTTTTCGACGCGGAGCAAGTTCGACCTTAAGGGTACCACTCAGGACGGTTACATGACCGCCTTGGAACAAGTGGTTTCGGATTACGCCAAAGCTTCCACGTCGAGCAGCCGTCACGAAGAGCTCAAGAAGCTCGATCAGTTGCTGGGAATGGCGCCGCCCGAGGTGCAACCTCATTTGAAGGGCTTGCAAGCCAATCTCTTGGAGATGAAAATGGAGACCGAGGCCGCTTGGACGGCTCGGGACATCGCCCTCGAGCTTGAGAGTCCTCGAACCAAGAAAATGTTGGCCGACGACCGGGTGAAGGATAGGGTTCAAGAACTCGGCTTTCCCACCGACTCGCTCAAGGACCAATATAAGGAATCTTTAGAGATAGAAAACGATGACAATCGTCTCAATGGCATAATCACAAGGGCTCAGGGCGGTGATCAAGACGCCAATCGCCTCTATGCTCGGACCCAGGTGTTCTCTGCGGCCCGCAACGTCTATCAGTCGGAAGAAGAACTAGGCGGCAAGCTCTATACCCGATTGTTGGATGCTTTGAGCAAGCCGGATGATTCCGAGAGTCTAGAGTTGGTCACCAAAGAGATCGCCTACAAACTAGGGGTGCCCGTTCAGCCCGAACAACTCGCCGGTTTGAGCCAAGCCATAGCCACCCTGGAGACCCCCATAGATTTTGGAGCACCGACGGCGGAATCTCCTGCGGCCAAAGCTGAGGCAGCCATGCAGAAACTGGCCTCAGTGGACCCCGAAAACGCTGCAAAATTGCAAGAGGTCGATGCTCAGTTATCCAATCCGGCCACCTTTGAAGGCATGAGTGCCCAAGAGGCTCTAGCCCAGAGAACCAAGCTGAACGCCTCTTACCAGGCTGCCAAGAGAGCTTTCACCGGAGAATCTCGGGAATTGGCGAACACCTGGGAGACCAATCGCCGTGAGGCGCGACAGAATCCTGAAGTGGCTTCCGCTCCGACCGCCGTTCCCAAGGCTCCTTTGCAGGGTCCTGAGCAGCGGATGACCTTAGCGTTCAGGGAATTGCATAAATCTGACCCAGCCTCTGCAGATCGTTTGGGACAGGCTTTTGCTCAACTTAATGATCCTCAGTTCTACGATGGTCTCACCATGGAACAGGCCCAACAGAAGAAGATGGAAGCGGCTACGGAGTTGACTCAAGCCAAGGAGATTTTGGGCAAGAGTGCTCCTGAGGCCCTAGAGATGTGGGACACTGCTCGGCAAGAGGTTGAAGAGAACTATTTCCAGCGGTCCGTGGATCAGGATTTCAAGGATGCGGTTTTGGCTCGCCCGGAGGTGGCAGAGGCCGTCGAAAGGTTGAATTTGGAGCCCGAAGCTGCCGAGTCCCTTTACCTGGCTCTCTTGAGGTCTCAGGTTCTCGGGGACCCTCGAAGTCTGCAATCTCAGTTGGCCGATGATTCGGGTAAGCAAGTCGACGCAGCAAAGGGTGAGTTCTTAGAAGTCTTGGACCGTTCCATCCTTAGCGTTGCTGCAGAGCGCTCTGGAGGGGGGGCAGAAGAGGCAACTTTTTCTGCTAGCCTGGACCCTGCTGAGGACCCCAGGGTTCAAGAGCACCTGCAGTCCAACCCGGTGATACAGGAGACCTTTGAATCTCAAGGATTCCAGCAACTTGCTCAGCATATGCAGCTCGATCCAGATCAAATGAAAGCCCATTACCTGAAACTTCTTCAGGTGGGCAAGGACCCCGCCGCCGCGGCCGAGTTCCACGGTCGATTGGAGGGAGGGGATGTCGCTGCCAGGCAGATGCTGGAGGTCGCCCAAGCAGTGGATCATCTGATCTTGAGTTCGGTGCGCCGAGAGCCTGAAGTGATCCGGGCAGAGGTCGACCAAGCTATGGCTGGGCCGGTCGTGCAAACAGTGCTGGGTCATGAGGAGATCTCAGGTCACGCTCGCCGTCTACAGGTCGACTCTGAAGCCGTGATGCGCACCCTGCTTACCGCTGAACTTTCAGCAGATCCTTCGGTTCTATCCGACCTTCATCAGCGTGCTTCTCAGGGAGACAGCGTGGCCCGTTCGGAATTTGAGATGAGCCAGATTCTAGCCCAGGCTCTGATGCAGATTTCAGCGCAAACGGCTAGTGACGGGCAGCCCCCGTTGCCTACCGCCGCCTAGACATTCTGTCTACTGAAGCAGCTCCTGACGAGCAGAGGGAACATGGATTTTGTGTGGAAAAAAATTCACATGAGATTTCTGTGCTTTGTCCTCCTGCTCGCAGCTTTAGTTTTTCAGCCAACTCTCGCCCAAACAGACCTAGGCCCAACGGCGAGGGTTGCTGTGGTGAGAGAAGCGGCTACATTTGAGGTAGGAGCCCACGCTGGTGTAAAGATAAAAAGCGCCGACGGCATGAAGGTTCTTGCTCGAGCGTCAAGGGCAACTGTGCGACCAAAGGCGGGCTCAACCTCAGAGGTCTTGGTCAATGGTCAAGCCTATCCCAGTGGAACCCTTGTGGTGAGTGACGGCGGAGTGGTGACTGTCGATGGCAAGAGCTATCGGGGCTATCTTCGAGTGGTGGTTGATGGTCAGGGAGTGACTGCAGTGAACGTACTTCCCATGGAATTGTATATTCGCTCTGTCCTAGGGGGAGAGATCAGTGCGAGTTGGCCGACTGAGACTTTGAAGGCTCACGCCATCGCCTCCCGATCCTACGCCGTCTACATGTTGGCCAATCCTCGCCATCCCCAATACGATTTGGCGGCCACCGTTCTTGATCAGGTATACCCTGGCTTAGGGGGCGAGAGTCCCTCGATCACCAGGGCTGTAGATTCGGTGAGGAACGTGGTTATGGTCAATGATGAAGGCAAGGTCTTGAAAGCCTTCTACAGTTCCAACTGCGGGGGCCACACTGCTGATTCGGCGACGGTTTTCGATGAGCCTCACATACCGCTCAGGGGAGTGCCGGACCGGTTCTGTCAAGGAGCCCCCAATTCCCATTGGGTGATAGACATCGGAGTAGACGAACTGGCTTCAAGCTTGAGTAAGGCTGGATATCCCTTGACCCCGGGTGCTAAGGTTCAGTCGGTGTCGGCAACCGGCCATGACCGGTCGGGGCGGATCGAGGAATTGGTCATCACCGACACCGCCGGAAAAGAGCGCCGAATCAATGGGCAAAATCTGCGAAAAACCCTGGGTTATCAACGACTGAAAGGAACTCGAGCCCACTTTAAGACCGACCGCGGAGAACTCCCCAGCCGACTCATTTTTGAAGGTGGAGGTTGGGGTCATGGTGTGGGAATGTGTCAGTGGGGAGCGTTTGAGATGGGAAGGAACCACGGTTATCGTGAACTCCTTCGGCACTATTATCCCGAGGCTACTCTGGAAGTGAGAGCGGGTCGCTAGCAAGAGAATTCTCGCCCTCTAGAACCTCTCGCTCTTGAACAGGCTGCTCCGAGGTCTCTGGGGCTTGCTCTGAGGCCTCCGATGGTTGGTCTTCAAGGAGGGTAGGTTTGGGTGGCAATTCTGGCAAGGGTTTGGTGAGAAAGTCGAGTCCTTTTTCCTGCAACAGGCTGGTAAAGAGATTCAGGCGTTCTCGAGCCAAAGACAGATCGCCGGCAATGGCTTTGAGAAACTCTTCTTCTGCAGCCTTATGCTCTCCGCATAAAAGGTGACATTGTCCCTTTCCGTAGTAGGCTTCCGGAAGTTTGGCAAACTTTTCCGTGGCCAAACTGTAAAGGGTTAGGGCCTCCTCAGGGTGGCCCAAGAGATGTTGAGTCAGGGCTAGGTAGAAATAGATATAAGGGTTGACTCCGTCCAACCTCGCCGATTCCACAAAGGCCCGCTCGGCGAGTTTTAGGGGGAATCGTCGATAGGGTTCTCCGGGTTCGCTCTTGGCTGAAAAGAGATACGCCTCACCTAGATAGAACGAGATGCGGAAGGCTAAGGGATCAAGTTTTCGAGCCAATCTGAGCAGCAACTGGGCACGATGAAGTTCAGCATGTTGTTCCTCGAGATTTGGCGAGCCAAGGGCTTTTTCGAGCATACCCTTGCCTTTTCTCAAGTAAGGACTGCCTTTGACGGACTTCTTCAATCCTTTGAATTCTTCTCGAAAGTTGCGCTTGACCGGTTGTAGGTTCTCGAGTTCTGTTTGAATCTTGCGGTCACTTCGTTCCAGTTGAGGAATCTCCAAGGACAGCAGCCTCTTCTCTATCTCCACCACGATCGGTCCCAGAAGATAAGGAGACGAAGTGAGATCAGCCGGAAGCCAAGCGGGGTCTCCTACCCCGATTCCGGCAGCCATGGCGCGCCAGGAGAAGGCCTCTTCCTGGCGAGTCTGTCCGAATCCCAGTCTCTGCAAGGCAGAAGTGGGATCTCCGGAATTGAGAGTGATGAGAAGTTCCAGGCTAGCAGAGCCTTGGTGTCTTGGGCAGACGGTTTGGAGCCCTTCCAGGCTCTGTTGGGCTAAAGGGAGTTGATGGCATAGTGTCTGCGCCAGGCAGAGAAAAAAATGAGTCGCCGGATTGTCTGGGTCCAGATTCTTCGCTTCGGTGAGCGCTTCCAAGGCCTTTTTGATCTGGCCAGATTTGACGTGAAAGAGTCCCGCCTGAATCCACACCTGCGAGTTGGTTGGGGCTTCCTTGAGAGCGAGGCCAAACAACTCTTCGGCCCGTTGGTGGTCGCCGCTATGGCATGCTTTCCAACCACTGGCTATTTTGCTGTGAGCGCTCACTGGAGGCGAGGTTCGTCGCCGAAGGGTCCTTCCCTTGAGGAAGGCTCCGGAGTCTCCGGAAAGAAGGGACACCCATGGCTTTTGGTGAGCCCAATGAAGTTGGATTGTCCAGCATTAATGTCACTCCATTGACTGATGTGCTGCTGGTTCTCCTGATCACGTTCTTGTTGACCGCTCCGGCTTTCGATACTTCGAGAGAAGAGGTGCCGCTTCCGCGGGTTTCCAGTTTCGAGACCCTTGAGGCCTCCATGGAAATCTTGACTCTGGCGAATCGGGTCGGAACCACTGCGGCTTCAGGGATGGTGAGCGCCGAAGAGATCGATCGGGAGAGCCTCACTCTGTTGAAACAAAGATCCCCTCACGAGGTTCTCGGTCTTGCCGTCGAACGCAGCGTGCCTTACGAAGATCTTTACAAGGTGGTTAGGCAGGCCGAACTTGCAGGCTGGACTTCCTTGGTGCTTCTCACAGAGCCAAAGCCATGAGAAGGCTTCGCGCTCGACAGGGGGCCAGGCGCAAGGGGATCAATGAAAGCACTTCACCGATGTCGACCATCAATATCACCCCTTTCACCGACGTACTGCTGGTGCTTTTGATTATATTCATGATAGCTGGTTCAAGTTTGAACGAGTTGACAGGGCTAACACTCGACGGAGAGTTGGTTGCCGATGGGGTTCCGGAGGTCGAGCCGGCCAGTTCTGAGGTTCTGAGGGTAGAGGTCCTTGACGGAGGACAATTGACCGGAACTCATCGCGACAGACCCTTGACTTGGGAGTTGCTCGAACAAGTAGGGCCCTTGGATCTCGAGGTTATTGTGAGCAGCCGACCAGATGTGCAGTCAGGTGCGGTCATTGAAGCTTACGACCGATTGACCACTTTCGGCTTCACCAAGGTCTCGCTTGGTCCGCCGCTTTCAACTAGCGACGAAAGCGAAGGAGAACAGACTTCTGCTCAAACTCCGTAGAGCGGGCATAATCCCCTTGGATACTATAGATCTCAGATTGCAGTTGAAGGACAGGGACCAATTCTCTGGTCTCCTTTCCATCGTGCAGTTCTGTCAAGACCTTTTGCGCTTCTTCAGCCAGAGTGAGGGCTTCAGTGAGAACTCTGTTGGACTTCAGCACCTCAGCGAGACCAAGCAGAAGCTCAGCGAGTTCAGCCCGGTCGGTGTTGGGATCGGGCTGCATGATCGCGAGCGCTCGTCGATAGCTCGGTTCGGCGAATCCAAGTCGCTGCTCGCGCCCTATCTTTGCCACCCGATGGTACTTTTTGGCAATCTCCCTGGGATCGGTGCCAAGTTTTTCGTGTAAAGAAAGAGCGCGCTGCCAGACGGCAGCTCCCTCTTCATAGCGATACTTGTCGAAATGGTTCAGAGCCTCGCTCTCCCAGACCGGGATCAGTTCTCGGTAAGTTTGGTGGGCGGCTTCGTGATCTCCAGCAGCTTCCAAGCTGCTAGCCAACTCTAGCCGGTTGTTGATCAGTCTGGGATCGTTTGACGGCAGATATCGTTGCCTCAGTCGAAAGTAGAGTTGATCTTGCGCTAGGGCATCGAAGCCGAGAGCAGTGAGGACCGATCTCTGCTGCTCTAGGAATGCTAGGGCTTCTTCTGTTCGGTCATTGGGGAGTTCAGAGGCCTTCTCAAAAAGTGAGCCTGCAAGGCAAGCCACCAAGGATTGAATTTCGTCACTGAGGGCCGCAGGGGTTGAATTGGAATGAACTTCAATGAAGCCCCAGGTCTGACTTGGCCACGGAACGGTGCCCAAGGGTCGAGCAACTCCGTGCTCAATCTGATACCATCCGGAGTCGGCAGAGTTTCGAGCCACCCCGCAGACTCCAGCGCTGATGGCTGTCAATCTCCCTGCGAGTTGGGGTAAACGAGCGATCACCCCATGATTGCCAGTCAACGGAAGGTTTGATAGCGAGGCGTGGTTGCCCTGATGAAATTCGACGCCTGAGACCAGCGATTCTGGAATGGCCGAGAAGCGAGCTAGGGGGCGACCCAGGAGGGTGATCTCAAGGGGAGCCAAAAAGCAGCGCCGCCTGATCAGGCGTACCTCGGGAAGTTCGCTACCCACGGCCTGATTTATGCGTCGGAGGTTGCCCGTCCCTTCGAGAACGATTCGGGTGGTCATCTTTGCCAGTTGCATATCGTTGAGCGAGGTGCTTTGAACTCCCGTGTTCGTGCCACTCTGGAACTGGATTTTCTGGCCAACCCCGGAGTCATCTAAGAATTCCACGGTGATTTTGGCGCCGGTTGCTTCCAAGTGAAGCCGCAGGCCTCGATGCAACTGAGGGAGCTGGGCTGAGGCTTGACTGAGATTTGCCAATTGCTCAGTTCGAATCGGGCGACCGTTGTGGGTGAGGATTAGGTCGTTTCCTTGAGTGCGGATCTCAAGTCTTTGGGCACCCGCTTGCACCGCTGAGGCCACGAAGGAAAGAGTGGCCTCCTCTGAGCTTTCCACCGTTGGGCCGAGCAGCTTGTTCTCAGCTAGGCGAATAGTCTTTTCTTTGATGCCGGCGACGAGTTGGTCGAGAATCCCGGGTCTTGAATTGAGCGAATCCATGTTTATCGTTTACCTTGAACCGCCGAGAACACCTGCCTATGGTTGCCGTATCAGCCTGAGCAATTTCCAGTTTTGTGATCCTGATCACAGCTTTGATTGAAGATGTCGTCTTATAATAACTTTAGCAAAACGATACTCCCAAGACACCCAATCCCCTGCAACCCGGAGCTCCCACTCCGGGTTGCGCTTTTATCTGAGCTCTCTCTGGCTCTCAGGACCGGCCCTCCAAGAAATCAATAAAAAACCCTCGTCAACGAGAACGAGGGTTTTTTCTGTGGCTCCGACGGCTGGATTCGAACCAACGACCAACCGGTTAACAGCCGGTTGCTCTACCACTGAGCTACGTCGGATCGCAGCTGCGCTGGAATTATAGCAAGGAGTGGAAGTGTTGTCTACCCCTTTTTGAGGAATTCAGCCAAGGGTATCAAAGCCTCTTTCTCGCGTTCAAGATGGTGCTCGAGTAGGTGGTAGAAGTCCAGGTCAAACCTCTCTTTTCTCTTTCGGGATAAGGTTCCGGCCTGGCTTTCCTGGACCAGATCCTCCAAGCCGGCTGAGGTCTCCCTTAGGC
>JBJHCR010000221.1:9104-11275 GCA_050486105.1 Vulcanimicrobiota bacterium
CCCTTAGGCCCTGGTGCTCGTAGCCCAATTCTCGAATGGCTCGCTCGATGGGAACCTGGTTCAAGAGCCAGGGAAAGAGCACTTCTTCCTGCTCCGCGATGTGGGTGTGCAGCATCTCTCCATAGCGGATCAGGTCCTCTTTTCGGTGGGCGATGAACAGCTGGTGGTAGAGGTCGAGGAGCATGTCGTGTTGTTGATGGAAGCTTGATTGCGGGTCTGGCTGAGGCGAGTGAGGCAGCCAACAAACCAATTCGAGATGGGGAGCACTCGAGAGAACTAGCGGGTGAGACCAAGAGACTTCTCTGTGCCAACCTCGAAATGGGCGTCGCGCCAAAGTGATGAGGAGATCTGTCCGATCCTTGGTCAGCTTGCGGAACTGATCGAGGAGGGGCGGAGCCTCCAAAAATTCTCTAAGATCAACGATTTCGGGCATCAAGGAGTTCCGACGGTGATCCATTCAACCGAGCTCGGCGCCAGGGTTCCTGTCAGGGGGAAAACTTCCGGAGCGGTGTCTGAAGGGTCCCAAATCAGGATTTCATCATCGTGGACAAACAGAATCTGGCGGGAGTCGGGGGAATAGCAAGGCGAACTGACTCCTCGCTTTTCTGGGAGATAGGAGCGCTCTGCATTATGTGCGAGATCGATTTCGATTAGGCGTGCAGTCTGTTGGGGAGGGAAGTTTCTGGTGGCGATGATTCTGGTGCCATTGTGATTCCAATTGCCGGGCCCTTCGTTGAAAGAGGAGCGAGTTAGGGGCCGGGACTTCCTTGTTTCGAGATCTAAAATATACAGAGCAGCACGTCCCCGCCTCCGGCTGAGATAGACCGCTTGACGACCGTTGGGGGCTACCCGGGGATGAGTGTTGGTTCCCTGGTCGTAGGTAAGTCTGGTGAGAGTTTGAGTTTCTAGGTCTAGGCTGGCAAGTTCGAAGGCGCCCCAGAGGTCGGTGGTCAACAACAGGGTTCGGCCGTCTGGGCAAGGACTGGGTGAGCGGAAGTGAGCGCGCCCTTCAAGGTGGACTATAAAGTCGTGACCTCCCGCATCGGTGGAACATATCTGGCTCAAGCGGTTCTCGTCTCGAACGAAGAACACCCTGCCATGGCTTGGATCGAAACTCGGTGACCGAAGCTGACCTTGGATCCTTCCAAACCTCTGCAGATCTCGACCGTCATTGCGGCAGATGAAGAGCTTGCTGAAACCATTGTACGGAGCAGCAATTAGGATGCGCTCAGACAGAGGTCCCGCGTCGCTCGCGCTGCTGGAAAGAAGAAGAACACAGCCCAAGAAAAACAGCAATGAACTCGCGGCTTTTGCGAGTCGCGAGTTCATTGCTGTTTGCCAGTTTCGAGAGGCTTTACTCAACCCAAGTAGAGGGGTGAATGTGGCTGATCATATACTCGAGGTTGGTATTTCGTTTCACGTTGTAACGAGACTTATACGGGATTCGGGTGGCGAAAGCGTAGGTGTTTCCATAACGCTCAAGAGCGTACACTTCATAGAAGTAGTTCCCATAAATGTCGTACCCTGTGCTCTTGATTACCGGGATTCCGGCGACATTGTCGGGGGCTGGGTCACTCCAAGTGACGCAGGCCAATTCGGCAAAGCGCTCGGTCATTTCTGTGACGATGCTCTCAGGACTCTGGCCGGCGATTCTCCCATTGGTCCATACACCCAATCGGTCACAATAATCGGGATTCAAGAACTCTCGGTCCGCGCCCATCGCTCCAAGCCGATTGACGTAGTAGCGGTCCGTGCTGCTCCACATATGGATGGCCCCGTCTTCGAACACGTAAGTGGACGGCCCGTGGGGTCCATGATGGGTTTGCCCGTTGATGTCGTGGCGAACATTGGTGAGAGTAGGACAAACCCTCTTCTCATAGACAAACTCTTGTACCGGAGGCGGAGGTGGCGTCACGACGGTCTCGCGCTCTCTCTGCTGAACTTGGGTGGAACTGTCCACGGGAGCTTGGATCGCTCTTTGGGGAGCTCGCTGGCTCCGGTCAGGACCGAGCAAAACCATCTCCTGAGGATTGCTCGGGTCGATCACATCGGCTGCCACAGTGGTAGAGAAACCACCCAGCACCAAGCCGCTCGCTAGACAAACGCCCAGCATTCGGTTCAGATATTTCTTCATACTCAACCTCCTTTAGGTATCCTTAGAGGGTCCAGTG
>JBJHCR010000222.1:0-11167 GCA_050486105.1 Vulcanimicrobiota bacterium
GTCCAACACCACCCGCAAGACCCGCTCGGACTCGGTGGCAGCGGCCCCGGCCTCGTTCCCCGTTCGTAGGTAAAGCACGAAGAGGGCCAAAGCTAAGCCGCCGGCCGCCAGAGCCTGGTACACCTTAACGGACCTTCCTAGCCCCGCCAGATAATCGGCCCACCTATATTTTTTCAGGATCAGCAGTCCTACCAGGAGCACCGGCCCCCCGAGGGTCAGCAATTTTACTCCACGAAATCGGTCTAGTCCGAGCAAGAAAGTGGTCTCAGATAATAGCCCGGCCACCCACAGTCCGGTTAGGAGCGAACCTAAACTGAGCCCAGCCAACAACGCCAATCCCCGAACGAGAGTCTTTCCGTCGGGCGGTAAAGGTCGGTCAATCACGGGAAAAATATAGCGAAGTCCAAGATACCCTGGAGCGGCCAGCGAGACTGCGAGTGCCAAGAGAGAGCGATAGAGAAGGCCTCTTCCCAAGACCTCAGCCAAGACTAGTCCCAAGGCCGGAGCCAACAAGATCAAGACCCACCAGGGACGAGGCTTGGAGAATCCGATCTCGCTGAGCACCAGCAGAGACAAGGCGCCGACGGCCAGAGAGGTCAAGAAGGTTACCAGAAAAATTGGAGGCGAAAGGTCTTGGGGGAAAGTCGAAGCGGTCCCTAATCCCGGAAGACTTTCGGCGAGCCCTCCAAAGAACTCTTCGTCGAGTTCTGGACGCCCAGGAACCGCATAGGGACGGACATAGAGAACCGAGATATTTCTCTCTCGAGCGGCCAAGCTGTGCATGCCTAGCAGTCGGAATGGGGACAATTTTGCCTGATGAGCTGGAGAAACGGCGAACACTCTCACCGTTTGACCTGGCAACTCTCGAACCAGAGTTTCTATGCCAGCTTGTTGGGCGCGCGGAGGAAGCTCGATATAGCCCACCTTCCAGCCCCGTGCGGCGAGTTCTTCAGCAGACTTTTCGAGCTGGTCAGGATAGCCCACGGCTTCATTGAGCAAGCCTGCGAAAATCACACCTTGGACCTCGCCATGGCTTGACCATTCTTCAAACAGTTCTGCGACCTTGGATTCGCTCAGACCCTCACGGTTCTCGGCTCGCAACCAAAGCGAAAAACCGAGGTCCGACCAGCGAGAAGCCAAGCTCCGGTCGAAGCCATAGCTCAAGTTGTTGAGAGCCCGCTGGCTGAGGGGCACCCAAAGCAGGCGTCCATCCAAAAAAGACTCGACCTCGAGACCCTCATTGAGCGCTAGCAGGCGTCCAATGTCCGAGGCCACATCCGAATCGTAGAGCAGCAGGTAGGTCCCAGGACTTCCGTCACTCCAGCGAGCCAAGTTGAAGAGGGCAAGAGAGGCAAACTCTGGAGACGAGGAATCCACCACTAGCCCAGATCTGAGGGTCAAATCCCATTCTGCCGGGGAGAAGAGGCTGGCTTTGCCGGAGTCCGTCAAATCTTCGAGTCGCCTCTCCGCTAAAGCGATAGACCTAACGCCATAGGTCCTAAGCAGATTTCCGAACTCTTGATGGTCCAACCGCAGAATGCTGCGCCACTCGTCGAGGGAACGGGCATCAGCCAAAATCTCAACCTGATCGAAGGAGGCTTCAGCCTTGAGCCGTTGGGGCAAAGTTGACAGCGCGCTCAGGAAACCAAAGAGAACTAAAGCGAGCAGAATCTTTTGGGTGACAGTCAGAGACTTCAACTCTTGTCTTGAGACCTGCCTTTACCTCTGCTGCTGCGACGAGAAGCGCCCTTCTTAGACTTGCGTTTAGCAGCCCCTTTGCTCGCCTTAGCATCTTGCGTGGGAGAGTCATCCCCCGCCGAAGGCTCGGACTTCTTAGGCTTTGCCGCCGAAGGCTCGGAACTCTTAGGCTTCGCCGCCACCGGGTTAGCCTTCTGTTGCTCTATTTTCTGGGCAGAAGCAGACTCCTGACCCTTCACTTCGAGTTTCGGGACCGCCTTTTGCATCCCAAGTAGAGCTGCCTTGACGTTCTCGCGAGCCTCCGAAGACGGCTCCTCTGAAGAGTTCTCGGTCTCAGGTCCTGGACTTACAGAACTCGGAACCTGCATCTCGACCGTTTGTTCCACAAACTCGGGTTCCTCTCCCGGGACAAGTTCCGTCTGTGGTTCACAAGTCAAGGAGTCGACAGCCTTGAGAACGGCGTCTTCTGAGTCCGTATCGGAGTCCGAATCGGTGTCCGTATTGGACTCAATGCTCTGCCCTGCCATCACCCTGCGAAAGAGCAATTGGGCCTCTCGAGCCCCCTCTTCTTGGGCCCGACGCATCAATTCCCGACGGACCTCATCGGATGTTGGTCGTCCCAGCTCATAGTACAGGCGGCTCGCTTCTCCGACGGCATAAGTTCCAGAAAATGCCACCGAGGCCTTTACTCCGGCACCAACCTTGGGAAGCATGCGAACCAGAGAGCGGGAAAGGGCCCGAAAACCAAACGCACTGCCCACGATGGGCCAGAGTTCTCCAATTCTGTCAAAAAAGTCCAAAGGTCGACCGTGAACGGCCGCAATGACGAAGGACAGCCTGAGCTGGCTGGCGGTCAGCATCAAGGTCTCGGCCGAGATAGCCAGAAACGATAAAGCTGGTCCGATAACCGGGATGGCTCTTAAAGGCAGGGATGCTAGGCCCGAGCGAATTCCATTCCTTAGCGCGGTTCGCCGGGTCATGGTTTTGCAGAACTCGGTCCGTAGGTGAGAGTAGTCTCGAGCCATAACCAAGGCCACTTGAGGTAGGCCTGAGAGGAACTGCTTCAAGAACTTTTCTGCAGGTCGACTCCCCGATAGAACCCAAACCGTAGGGAGCGTCAGGTCTTCCTCGTAAAGCGATTGTCGCTTCTCCCCTTCGGCATCCAAGCAGATCCAGAGGGCTTTCACGTGCAAGGGAACGTCTCTCGCTAATTCCTGTAAGAACTCTACCTCGGGAACTCCTTCGTCAAAAAGCACGATGCAAGCATCGCAAGTCCTCAACTCTTTCAAATCTGCTTCGGAAAGGTCGAAGGATAATGGGATCAGGTCGTCTTCAATGCGTTCCTTGTTGAGGCCGGGGATGGGTTGCCCCAAGAAGGTCAGGGCGGACGCCCTGGCCTCTTCCGAGCCGATTAGGGCCAACCGACAGCCTCGATCGAGCACCTGCTGAAGCTGATTGAGGGAATAGCGAACCTTAAAGGCCTGATATAAAATCTCCAACGTGTTCATGTGTGGGCTTCGCTTCTGCAGCAGCAGGGGCACAGCCTTCTACAACTGAGGTCAATATTGACGGAGGGGTCGTTTCGGCTCGGACCCGCCACCGAGCCACCAAAAGCCTAACGAGCTTGGTCCCCAGAAGCACCAGTGCTGCTAGGGACCAAACTCGTTAGGGGAAAATGAACTCAGGAACGGTCTAGAATCCTGAAGCTAGCGGGAACTGATTGCCCATGGTCCCTTGAACCGCCGGATTGCCGAACATGTTCTGTCCGAGCACCGCAGCCGGATTCGCGGTCAAGGGGTTCATTCCGGGAAACCCGTCTTGAGCACCCTCGAGCGGCGGTAGGCCGAGCAGGGACCGGACTTCAGCTTCGAGTTCCGGCTTGAGTTGGGCTCCGGCAGATTGAGCCTTGCTGTAGTCGGAGCTGAGCTTCTGCCGGGGATCGACGTTCTGTCCAGCTGGGCGATTCTGACCGGCAGGCGCTCCGGGCTGCCCCATATTTCCGGACTGAGGACCGCTGTTTTGATTGGCATTCCCACTCCCTCTAACTCCTTGGAGAGGAACTCCTCCTTGAGCAGCGGCGGGTCCTTGACCTTGGGGCCCGGCCATCGGGGTTACCCCGGGTTGATTGTTCCCTGCGCCGCCAAGAAGGTCATTTGCTCTGACGGCGGCAACTCCGGCGGCCAGGACCGAGTTCCAGTCGCGCTCACCACCTTCTGAATCAGAGGCCTCGTTGGATTTTCGTCCGCAGCACCCTCCCATACTTTCGGCAGCTTGGACTTCCTCTTCTTCATCTTCGTCGTTCAAGTTGTCAAAGAGGGCCGAGAGCGCGTCTTTGAGGCCTTTCAATTCTTCTCGAAGCTCATCGTCTCCATTGAGTTCATCCTGGAGTTCCTGGGAGCCCTCGAAGGAATCCTCGGTCTCGGGATCCTTGACCGCATCCTCGTTGCCGGTGGTCGAGCCTTCGTCGACACCGTTGGTCCTCTCAACTTCTCTTCCTTCCCTGGCTTCCTCAGTGCGTCGGCTCTCTTCGGTCCCTCGGGAGGAGGACTCCGATGGCTTGCGAGTGGCGTTCGAGGTCGAGGCATTGTCATTGTCGCGGGCTGATTCAGTCGGCTTTGACGAGCCAGAACCACTATTCGCGGAAGTGCTGCTGCGACCACTTTCGGATTGAGGCTTGGCCGCCGGCTTAGGGGCGGGCTTTGGGGCGGGCTTGGCTGGTCTGCTGGTCTTCGATGCGCTGCTGCTGATCTTCGACATATCACTTCTCCTTGAGGTATCTTCTGAGTCCAAGACTACAGGAGCGACCCAAGCTCGTTCCAAGTTCTAGTTCTCCTGATATTGATAAAATGTTAACATCTGGATCGATGCACCCCAGCGCTCTTCATCTGAACCCTAGACGCAGGCCCTATCTCGTTGGTGACAACCTGGTTTCTTTTGCTGCACTACAGAAGTGCTATCGATGGCCAAGGCAAGCGTCGGTCGAAGCTTTTCGAACCTGGTTGAACGGAGGGGAGGGCGGCCCGCCCCAAGACCTTCTAGACCTCTTGGAACAGCAGGGAATCTTGCAAGAAAGCGAACCCGAGCAACTCTTCGCACTATGCGAAGTCGCTCCGGGACATTGGGCGAACTCCCGCTCAGGTGCCACGCTGCTCAAGAAGACGTCTCGGTCTCACCTGGTGCTCGACGCCCTCAGCTGGGACGACATCGACATCCTACCCAAGCAGGGAGCATTTCTCTATCTGGGCGATCGTGAGGGAGGCTTCTATGCTCCGGCAGCTGGGACCGGTTCCGTACCGTGTCCGCGCTGCCTGCTCTTGAGATACCTTTCCGGTCGACGCGCTTCTTTCGAACTCTACAGCGCCTTGCGTTCAGGTGAACGCGTCGCTTTCGAAACCGAGCTGCTTTCAACAATACCGGAATGCCCTGAAGATAAAGTGATGGTCTATGGTCGGCAGCCGAAATTGGTGGATCGAGCCATTCCGCTCCCAGACTGTCAAGGCTGTTTGCAGCGCTCCGAGCCCGGCAATCTCGTTCCTGGAGTGTTCAGCCCAGTGAGACGACGGACCCGTGTCGTGAAGCGTCATTTCGCCAACCTAGGCGAACTGGTTTGGTTGACCGGTTACCGCACTGTAGGAGGAGGGTCTGCTTGGGATGAAGACCTCTGCCGCGGCGAGAACCGCGCTACGAACGAGGCTTTAGAGCGCTACTGCGCCCATTTTGTCCCTCCTGGTACGTGTCGGGAAGGGGTTCGGTTCGTATCCGACTCCGGAATCAAGCATTTTCCCAGACGGCGAGCGTTACTCTTGGACCCGGGAGCGGTCTCCACCGGACTCGCTTGTCGTGGTGATTTCGACGAGGCCATCGCTGACGGGCTGCGCGAAGTGTGTGAGCGTCACGCCTTGGCTTACTTTTGGTTGCGGGCGGATCGGGGCGAACCGGCAGCCAGGCGTCTCTCCGCAGTCAAATCCGGCCCCCTCGAGTTGGAACTCTATCACCTGGAGTCGTTGCTCCTTCCAACCGTACTGGCGATCGGCAGAACTGAACAAGGGCAGATAGTGACAGGTTCGGCGTGCGGGGAGCTCGAGACGGCTAAGGACAAAGCTCTCAAAGAATGTCTGCAAAACTGGGAGGTTCTGCAGAAGAGCGCCATACCCAGCCGCGAGTCTCCGGAGACCTTCGAAGAGCACGCCGCCTTCTATTGGAACTGGCCGGAATTGTTTCCCGAGTCCCAAGCGTGGGAGCCCGGACCGAACTCCGTACTGCAATTGACTGAGCCCGTATGGCACTGCGACCTCACTCAGGCAGACGTAGCGCTCCATGGAAGGCATGCCGTCAGGGTCCACCTGCCTAGCACCCTCTATCCCCCGATGAACCATCGCCACTGGAACCTGGTGATCGAAGAGGCGGGTGTCCAAGAGAATCCGCCTCTCCGACCGCACCCTTTTGCTTAGGGCCAATCAGAGTCGATCGGGAGCAGACCTTTTTAAAGTAGGGTCTGGAGGAATTTGACGAGGGGGAGATACAGAGCCAAGAGGATAGAGGCCGTGGTGAAGGAGACCAGCACGATCAACATCGGCTCCATCAATCCTTTGAACTGTTCGAGTCGGTACTCCGCCTCAAATCGAAAGAATTCTGACATTCGAGCGCTGATGCCATCGATATTGCCCGTTTCGTCGCCCACTGCGATCGCTTGGACCAAGAGAGCACCATAGATCTCCCGGTGACAATGGAAATGAGCATCCAAAGGCTCCCCAGCGATGATCCCATCATGGAGATCGGGATAGAGGTCCTTAAAATGTGGGTCTCCGCTCGCCTCGGAAGCGAATCTGAGGCATTCCAAGGTGCTCGTTCCGGCCTTTGACGTTATTGAAAGGATGGAAAAGTACTTGGCTCGCGCTGCGTCTCTCAACAACGGAGAGAGCACAGGAAGAGTGAGTGAGAACCTCAGAAGCTTTTCCCGGCTATGCTCTTGCAAGAAAAAAAAGACCGCCTCAAGGGTCAACAAAAACGCGATCAACCAGAAAAGCTTGGAGCTAAGCAAAGAAGTGGCCGAGAGAAGGAACCTGGTTAGGGCCGGCAATTGGTCGTCCTGATAGAGCGCTTCGAAAGCTGGAACGATGGTCAGCAACATTCCAATCGTGAGCACCACATTGACGCCCAGCACAAAGGCGGGATATGTCAATGCGGCCTTCACTTTGGATTGAAGGTTCGCGGACACTTCCACCCAATCGGCAGCGAGCCTGAGGACTTGAGCGAGAGAGCCGCTCTTTTCACCAGCGTGGATTAAAGAAGGGATCACCGCGCTGATCTGGTGGCCGGAACTCTGCAGGGCAGCGCTCAGTGAATGACCCCTAGAGATCTTGGTCTGGAGGTCCTCTGCCAGCACTCGGCCTGCTCCGTCCAAGGTTCTCCCGAGGACCGCTAAGGCCTCGACAATGTGGATACCCGAGTTGACCATCAACGACAGTTGTCGCAGAAAGTTTTCCTCGTCCTTCAGAGTAAGCCGCGTCCGTCGATGTTTGACAAACTGAACGAGCCCCAGAAGCCTGCGTTCGAATTTCTCCCTTAGCTCGAGCAACTTTGAGAATTCCCGGTCGGCCCTCTAGAGCGGACGCCAAGCGGTCTCTTCGAGTTGAATTTTCGTATCTTCGAAGTTCTTCTCCAGAAGGTCATCCAGAAAGTCGGGATTGTATCGAAGCACGATGTCCTCTTCTCCTTGAATCTGCACTTTTCCATTGCGAGCCACCAGCGCCCCCTCGATTTCCAGGAGCCTCTGGTAGGCCACAACTTGATCTCCTTGGCGAAGACTTGAGTAGAAGTGAAAATCGTTCTGAGCGTAGACCAATCCTCGGAAGAGGAACTTGCGGTTCGTGTCCAAGAGGTAGCCTTCCTGGGTCCGCGGAAAGAGCGGTGCGATGGTGATGTCGTTGCCGGCGTAGACAGCGAGATCTTCCTCTTCGCTGGAATTGACCTCCACATCCTTTGGAGTGAGCACGATGTCGTTGCCGGCGATCAACTTACCTCCATTGACAATGTAACTGGCCAACTCGAGATTTCGTTGGACTTCCAAATGCCCCCGTTTCGGGTTCTCGGGGTCCGGGAAGGGGTCGACGAATTCAAGAATCGGGAGATTGAGTGGGTCGGTCGTGGATATGCCGAAGTCCCCCCGCACTACGATCTCGGTGTTGGCCGGGAGCCGAACCTGGGGCACCTGACCTCCGTCCTCACTGGGAAGCACGAACTCCGGCCCGTCTGCCAATTGGAACTCCGGCTCGCTATGCCCCAAAAGTGCTACTGGGTCCTCGGGTTCGCCGGGGATGGTGACGGTGTCCAAGTCGGCGATATAGTCGGGGTCGTCGAGGGCACTTTCGAGAAAGTGGATCTCTTGGAGCAGATCGTCTTGAGGTCCTTGCCAGCCCGGTTGGAACTTCTGCAAGGCGTGTATGGTCTTGGATTGAAGATTGCCGGAGGTGTCGAGAAATTCGACTTCGAGTTCGGTGAAGAGGTACTTAGCCGGTTCGAGCTCCATCGGGGTGGGATTTGCAGTGACGACGTCTTGTTCGGCGAGTTCAGGAACGAAGTAGGCCGTCCGCCCTTGAGGAATAAAGTCTCCACCGGTCTCTAGGTGAGCTTGGTCGAGCTTCGGCTGCGAGCTGTCCTCGCCGATAGAGATGTCTCCGTAGGCCCAAACGGTCCCTTTTTCGGCCCTTTGGTTGCCCGGATCCGGACGAAACTCGAGGTCGGGAATGTCGGGAAGATAGATGTCGGCAAGCGACCTGATCTGATTGTTGAGCGGGTCAGTGCTTTCGAATCTTACGGAATCCCCGCTCAGCTCGATATCGCCGCTTGCGGCGACGGTGGAGTTGAAATAAGCCGCTTTGCGAAGGGTGATCTCCACAGTTTCGGCGGCCCGACCGGAACGGGTCTGTATTCTGAGACGGCAAAGTTTCGGGGCGACCGAGTGTACTGGGTCTTCGAGTTGCGAATCGAGGTTGTTGACCACGGTGATCCAGAACTTGATGTCCGAGTCGAGAAATTCTCCTTCGATTGCCGTTCGACCGGTCAGAGCAGGCTGCTGCGTTATCTCCCCGGGCGCAATCTCCCGGAGTTGCATAATGGCATTGCCGAGAGCGTCGTGGACGACCTCGGTGGACGGTTCCCCGGGGGTTCTTAGCCAGTGCCGGTCAGCCTCCAGTCGAAATCGGCAATACTCAGCAAGCGAAATAAGCGCGTTCCGACAGAGGGCCCTATCTTTGCCGGACGAGAGCATCGCCAGGTGACCGCTGTAGTTCTGGAGGAACGCGCCCAAGAGCATTATGACCACCAGTACAGCCCCAATGACTGTGACGAGGGCGATTCCACTTCGTTTTCTTGATGTCGTTCTCATCGCTGTCATAACTTCGGAACCGTGTTTATCGGTCTCCAATGGAAGCTTGCTTCAACCACTTCATCGGTCCTCTTTGCGTCGAGGCCACGACTTCCACCCCTTTTTCTCAGAACCACTTTCAAGGCCACTTCTTGCCTTGCCAAGGAGAGGTCACACTCGAAAGATTCGAGGTTCTCGGTGACCAGCGTTCGACCTAAGACACGATCACTTTCGATGGAATCCAATCCGGTCAGAGGTCTCACTCGAAGTGGGGTCGGTAGCTCCGGATCGACGAGCAGCCTTCGCAAAGTGCCACTTTCGTCCAGAGAACTCTGATAGACGATATAGCGGTTCCAGAGGGGGAGTCCGGTGTCAGGTTCGATATTCAAATTCTCGCGCCAATCATCGACAGTCAGACAACAGATGTCATCTCTACGGAAGGTCTCTTCGGCGATATTGACGGTGCTGCTCTCCACCCCGATGGAGCGCAGATGGGTGAGCCGGAAGTCGCTCTCGAAAAGACTCTTCACGCGCTGCATTTCCCCTTGTATGGACTGGCGTGCTTGGAGAAACCCGAAGGCACCGATTCCCTTGTTGAAGAGTACAAAAACTGTGAGCAAGAAGAACGAGAATAGAGACAGTGCAAGGATGGTCTCCAGCAAAGACATACCATACCGTCCTCTAGATATCCTCGATGTAAACAAGTCTAGCCCTCGAAAGTCGACCCTGGCCCTGCTGGTCAAGTGCCTGCTCAGCCTCTTGAGCCATCCAGGTGACGGCCACCCGTATCTGAAAAAGTTTGCCGAATTCCGCCTCTTGCACTTCAACCGGGGACAGGCTCCAATCGAAATGAGTGGACGACTCAGCGTCACCGAGCTTCACGCTGACCTGCCCCGACAGCTCGCTTTGTCCCCAACCCGGGGGGCCCGAACGGAACGCTTCGTCAAGCAATTTCTCGACCAACAGCTCGGCGGCAGCCCTATCAGCGCTGGTTTGAGACCCTTTGGCGATAAAGCTAAAGGTGGCGATCAGCGCAGCGCCGACGAAGGTCAAAAGCCAGATTGATATCAACACTTCGCTTAGCCAGAAGCCTTGCCCGTCGGTGGCTTGACGGCGGCACTTTGCGGCCTTATGTCGAAACTTCTGTAGGATCATGGATGCCGCTACCCTATACTGGACTGCCCTTGACTGCCTTCTAGAGGCTTTGGCAGCACCATTAATATACCATTCTTTTAGATGTCGGACACTGGAGGCTTCGCTGGCCCGAGCAAACAAAAAGAGGGGGCCTGCAATTCTCGGATGCCGAGGCAACCGAGAATTGCAAACCACCTGACTGATTCGAGGGAGAAGACAGGAGTGCACTTGAGAGAGAGAACAGTCCCTAGAAACCCGAGGCCATTCCGAAGACCGGCGCCGGAGAAACGCTTCCGAACTGAGGGTTCATACCCATTTGAGCATTCACCCCCGGACCCATCCCGTTCATACCGGGAAAGACTCCAAGATTTAACCCAGTTGCTCCTCCGCCACCCAGGGCGAGTTGCACGAGCTGGTGAGTTTCGGGGCGGACAGATGGGTTGTTCATTCCGCCGCTCTGCTGATAGACCGCTCCGAGTTTGTTTTTCAGGGCATCGACCGGAGTCATCGGGCCGCCACCCATAAGGCCGTTGGCCATCGGATTGCCGAAGCCTTGAGCGCCAGGGTTGCCCATTCCGAAGTTGTTCATTCCAGGCATGCCCATTCCGGGCCCGCCAAAGCCGTTGCCTCCCGGCATTCCCATTCCGGGCCCGCCGAAACCATTGGCCCCGGGCATCCCCATCCCAGGGGCTCCCATTCCGCCGCCTTGGCCGGTCGCGGTGAGCATGATGATTTGAGTGGCCAGTTGGGTGAGCTGAGCGTCAATGCCGCCGTTCATCTGAGCTTGATTCATGTTTTGCATCGGATTTACGGGTGCCGGGGCCTGGGCTTGTTGACTTTCCCCGCCTTCCTCGGAGGGGCTTCCTCCGCTGGGCGCACCGCCACTCGGGGCCGCAGCAGCTTCTTCGGCGGCTCCGTTTCGAAAGTTGTCGGTTAAGCCGGCCAATAGGTCCTTGATCTCCTCGAGGT
>JBJHCR010000223.1:0-11146 GCA_050486105.1 Vulcanimicrobiota bacterium
GGGCAGGAAAACGGTTCTAAGGATCTGGCCAGATCCTAAGGATCTGGTTTAGCGGGCTCGGACGTCGCCCTGGGCCGACCTTAGGTACTCGTCGTAGCCGCCTTCAAAGATCTGCAGCCGATGGTCCTTGATAGCGAAGGTGCGGTTGGTGACCTCTCGCAGGAAATGTCGGTCGTGGCTCACCAACACAAAGGTGCCTTCGAATTCTTTGAGGGCTTCCATAAGGATCTCCCGGGATTTGATGTCCAAGTGGTTGGTGGGCTCGTCAAGAATCAAGAAGTTCAGCGGCTGACCTAAAAGAGTGGCCAGAACGACTCTGCTTCGCTCTCCGCCGGAGAGAATGGAAATCTTCTTGTCCACGTCGTTGCCGGAAAACAGGAAGCAGCCCAAGAGGGTTCTCACCGTGCCGATATTCATATCCGGCAGAGCGGCGGCCACCGTCTCTATGACTGTGCTGGTCGGGTCCAATAAATCCAAAGAGTTCTGGCTGAAATAGCCGGCCTTCACGCTGGCCCCGATCTTGACCACTCCGTTGCTTGGCTCGGTCTGATGAGCCATGAGCTTGAGCATGGTAGATTTTCCGGCCCCGTTGATTCCCACTACGGCAACCTTGTCCAGACGTTTGACTAGGCAGTCTACTTCCTTGAGTGCCTCGGTCTCTCTCCCGTCGACCCGAATCCAAGTCTTGGTGACATTTTGGATTTTGACCACTTCGTCCCCGCTTCGGGGAGGCACTTGAAACTCGAACTTCACCGCTCTCTCTTCGATGGGAGCTTCGAGAAGGTCGATCTTCTCGAGCTTCTTGACTCTCGATTGCACCTGTGCGGCGTGGGAGGCTCGAGCCTTAAAGCGGGCGATGAATTCTTTTTCTTTCTCTAGCATGACCTGCTGCCGCCGGTGGGCTGCTGCTTGCTGCTCACTACGAATGTTCCGCTCTCGCTCATAGAAATCGTAATTCCCCCCGTAGACGTCAATGTTGCCTTGCCGGATCTCTAGGATCTTGTTGACAGCCCGGTTCATAAACTCTCGGTCGTGGCTGGTGAGTATCAAAGCTCCCGGATAATGGGATAGCCAATCTTCCAGCCACATGATGGATTCAAGGTCCAGGTGGTTGGTGGGCTCGTCCATGAGCAATAAGTCCGGCTGCTTAACCAGGACGCTGGCTAGAGCCACCCTCATTTTCCAACCACCGCTGAAAGATTCCAAGGGGAGTTGTTGGTCCTGAGCTGGGATTCCCAGACCTGTGAGCACGGTTTCGGCCCGAATCTCGAGTTCGTACCCACCAGCTGTGTCGAATCGAGCCTGAGCTTCGCCGTAGCGATCCAAGACTCTGGTCATCTCGTCTTCATCTAAGGGTTCACAAAGCTTCTGTTCGAGATCGCTCAGCTCGTTCTTTAGAGCCAAGAACCCTGCCGCCTGCAGGACCGCCTCTATGGGGGAGCTTCCGCTCATCTCAGCGACACTCTGGGAGAAATACCCCACGGTGGCTTTGTTGGGTAAGGTGATTTGGCCTTCGTCTAGACTCTCTTCGCCGGTGATCAAGCGAAATAGGGTGGTTTTGCCAGACCCGTTGGGCCCCACCAGTCCGATCCGATCTCCAGGATTGGCTTGAAAGTTGGCTTCGGCAAAGAGGATTCGTCCGCCATGGATCTTGCTGATGTTGGTCAGGTTAAGCATAGGTGGGGCGTTTCCACGAGAGGGTTGAAAACCTTCCTTGGATCCTTTGGGATAGGGGGAAATTCTCAGTTCGGACCATACACAAGGGACCGCGATGTAGTATGCTGACAGGAGAAACTGTGCGGCGAAGTCTTCCGCGCACAAGGAGAATACAATGTCCTGGCTATTCGGATTTTTAGCAGCCTGGCTGCTTAACGCTTTAACTCTTCAACTGACGGCGATCATCGTTCCCGGGGTGACGATTAAGAGATTCCAGGGGGCGCTATGGGGGGCCCTAGCTTTGGGAATCGTCAGTTCCGTGGTCGCTCCGGTGATCTTGTTCCTGTCGATTCCGCTGACCATCCTAACCCTGGGTCTGTTTTACTTGGTGGCGATTGGAGGCCTCTTCATGCTCGCTTCCAAACTTGCCCCTGATTTTGAAGTAGAGGGTTGTTTATCGGCCATTGGAGGCGCCATAATTCTCAGTTTGGTGAATTGGGCCCTAGGTTGGTCGGTGCATATGTCCGGCTGGTGGTAGAGCCCAATCACAAAAAAAGCCGCTCACCTCGAAGGTGGGCGGCTTTTTCCAAGATCTGAGGTTACCTCAAGCGCTTTGGGCACTCTCTTTGACTGCTGAAACCTGACTCTGTTGATTGTCGGCCAAAAGGAAGGGGAGTTCCGTGGGCTGCTTGGGGTTTTCCTTATCCTTCTTGGCTTTGTCCAACATGTCGTTCCACACCTGAATGCGCTGAGAGCCGTGGGTCAATCCCCGCATAGCATGGCTGACGGTGTCGGCCGCATAGGAGATCCCCACCATGGTGTCTCCGGCACTAGCCCAGCTCGGGACGGCGATCCGCAGCACGGCTCCCGCGAGACCAACCACGTCGGTAGCTACGCGGAGACCATCCATGCTCTTTTCAGCAAAGGTAGATGATGCGAGTTCATTGGTGCGGTTGAGGCGGTAGATATTGCAACCCAGAAGTCCCACTCTGACTGCCGGGACGATAAACTTGCCGAAGGCTGCAACCGTAGGTTGGTCTACCCCTTGGAGCAAGGTGGGACTAATCTGGGTGGCAGCGACGCGCATGGCCAAGGCCGGATCGTTCTTGCCCAGCTCCTTGAGCTCGTTAAAAGCGAAAGCGCCTCCGGTCACGACGGCCCCTCCAACCATATCTCCAACCTCTTTGAGTCCCGCGACAAAACCGTTGGATTTGCCACAGTCGTTCTTGGGCGGTGGCTGGGTGGGTAAACCTGAGGATTCTTGTTTTAAAGGTCGCGGTCTTTGGGCGACGGTGGCTGGACTGATCTGCATAAGTGGTTCTCCTGATCTAGCGGCTCTTTTCCAGAGCTCTTCTATGAATTCTGACTCTAGAATACCCGGTCTGCGTCACAAAACATGAAAAAAACGGTAAACATTACGTCAAATCTAAAGTACTAGGGCATTCCTAGGTTCTCTTCCGTTCCGTAAGCAGGGAATCTGAGGCGCAGAGATCAATGAAACTTATGCCGATGTGCGTCACTTTCCCGAGTTGTCTCCCGAGGTGACCTTCGACATCGAGTCTCGTGCAGGGAGGTCTCTCAATGATAAGAGGCTACAGGGCGTTGGCGAGTGTTTTTGCCGCGCTGTTTTTTCTCACTGCCACACCGGTTTGGAGCCAAGGTGTCTCCGTCCGCAACCAGCCCTACGAGGGTGAGGTTATGGGTAGAGGTGAGGACGCTTTAGTGCGTATCGACCAGATCGCCGAAGCATTAGATATGGAAGCTGTGCAGACAGAGAACGGTTGGACCTTTGCCGGCGTTGTGGTGCCAACATTGGAGCAATACAATACAGTGTATGTGAAGCTTGCCGATTTGAAGCCGTCAGGGGTCAAGATCGTGGTCAATACGGACTTCAACACCATTGACGTTTACCGAGAGCAAGCCGCTTCTGCCAAGGGTGGAGGCGAGCAGCCGGCCTGGAGCGCTGCCGGGTCGACCGCAGGAGTGACGGTGGTCTACTTTGGGGCTCAACGCTGAGGAGCTTGCCGGCAAATGAAGCCTGGCTTGGCCCGGTTCGGGTCAACACAACCAGTGAATCTCGTAGAAGTCGATATGGACAACAAGAACTCCCCCAATTTCAAGAAGTACGGCAGCAAATTTGAAGGCCGGTCGATACCATTCACCATCGTCTTGGATAACCGAGGACGGACGCTCCACAAAATGAGCGGGTACCGCAGTTATGAACAATTGGTCAACGAGGTTGGCAAATTCATGCGATAACGGCTCTGCGTATTGGCTTTTCAGAGAGCCTCTCAGGTACCTGAGGGGCTCTCCTCTGTATTGAGATAGATTCTGGGGATTGAGGCCGGGATCCGGGTGATGACCTCGTATTGGATGGTACCGATCTTTTCAGCGACTTCCTCGGCGGTGATCTGCGCTGCCCCGTCTCGGCCGATGAGGGTGGCCACCGAACCGGTCTGGGCCTGGTCGATGTCGGTGACGTCCACCACGATAAGGTTCATGCAGACACGACCCAAAAGGCGTGCTCGACGTCCGTGAAGCAGAACTTCACCACGATTGGACAGATGACGGTCGTAGCCTTCGGCATATCCCACGGGCAAGACGGCGATTCGGGTCCGACGTTGAGTTTCGTAGCTCAGCCCGTAGCCGATTTTTACGCCTGCTTCCACCCATTTGGTCTGCACCACCCGAGCTCGGTAGGCCAGCGCCGGAGAGAAAAGCTCGGCTAAGGCGGGCAGGGGACGCTCGCAAAACTCTTCCCGCAGTCGAGCTGCGAGATCGGTGCAGGAACCGTGATGCAAAATTCGGGTCTCCCGAGAGGGCCAATAGCCATAGAGAGAGATTCCAAAGCGGACTAAGTTTAACCGGGTCTCGGAAAGGAGCAGAGAGGCCGCCGAGGCCGAGATGTGCCGAAGCTTGGGCCTCAGACCTTGTTTTTCCAGTTCGGCCAAACATTCTTTGAAGCGCCGAAATTGTTGCAGAGTGTAGGTTTGGTCGAGCCCTTCAGCATCGGCGAGATGAGAATAAACTCCTTCGATCTCGAGTCCAGGAAGCTTTCTCGCTTGGTCGTAGAAGGCCCCGGCTTGGTCGGTGGTGGAGGCCAGACGAGACAGCCCGGTGTCAAATTTCAAGTGTATCTTTGCCGCACGTCCCACCTTTTGGGCCGCCTGGGAAACCTGTCGAGCCTGCTCAAGATCGTAGACCGCTAGAGTCACTTGAGCCTCTACCGCCTGCTCCATTTCTTCGGCGAAGCTGGCACCGACCACCAGAATCTCCTTGGTGAAGCCGGCTTGTCGCAGAGTCATTCCTTCTTCGGGGGTCACCACACAAACTCCCCAGATCTCCTCGAACTCCAAGGCCAGGGCTACCGCAACCATACCATGACCATAGGCCTCGCTTTTTACGACCGGGGCAACCTGGGTGGGTCGAACCAGAGCAATGAGGTTCCTGAGGTTGGTCCTCAATTGGCTGAGGTCGACCTCCACCCAGGCTCTGTGGTGGAGAGCTTTGGGTGTGTCGAGGTCCTTTTCCGTGGCCAACTTTACGCTCACAGCAGCCTTAGTTGTCGGCACGGGGGCGCAATAAAGGAAAAAGGATGACATCCCTGATGGAGGGCGAGTTGGTCAACATCATGACCAAACGATCGATACCCATTCCCATGCCGCCCGTGGGAGGCATGGCGTATTCCAAAGCGGTCAGGAAGTCTTCGTCCAAGGGATGGGCTTCGTGATCGATATCTTTATTGGCGATCTGAGCTTCGAAGCGCGAGCGTTGATCCACGGGATCATTGAGTTCGCTGAAAGCGTTGGCTATCTCGGTGTGAGCCACGAAAAGCTCGAAGCGCTCGGTGAGATTGGGATTATCGGGCTTGCGTTTAGCCAGTGGCGACAACTCAATAGGGTATTCGAGCACTATGGTGGGCTGGATCAGATGAGGTTCCACGAAGTGCTCAAAAAGCTTATCGATGCAGTGGGCTAGGGTCACCTTCTCTGGGTGCAGACCCAGACCGGCTTTGGCCGCCAAGGCAAAGGCGGTTTCGGGATTTTGCAGTTGACCAATCCCATGGCCTGCGTGCTCTTGAAAAAGCTCATCCATGGTGGCTCGTCGATAAGGAGGCTTGAGGTTCAGTTGATACTCTTCGAAGGTTACGGTATGGGTGCCCAGAACCTCGGTGCAGACAGCGTCGACGATCCCTTCGGTCAAGGTGATCATGCCCTCCACATCGGTGAAGGCTTCATAGATTTCGAGCATGGTGAACTCGGGATTGTGGCGAGTGGAGATCCCTTCATTGCGAAAAATGCGCCCAATCTCATAGACTTTTTCCAGGCCACCCACAATGCATCGCTTCAGGTAGAGCTCGGTGGCGATACGTAAGTAGAGCTCCAAATCCAAGGCGTTGTGATGGGTCTTGAAGGGTCGAGCCGAAGCCCCTCCGGCCAGAGGGGTCATCGACGGGGTCTCCACTTCGAGAAAACCCAGTCCGTCCAGGTAACGACGCATGCAACTGACGATCTTAGAGCGCAGGGCAAAGGTGTTGCGCACCTCGGCATTAGACAATAAGTCGGCGTAGCGTTGGCGGTAGCGAATCTCCACGTCTTTGAGTCCGTGATACTTCTCCGGAGGAGGGAGGATAGCTTTGGAGAGTACGGTCCACTCCTCAACTTGAAGACTGAGTTCGCCTCTTCTGGTGCGAAAAACCAATCCGGAGGCACCCACGATGTCCCCCAGGTCTACCCAGTCGAGACGCCCGTAGTTTTCCTCGCCTAAATCGTTGACACGAAAATAAAGCTGCAGCCGATCGCTGAGATCCGTTAGGTCCAGAAAACTAGCTTTGCCATGACCGCGTTTTGCCGTCACTCTCCCGGCGATGCTGACCTTGGGGCCGGTCTCTCCAACCTCCAGGTGATCGTAAGCGGCCTTAATCTCGGCATTGGCATGGCTGCGGGGGAATGCCTGTCCGTAGGGTTCAACGCCGGCGGCCCTCCAGTTCTCTAGGTGCTCTTTTCGGACAGCGACCTGCTCGGCTAATCCCCCGGTCTCTGCGGAAGCGGTGGGTGTACTCATAGGTTGGTCCCTTCAATAATTTCACCCTGAGTACTAGTTTGCCAGGATGGAAACCTGCTCAAACTCCAAAGCGGGGGTCCATCTGGGATGAAAGTTCCAAGGGTGAAAGGAAGCATTCAGTATGAAAGCTATCGTTGTTCGAGGTGAGAGCCTGAGCTGGGAGGAGGTTGAGGACCTCCCAACGCCTGGTCCCAAAGAGGTTCGCATCAAGGTTTGTGCAACCGCGGTCAATCGCGCGGATCTGCTGCAGCGGAGCGGGAAGTATCCCCCTCCCCCAGGGATCACCGATATCTTGGGCTTGGAGTGTTCAGGGACCGTTCTTGAAGTAGGCTCTGAGGTCTCTTGGCCTGGAGTTGGAGAGCCGGTGTGCGCCCTCTTGGCTGGGGGTGGGTATGCCGAAGAAGTGGTAGTGCCTGCGGGGTTGGTCTTGCCGGTCCCGAAGGGGGTCTCCCTAGTCGAGGCTGCTGCCCTTCCTGAAGTTTTCACCACCGCTTGGCTCAATTTGCGTCTCGAAGGCGCCCTGAGCCACGGCACCTTCCCCGAGCGGGTTCTGGTCCACGCCGGAGCCAGCGGTGTAGGCACTGCGGCTATCCAGCTCTGCGTGGCCTGGGGCAATCCGGTAGCGGTGACGGTCGGCAGCGCAAACAAGGTCGAATTTTGTCGAGCTCTGGGAGCCGAACTGGCTCTCGATCGCCATGCCGGACCCTGGTTCGAGCAAATAAAAGCTTGGGGCGGGGTAGACCTGATCCTGGATCCGGTGGGCGGCTCTTACCTGGACCACAACATCTCAGTTCTGCGGAACCGGGGTCGCCTAGTGATCATTGGGGTCATGGGGGGGACTCAGGGCACCTTAGCTCTCGGAAGGCTTTTGGTAAAACGCCTGTCGGTGAAAGGCTCGGTGCTGCGCAGTCGATCGGTGGCGGAAAAAACTGAGATTCTCCAGGGGGTCAAGAAGGAGGTTTGGCCTCTTTTTGAAGCCGGGCTTGCGCGCCCAATCGTAGAAGAAATCTTGGCTATACAGATGGCCGAAGAAGCTCATCAATTGTTGGCATCAAACCGGACGATGGGCAAGGTCTTGCTCCGAGTGGATTAGCCTAACCGGAAGACCTCCACTTTAGGAAACTTGAGCTTTGTGTGGATATATGGTATCCATATCATATGCATAGAACTACCTTGCTGTTGGATGAAGAGAGTAGAAAGGCAGCTAAAGAGATTGCTGCTCGGCTAGATTGTTCGACCTCGGAAGCCATCAGAGTTGCTATCGTTAGATACCGGGACCTTGCTCTCGGTGTGTCGGAGGCGGTTCGTGAAGAGCGGGTCAAGGTGCTCGGTCATCTGTTTGACCTTTTTGAGGGCCATGATGCAGACGAAGAGATCGCCCGGTTGAAAGCTGAGGACGAAGGGTCCTGAACCTCATTCAGCTAGATACCGATTTCCTGATCAAGGCCCTCATCGAGAACGGATTTGAGCGACGAACTCTTCTGCGAATTGCCAACAGCGATGCTGAGATCAAGATGAGCGCCATCGCTTGGTACGAGTTCTCTCGGGGACCGCGCACGCCCCAGCAGCTCGCCGTAGCTCGCTCGTTTTTTTCACCTGATGGAATAGTACCGTTCACCGAAGATATCGCTGAGCGGGCAGCCGATGTGTTCCGCAAACTTGGATCTCCTCGACGTAGAGCAGCCGATATCGCCATTGGCGTTACTGCGGTCGTCACTCAAGCCACCCTCTACACTAGAAACCTCAGAGATTTCACTGGAATCGATTCCCTGCAACTGGCGGTCCCCAGTGGTGACCTATAGATTGGGTCTGCCGATAGACAGTCTTGAGACTACTGTATCACCAGGTTTGCGGGGGCAAAATCTCGTAGACTTCAATTATGGGTAAATCCAGTGGGCGCAAGAAGGCGAAAAAGCTCAGGAATGTTTTTCGCCCTGAGGTACCCTCAGCACGCCAGGAAATCCAGCACACCGCTCAGCGGCGGGTGGAGCAGTACGCCGTTGAGGCCTTGAGCCAAGACCGCTCTCCTATGGCGGTGGTGCGTTTAGGCCTAGAAGCGGTTCGAAACTGTGAGGGAGTGGCGGAAACTCTCCACCGGGAGTTTCAGCCTGAGTTAGCTTGCCGAGAGGGCTGCGACTACTGCTGTTATCCTCCGGTTGCGGCCACGGTGCCCGAGGTGGCCAATATCGTGGCCTATGTTTTGAGCCAAATGTCTGAAGACCAGCAGCAAGAGCTGCAGGGGCGAGTGCAGAACGTTCTTCAGGAAACCTCTGGCCTGAATGGTCGGGAGCGCTCAAGGAGGAACATCGCCTGTCCCTATCTCGAAAATGGGCGCTGTGCGGTGTACCCGGTTCGTCCCTTGGCGTGTCGGGGGTTCAATTCCATCGATCGAGAGGTCTGCGAAGCGGTTTTTGCCAATCCTGCCGATCCCCCAAAGGTTCCCACCTTCGTTCCTATCTTGGCCTCCGCTCAGGGAACGAAAGAGGGGCTGGCTGCAGGTCTCTTGCGTCATGGCTTGTCTACTCCGATTGTGGATTTGGTGAAAGGGAGCGCAAAATTGTTCGAGGCTCTCGATGAAAACTTGGACCATTGGCTCGAGGGGCAGGACGTTTTCGTCGACTGCAAGCCTTTCTGAATCGAAAACGCTGCCTTGAGTTGAAGGTCTTTCCGCAGGGATTTCTGCATCTGAGGTCGGACCCCATCAGGGCATGAACAAACGTTTAAGAGTAATGGTAGCGAAGACCAACGATCCCTATTTCAACCTGGCCACTGAGGATTGGATTTATCGCGATCTCGACCCTCAATGCCGAGTTCTTTATCTATGGCGAAACGAACCTACCATCGTGATCGGTCGCAGCCAAAACGCTTGGAGTGAATGCGATGTCGCCGCGGTTCAAGTTGATGGAGTTCACCTGGTTCGCCGACCGAGCGGGGGGGGAGCGGTTTTCCAGGATCTGGGCAACACTTGTTTTACTTTTATGTCAGCGAAAGAACCCGGCGTGACCTCCAAACAGCTGCACGCTCGCAACAACGAGATCTTGATCAAGGCTTTGGCTCGCTTAGGCCTAGAGGCTCAGGCCTCGGGAAGAAACGATTTGGTGGTCCATCGAGATGGGGAAAGTTATAAGATCTCGGGAAGCGCTTTCAAGGAGAGCCCCGATCGTCTTTTTCATCACGGAACCATGCTGATTCAGGTGGACTTGGGCCGACTGTCGAGCTACCTCACTCCTAGTCGACGGAAGTTGCAGGCTAAGGGCGTGAAATCGGTGAGGTCCCGAGTGATGAACCTCACCGAGGTGGTGCCAAACTTGGAGCATCAGCAGTTTTGCGACGCCTTGATAGAAGAGTTTTTCTCCTACTACGGCGCTCGGGCTCCTTTAGAATTCTTGGACGCCCGGGCTCTGGAGCAAGTCCCGACGCTCAGCGCTTACCATCAACAATTGAGATCCTGGGACTGGGTCTACGGCAAAACCCCAAATTTTGTGCATTGTTTGGAGCATCGATTCGATTGGGGCACGGTTGAGGTTCACCTGGACACCGACCGGGGACTGATCCAAAGAGCGCAAGTGTATTCTGACAGCTTGGACCCCGATTTCATCGAAGCCATTCCTCAGAGCCTGCAGGGGGTGCCCTATCGGAGTGAAGGGGCCGAGGCGGCCCGAGAAGCTCATCGGCAAGCTCAACCTGAATCGGTTCGAGCGCTCCTCATTGAAGAATTCTACTCCTGGCTTAGAGTCGAACTGCTTAGCTGAGCTGTTGGATTCTGCTCAGGGCCTTTTCGCCCAGGACCTGCCATCGATTGTCTCCCCGTCGTCGGGCCCAGAGGATTTGTTGAAATCTCGCTGTTCGGTCAACGAGGGGTGAAGGTGTTGGCAATAGCTGAGATCATAGCGGAGCTGGCCTCGCCCCCTTGGTAGACCCGTAGACCGAGGGTGACCACGGCTCCGTTTTTCAATCGGCCCTGAAAAACGTGGATTTCGTGGGGTCGAGGTCCTTCTCTGGTATAGACCTTCCTGGCTGCCGTGGTGCCTAGGAAAAGCGTTTTGTTGATCTGTTCGGGTTCGCTGGATAGGTTGAGAAAAGTGGAACGCGCCATGGTATAGGGGTCAATCCCGGCCTGCTTCATGATCTCCACAGCATCGCCCGGATAGGTGGCCACCAGCAACTCAAACTCAGCCGAATCGATGGGAGCCTCGGCGGGGTAACGCACCGACAGGACCCGATCTCCCAGGATTTCCGGCTCTCCTAAGGGGAAAGCGTATTCCAGGGTGTAGTCTCCGAGGGTCAAGGAGTCGCTGTTGGCTACGGCAGAACCTCCGGGAAGCAAGAGCAGCATGAACAAGACGAGCCAAATTCGCATAAGGCTTGCTTCGGAGGCCCAGTTGAGGAACCTGCTAAGGATCTGGCCAGGAATAACTTCCCGATT
>JBJHCR010000224.1:0-11036 GCA_050486105.1 Vulcanimicrobiota bacterium
TTGTCCAGAGGGTCGGATGCCCAATAGCAAAAAGCCATCCCGGCCGGGGGGCCCACCTTCTCGTGAAACACCTCTAAAGTCTCGCGCCACAACTTGGCATTCTCGGGGGTGTACAAAAACTGGTCCGAGAGACGGGGGGCAGCCACCGAGCAGAACCAACAGCCCACGGAGCAGCCCTTAGAGAGTTCGAAGCACATCGGAGCATGCACCACATACTCGGCCTTATGTCCTCCCAAGTGGCTGACACAGCGAGCCATGGAGCGGGCTCGCCAAGCCGCGAAGCGACGGTCGTTAGGGGTGGCCCGCTCCCGATAGCGGTGACGGGAACGCGCCTTCTCGTTCTGAAAGGCCAAATAGCGTTGCACCGTCAAAGGCAGATCTCTGGCCCCGGGCAGAGTCTTTCGCAGAGCCGGGTCCCAAAGTATCCGAATCTCCTCTGGGTCACTCTTGAGATGGTAGCGCTGGGCGGCCTCAGCCGCATCCGCCGCAGCCAGATCGCGGAATTCTCCGTCGGCGTACCAACGCTCGATGAAGCGTTTGGTGTGGCCGATGTCGGCCCGGTAGCTTGGGTCCGCGTTGTGCTTATCGAATAAAATGGGCCGAACGGCAGGTAGGGTTTCAAGCATGCAGACTCTCCTTGGGCTCTTCATTCAAGAGGCCGCGCGAGTACAGGAGGTCGTTGAATAAATGGAAGGTTTCCTCCAAAGGCCGCTGGCTTTTCAGGGCAAGCTCGGCCAAGGTGTGACGGCCGGAGCGGATCTGCTCGGCCAAACCAAGCATATCCTGGGGCAGTCTGACGCGATGGCGGCGGAAAGGGCTGGTCACTTCGAAGCCGTCAGGAGTGGCCTCATAGTTCAAATCGCGTCGGAAGGCCACCACGCTATCGGGGGCCAAAGTCTCTTTCATATGGTCGCCGATCATGCGCAGTAACAAACGCCGCAGGCTGGCAGCGTCGGTGAAGGTCCCCTCATCCAGCAGCCAGTGACCCAGCGGCCAGCGATCGCAAGCGTTGCAAGGGGTGATCAGTTGCACCCTACGGTCCACCATGTTGAGGTAGAAGCCGGAGACACAGGCGATGGTGGACGTTTGGTGCTCGGGGGTGGCTTCGGCCTTGCCTTTGGCGACCAGCTTCTTCTCCCGGGCGAGAGCCTTGCCCGCGATCACCTTGCCGGGATGCAGGGCTTCCTTGTTCTGAGGAATGCACTCCACAAAGGCCAACTCTGCGGCGTCGAAGGCCTCGTGAATACGGTTCCATTGAGGCAGGCTGAGCACCGAGAAGCGATCGATCACGCCTCCCTTCTGTTCGGCCAGCTTGAGCAGGTCGCGCACTCGGTCCACGTGGCGGTCGGGCTGGGCCGTGGTGGTTTGAGGGAAGAAACCGATCACTTCGTGGAAATCGACCATGAACTGCTCATAATCTGGATTATCCAGGGGGTCGTTAGACCAGTAGCAGTAGCCGCCGTGAGAACCCTCTCCGGTGATTTCGCGCAACACCTGAAGGCACTCCTTCCACCAGCGGGCGCTCCGGCCATTATAGGCGAGTTGCTCTCCCAGTTTCTCGGCCGAGACGGCACAGAACCAACAGCCCACGGAGCAGCCCTTGCCGAGTTCGATGCAGAAAGGAGCATGCACCAGCAGTCGAGCCTTGGGGCCCAGATGACTTTCGCAACGCAAGATCTGGCGGTTTCGCCAAGCTCTCCAGCGGGGGTCTTGGGGCAGCCCCATGTGGCGGTGCGTGGCCGCAAACTGACGCTTCTCGGCGACGTAGGCGCGGTAACGCGCCACCGCTAGCGATTGAGGAGGTGCGCACATTCCGCTGCCGGGAGTCTCCCAGAGTTGGCGAATCTCCTCGGGGTCCCGCTTGAGACCCCAGCGACCGGCCGCCTCCTGGGGATCCTGACATAGCACCTCACGAAAGACGGCGTCGGCAGCAAAACGCTCGAGAAATCTCTTGGTCTGCCCAATGTCGTCGCGGTATTCCTGGTCGGCGTTGTGACGCTGATGGAGCACAGGGCGGACTTCGGGTAAGGTGACTGTTGCTTGGTGACTCAAAGCCGCTCCCTCCGAGAGATGTAGTTTTCCAATTCATCACCGGGATCCTTCTCCGATGGTCCGTCCTCGATTTTCTGGCACCAAAACTGATACATGGTGAGGAAAGTTGTGGGATAGAGTTCTTCGAACTTGCCCCAGCAGAGCAAATCGACCCGACGAGGATCGTGGGGGAACAGCCGGTCATAGGTGAGTCTGGTCTCACCGCTGGTCTCGAAACCGAGAAATCGAAGCCCGAGTTGGGGCAGGAGTTCGGCGATTTTGGTGATGGTGAAGCGATGCTCCTGAACGTGGAAAATGAGATCGCGACAGCCACTCAGATAGTAGAAGTCGCGAACCGTGGTGGCTCCCCAGGCCGGGTCATCCTGGGGCAAGGCCGCCAGCTCTTGACGGGCTTGCCGGATCCCCTCGGGGGTAGGCGGGATTCGCCGCTCCCGGACCCACTCTTGAGCGGCCACGAAAGAGTTTCGGGCCCGTTCGCTGTACAAGGCGATCTTCATAACTCCGCCGGGGCGAAGCAAGCTGGAGAGAACCCGCCAGCCGGCCACCGGGTCTTCCATATGATGCAGCACCCCGGTGCAGGTAATGGTGTCGAAACGCTCCGGCCAGTCGCCCAAGGCAAGCAAGTCGGCCTGGTAGAGTTCCACTTCATCCATCCCCAACTGTCCGGCCATGCGCCGGGCGTGGGCTAGACTGGCCCGACTGAGATCGACCCCGACCACCCCGGAGGTCTCCCAGGTCGCGGCTAAGGTCAACAGATCGCGGCCGGTCCCACAACCTGCCACCAGCAAGCGGGGTCGAGCCAGCAAATCTGGCGCTTTCCAATACGGGAAAAAGGCTTGCAAACCGTGCCCCAAGCGCATGCGCGTGGTGCGCGTGAGGCTGCGCCAACGTGGGTAGGGATTCTCTTCGTACTGGCGGCTGACGGCGGCCGAGACAGCGTGGGAAACCGGAGTGAGGCTGGGAATCTCTAGGGCCAGCTCCCGCTCTAGGGCCGGCTCCGTCAGATGCATCAAGACCAGCTGCTCAAGCCCCTCTACCGCACGGGTCAAGGGAGCGTACATAGCCTGCCCGAGAGCCGCTGCCAAGTCTTGGCGGGAAGCCAAGCTTTCCAGCATGGCGTTCTCCTGGGGCGAGACAGCGTAGACGAACTCGCTATGCCAACCATTCAAGGCCAGAGCCTGGGCGGTGGCGGTGAGCTCGGGAGTGAGTTGCCCGGGCTCCTGCAGGCGTTCGAGCACCGCCCAACGCAAGGCCGTGAGGCCTCGCTCGATGGTGAGATCAGAGAGCACCCCGGCGCTGATCACCCGCTGTAGGAAGGTGTCCTCCAAGACGGGCTGCAGCCGGCCTGAGCGCATGGCTTCACCGGCCTCGAGGCCGGTGTTCAAACTCCACAAAATCTGCAGCCTTGGACGGCGCAGCAGCAAGACCACGGATGCCTGAGCCAGATGCTCGACTTCGATGTCGGGGTGGTCGTAGCTCTCTTCGACTTGGCGTTCGTTCTCCAGCGCCAACACGGCCAGCGGCTTGCGGGACAAGCAGCGAGCCAGGGCCTGACGGGACGGAATTAGGTGGGGATGGGTCTCGAGCAGCCGCCCCAAATGGCGGACCGCTCCGATATAGTCACCGCAGTCGAACAGCAAGTCGCCCAGAGCCATCTGGGCGTCCAGGTTGTCCGGACTGCTCTCCACTATACTTTGTAGGCGGTCCAGGGCGGTGCGGCTGTTGCCCTTTTGCCAGGTGAGAACCGCTAGACCGACTTGGGCGTGGCCCTGTTCGGGCTCGAGAGCCAAGGCGGACTCGTAGCAGCGGAGGGCTTCGGCAGCCTCGCCGCGCAAGCGATAGGCGGTTCCCAGCAGGGCCAAGGCCAAGGCCTGCTCCGACGAATCCTGGCAGGCTTCCCGCAAGATCTCGACGGCCTGATCCGGACGGCCTAGGGCCACGCAAAGTCGTCCCTGGACTAGGGGATTTCCGCGCTCTCCCTGCAGCAAGCCTAGCAAACCTTGGGCCGAAGCGTGCTCGGGTTCAAGGCGCAGCAACTCCCGGCAAAGCTCCTCGGCCTCGGTGAATTGGCCCAGGCGGGCCCGCTGCACCGCCCGGGCGAACAAGTCCACACCGGCCACCATCATGCCAGGCAAGCTCGGATCCTCTCCAGCGTCGGCTGGGGGGCGGTAGGAATCTTTCGCACATCCCCACCGGGATAGCGATGGTTGCGGGAAGGAAGGTCGCCGGACACGGCCAGCGCCAGGTAGCGGCCACCCAACTCCAACACAAGTTTACGGTCCACCAATTCTTGCACCACCTGGGGTTCCCCTACTCCCTTCTGGCTGCGCGGCTCCTGACAGGCCAGGTAGGCCAGCCGCAACTCTCCTTCCAGGCTCTGCCGTCGCGCGGGAGCGCAAGGCCGAGTATCCAGAAAGTGCAAGGTGGTTCCGTCGTCGTGCACGCTTAGGATGGGAGGGAGGGACTGCCTTGAACTCCGCTTCCAGGCCCGGATGACCTCCCGGGAGGCTTGCAGCGGTCCTTCGTGCTGCTGTCGCTCAAGACGACGAATGGAGCCGGGCTGATCCTCGAAGAAGTAGGCCATGTCTGACAGTTGCTCAGGTGACAGGGGGTAAACGAAACGGTACGTTGGGCAGGGGGACAGGGTAATACCGTACTTCTCGGGATTCGTATGGTACGGACTGAAGCGGTCGTAGCGCACCATACCGCTGCCCGTCGGAGGTTGAAGATGGAAAATCAGGGGCAACCAGGCGGCCATCTCCTCATACCACTCCGGCTTCTCTTCCGGAAAACCCATCAACATATTCCAGGTCACCTGTAAGCCGTACTCCCGGCACCACTTGAGGAGCTGCACGTTGATCAGTGCCGTCGTTCCTTTGTCCATCAACTTGAGGACTTCGTCGTGCATGGACTCGATGCCGGGTTGGATCCAGTTCACCCCGGCCTCCGACAGCAGCCGCACCTGCTCCCGCCGAAGGTTGGCCTTGGTCTCGTAGAAGAGGTTGAAGCGCTCGGGTAAAGCCGCCAGAAAAGGCAACACAGTCTTGAGGTGTGCCATATTAATAATGTTGTCGACCACCGCGAAGTCGAGCAAGCGGTAGCGCGCAGCCAGACCTTGGAACTCTTCCAGGATGCGCTCGGCGGACTTGGATCGGTAGCCCATTCCACTGCCGTTGAGGCCGCAAAAAGTGCAGTGATGCTTCTGCCCCCACCAACATCCGCGCGAGGTCTCGATCAATAGCCCGGGCATCAATAGAGCCCTCAAAGGTGAGGCCTCGAGAGTTTCAAAGTAGTCGTCGTAGTCGGGGGTGGGGCTGCTGTCTAGTTGGTCGATGACTAAACGCTCGGGCTCTTCAACCTTCCCTCGGGTATAAGGCGTCAGCACTCCGGCCAGACTGCTCCGGCGACCAGCCAGCAGATCGGCGCAGAGCTTGGGGAAGACGGCTTCGGCTTCGCCGTTGACCAGATAATCGACCCAAGGGAAAGCCTCGTGGGTGATCTTTCCCATGGGACCTTCACAATTGGCCCCTCCCATCACTGTAATTACCTCCGGCGCCAACTGCTTAACCCGCCGCAGTAGGGCCAGGCTGGCGCAGTGCTGGGCAAACATAGAACTGCAGGCCACCACCCTGGGTTGATCCCGGAGGATGCGGCGCGCCGCGAGATCGATGAATTCCGGAGACAATTCCCGCAGTCGGGTGACCAGTTCCCGTACCTCTGGAGTCATGTCGGGGAGCAGCGCGTAATAATCCTGGGCGTCGGGCTGATAGTCGGGGAAGGCTGCCGAGGCGAAGATCCACTCGCCCACCAGGCACTCCACCCGGTGACGCTCGGCTCGCATAACCGCCTCCAGCGACATGGCCTCCACGTACCAGAGGTTGGCATAGTACACCCGGCTCTCGATCTTCAGGGGAGCCAGCGAGGCCTTGAGTAATCCCAGCGCAATAGAAGGACGTTGGGGTGCCGCGAAGGGCATCAGGACGAGGGCCACTTCAGACATGAGCGGGTCGTCTCGCAGCTAGGATATCGCCGCCGGGACTGGGCATGTCTAGGGAAGGTAGGGACCCGCGCACTCCGAGGGCCAGATATCGACCACCTAACTCCAGCGTCAGCTTTCGCTCCACTTGCTCGGCCAGGATGGCCTCGGCCTCGGGGCCGAACTCTTTGCTCAGCTTCCTGATAGTAGTGGCTTTGTCGCAAGCCAGGTAGATCTCGCGCTCCTTCCCCTGAAACTGCTGCCGACGCGCGTGGGCGCATTGTCTGGTGTCGAGGATCTCCAAAGTTTGCCCGTCGTCGTCGATGACCAGCAGGGGCGGCATGGTCCAATAGTTGCGGAACCAGGAACGGCAGAAAGCAACCAACTTGCGATGGGCCTGACTCCAACTCCGCCTAGGGTCGCCAAAGTAATACGCCAGCTCACTCAACTGCTCATTCGAAAGGGGGTAAACATGGGCGTAGGGGGGCAAAGGATGTAGCTCGAGGCCGTATTCTTGAGGCTGTACGTGGTAGGGCGAGAAGCGGTCGAAGCGAACGGGATAGGCGCCGCTGGGGGGCTGCAAATGGGTCAACATGGGCAAGAAAGAGAGCATATCCTCGTACCAGGCCTCCTCTTCGCCGGGGAAGTTGAAGAGAAAGTTCCAACTCAACCGCACACCCAGCTCACGAGCCCATTTCAAGAGCTGAATGTTGACCATGCCGGTGGTGCCCTTGTCGATCAGTTTGAGCACCTCATCGTGCAGCGACTCAATGCCAGGCTGGATCCAACGTACCCCGGCGGCTACCAGCCCTTGCAGTTGTGAGTAGCGAAGGTTGGCTTTGGTCTCGTAAAACAAACGGTAGGGAGGGTCGGCCGCTGCGAGCTGCGGCAGAACCGACTCCAGGTAGCTCATGTCTAGGATGTTGTCCACCGGTTCGAAGCTGCGCAAGTTATAACGCTCGGAAAGCTCGGCAAACTCGGCCAGAACCCGCTCAGCCGACTTGGCACGGAAGGACATGCCGCTGCCATTGAGTCCGCAAAAAGTGCAGTGATGCTTCTGACCCCACCAGCAGCCCCGCGAAGTCTCGATGGGAAGCCCTGGCCGCACTCGTTGGCGGTAGGAGACCGAGGCCACCCGGGCAAAATACTCATCGAAGTCGGGAACAGGAGTAGCGTTGAGGTCGAGAATCTGAGGGCGGGTGATGGCCTTCGGCGTTTCGCGTTGAGAGGGCGCGATGACCCCAGGCAAGGGACCGATCTCCTCTCCGGAAAGCAGGCGGCGGCAGAACTCCGGAAAGACCCGGTCGGCTTCTCCGGAGACCACATAGTCGACCCAGGGAAAATGGCGATGGGTCGCTTGGCCCATGGCCCCTTCACAGTTTCCGCCTCCCATGACCGTGACCACTTCAGGGGCCAATTCGCGGATCCGGCGAAGCAGGGCCAAGCTGGCACAGTGCTGTTGAAAGACTGAGCTGCAGCCCACAATGCGGGGGCTTTCCGCCAAGATTCGGCGGGCTAGGGCATCCACGAACTCGGGCACCCGCCGACGCAGCGCAATGAGCTTCTCCATGTCGCCTTTATGCGGCTGGGTGTCGAAGAAGGGCTCCAACTCCCGCTGGTCCTCGGGAAAGGCGGCGGAGGCAAAGACCCATTCGCCCAGCAGAAACTCCGGGCTGCGATGGATGATGAGCTGGGCCAGGTCCAGGGAGCAGAACTCTGCGAAATCGAGGTTGGCGTACTCCACCCGGGCGGGCACTCCGGCTTTCCTCAAGCAGGACTTCAACAGCCCGAGCGCCAGGGAGGGGCGCTCTAGAGCAGCGAAGGGCATGAGCACCAAGACGACATCAGACATGGGCGGCCACTTCGGGTTCGTCATCGAGGTATCCCTCTTCAAATAAGAGTCCCAAAATATGCAGGGTTTCAGCCAAAGGCACCCCGGACGCCTCCAATTCTAGAGCCAGCTCTCCCGGGCTTGACCTACCCTCCCGCAACTTCTCGATGGCCCCCTCGCTCAAGTTGACGGGGCGTGCCGGGCCGAATTTGGTACCAAGACTGACCCGCCCCCCCGCAGAGCTGACCGAGAGATCGTCGCGCAGACGGGCGGGGCGCTCGAGGGGCAGGGTGACCGGCATGCCTTGTTCTATCATTCGTGCCATTTCTCGGCTCAACTCCGGGCCGTCGGCAAAGCGCGCCGAAGCGTGCACGCGATAGCCCTCGGTCCAGCGTGAACAGGCCCGGCATGGGCTAACCAAGCGCACGGTGCGAGCCGGCATGTTGATCAGAAATCCCGAAACGCAAGCGATGGTGGAGGGTTCCGCAGCGACCGCCGATGGTGGAGACGTTGCTTTCTCCAAGGCTTTCCCGGCCAGCGCCTTGGCTTTGAAGGCTCCTTTGTTTTGAGCAATGAGATCCACGTAGAGCAACGCTTCAGGCGAGAAGTGTTTGGTTAGGGTGTCCATCTGTTTGAGAGTGAGAATGGAAAAGCGATTGAACTCGCAACCCTTGGCCCAAGACAGCTCCAACAGAGCCTGAGTACGGTCGAGATCTTTGGGACCTAGAGCGGTCGTGGTGGGCGGAAATCGTCCTAAGATAGCGTGGAAATCCTGACAGAAGAGTTCGTAATCGGGGTTGTCCAGAGGGTCGGTGGCCCAGAAGGCGATCCCCCGACCGGCCGCCGGACCGGCCACCTCACGGACCGCTTCTAAAGTCTGCCGCCACAGCCTGAGGTTGGCCTCGGAGGCTGGAAACACCGACTCCAAGCGGGCAGCCGAGAGCCCACAAAACCAACAGCCCACGGAGCAGCCTTGGCATAACTCGAAGGCTACCGGGAGATGCATGATGGCCTGGCTGTAGTGTCCTGGTAATTGGCCTCGACAACGCTTGATCTGGCGCTCGCGCCAGACTCGAAAAGCCGGCGAGCTTGGAGCGCATTGCTGGCGAATCACCTGTCGATGGGTGGCTCTTTGTTCCAGGTAGCGGCCATAGACTCGAAGTCCTGGAGCGGAGGCTTCAGCCCAGGAACTCGGGCGCCCCAAGTGATGCTGCAATTCTGCCGGAACTCCGTACCGCTCGGCTACGGTAGCGGGACGCTCGAGGAACGCTTGGCGCAGGTCGGCGTCGGCCAGCCAGCGTTCCACGAAGCGTTTGATGATGGCCACCTGCTCCAGTCTTTCGGTGGCCTCCGGACAGCTCCTCAAGAACTCATTGAGCAGGTCGGAGGTGGTCGAAGAGGTACGCACTTCGGCGAGTTCTTCGGTGGGAAGGCTTACCCTTTTTCCCGTGAGGGTGTTCCGCTCTATAAGAGTTGGCGCTTGGCCAGATCCTGAAAGGTTCCTGGCACGGCTACCAGTTCTTCGAAGGTGCCAACTTGTTCGATCACCCCGTCCTTCAAAACGTAAATGCGGTCGGCCTTTTCGATGGTGGAAAGCCGGTGGGCGATGACCACCCGGGTAGCCTGGAGTTCGTTGAGTTGCCGACTGACCTGCTCCTGAGTGCGACTGTCCAAGGCGCTGGTCGCCTCATCGAAGAGGAGCAACTTGGGTTTGGCCACCACCGCCCGAGCGATCAATAAGCGTTGGGCTTGCCCCCCGGAGAATGCGCTCCCCCCTTCAGCAACGAAAGTTTGCATCCCCATGGGCATAGCTCGGATGTCGTCGGCTATGCCGGCAATCTCTGCGGCTTGCCAGGCATCCTCTAGGGACAACAAGGACGAGCCTATGATGTTGGCCAGGACCGTTCCAGGCATGAGTTGCCCGTTCTGCAGCACCACCCCCAACTGCCGGCGCACTGCCTGCACGTTGACTCCAGCGAGGTCTTGCCCATCGTAAAGCACCCGCCCTTGAGTGGGGTTCTCAAAACCCAGCAGTTGGCGCAGCAGAGTGGATTTCCCCGACCCGGATGGTCCCACCACGGCGATGAATTCTCCTGGTTCGGCTCTCAAGCTGACGTCTTTGAGAATGAACGGCTCGTCTGGTCCGTAGCGGAAGGAAACGTGAGAGACCTCGAGCCTTCCTTGGAGGATCCCTGGGCTGGGATGGTCGGTGACCACTTCTCCGGCCTCGGCCAATATGGGCGCAAAGCGCTCCGCTAAGGGAATGATGGTCATCATGGAGGTGAGGGACGAGGCGGCACTGTTGATGGCCCCAACAAAGGCTCCATATGCTGAGATCAAGGCCAAGAAATCTGAGGTAGAGAGGGCCTTATAGTCGTGGTGAGCGAGATATCCAATGAAAACGATGAGGCTCACCGTATTGTAGACCGGCATCACGGAGTTGACGTTGGATTGAATCAATTTCGAACGATACGACGTGCGTACCCGCCCGGTGAAGCTCCGCGACCAGCGCTCGAAAGCGCGAGCCTGGGCCGCCGCCACTTTGAGTTTGCCGACTCCACCGATCAATTGAAAGACTAAAGCACTGAGCTCGCCTTGCAGCTGTGCCAGGGCCCTCTGGAACCGGAGATCGAGCCAGGAGCAGGTCAGCAGAAAAGCCAGCAACACAGCGACCATCAGCACCCCCATCAGGGCCAGCCAAAAATCGTAATAAAACATCAGACCCAGGTTGGTAGTAGACATCACCGTGGCTAGTGCCGCCGTGAGCATCGATCCCGTTGCCGCCTGGACCATGGACTGAAAGCCCAGCAAGCGGTTGGTGAGATCGCCACTGGAGTAGCGCCGGAAGAAAGGGGCGGGCAATCCGAGTAAACGGTCGGTCATGGCAGCTTGCACATTGGCATCCACCCGCGACCCAATACGGAGAGCGGTGATGGACTGAGAAATGCTGGCCGTGGTAGAAACCAGAGTCGCCATGCCTAGCCCCAGCCCCAGAGCGATAAGCTCCGTATGCTGTCCGCTGGGAATCACCGTACCCACTAACCACCCCAAGCCGATGGGCGTGGCCATGGCCACGATAGCCCCCAAAATGCAAACCAGGACCACGGTCCAGACGTCCCTGCTGACGTCTCGCCAGGCAAACTTAAGGAGTCGGGTGAAGTTGACACAGTCATGGGG
>JBJHCR010000225.1:0-10961 GCA_050486105.1 Vulcanimicrobiota bacterium
CCAAACTTGCGGTTATTCCGCCACAGGAACCGCGGTTTCTTGCAAATAGGTCCACTATGAGCTTCAAATTTGCAATTCCTCTGACGAAAAAATTGCGTCGTTTGGACTCGAGGCGATTCGGCGCACAGCCTCTGGAGAGAAATCTACAGCCAGCCTTTGTCCACCGCTTTGTCCACCGCTTGCCTTTTGCTATTCACGTCGAGTTTGTCATAGATTTTTTTGACGTGGCTGTGAACGGTATGCACGCTGAGGGTGAGCTTTTGGGAGCATTCCTTGTAGCTGAGTCCTTGGCTTAAGCAAAAGATCACTTCCTGCTCTCGATCGCTGAGGGGGTTAGACTCCGGGTTCTGGAAGCGCTGCATGAGCATTCTGGCTACCCGAGGGGTCAAAGGAGCGCCACCCTCTTCCAAAGTTTGTAGACTTTGCAAAAGTTGCGTTCCCGTGCCACCCTTGATCAGGTAGCCCGCCGCACCCGCACGCAAAGCTTCAAAGACGGTGGCCGAATCCTCAAAGACGGTGTGGGCCACACAGGCAATCGTGGGTGCTTTGACCCGCAGTTCGGCGATCAGCTCTTGGCCGCTCATTCCGGGCAGGGCCAGGTCTATCAAGACGATATCCAGTCGAATATCGCTAGAGTCAAGGTAGGTCAAGAAGTCTTCGGCGCTGGAGCACACCGTGCTCAAGCTGAGACCAGGTGAGCCTTCAAAGAGCGAGGCCAAGGTCTCGGCGAGCTCTGCATTGTCTTCAATGATGGCGACTACAGGAACTTTGTTCATAGGGGAATGCTCAACCTCAGGCTGAAACCCTTTTGTCTTTCTATCTCAAAATCCCCACCAAGCTGCTGCACCCATTTTTTCATGCCGGAGAGTCCCCTCCCGGTGGAATCCTGAGGCAAGCCTGGTCCATCATCCTTGACTAGGATCATAAGACGCTTCGAATCTTCTTTTCCAAAGTCTAGTTGGATTCGGCAGAAGCTGCCCTGAGCGTGTTTGAGAGAATTGGTCATGGCTTCTTTGAGCATGCGAAACAGGGTCAAGGCAAGCTCTCGGCTTATGGGCTTCAGTGGCGCTCCTTCGACTTCCAGGCAAAATTCCGTGGGGTTGTCTTGGAAGAGGTTGTGCGCATAAGTCCTGAGATCTACCACGAACTGTTCCCATGTCATGGTGTACTCGGGACCGGTATAAAGAAAATTTTGTAGTTCAAAAAGAGCGTCTGCTGCCAAGCGAGAGATTTTGTCTTCTTTGCTCAAAAGCCGAATATTGGCCAAGGCCGAACCTACTCCGTCGTGCAGATCCCCCAGCAGGCGTTCGCGCTCCTCGAGCCTTCGACTCCTTTCTTCGGCGGCTTGGCGGTACAAGAGTGCCGCCCTGAGATGGAGCGCCGCGTGCTCGGCCAAATGCCCTAGAATCTGCAAGACTTGGGAAGTGTAGAATCGGCCCTTGGCCAGCGGGCCACAACGCAGCGCCAAATCAGGGGAAAGCACTAAGACAACGCTCGGGTCCTCGCCCCACTCCAGATAAGCTCCCGGAGAGCGACCTTGGGCTAGAGCATTCGTGAAGCTTTCTGGTGCAAAGAGGGCATGAACGGTGAGATGCAGGCTTTGCACGACCTCGTCGGGTCCAGCCACGCTGAGTTGTTTGTTCAGGGTCTCAACCGCTTCTCGCGAGCTTGGCAGGTTACGGTGCGATAGCTTGCCCACAGCAGAGGTAAGGCGCGATCTCAAGGGTGCATAGAGTGCTAAAAGGAGCACCAAGCTCACCAAGTGAGCTTCCCCTATCTCCTCTCCGAAGCCCAATGAGCTCAGCACCAGGACGTCGATACCCAACAGGATGAGCAAGGTGGCGAGATAGATGAAGGTGCCCTGTAGAAAACTGCCGATGTCGAAGAGTCGATAGCGCTGTATAGCCACGGCCATAAAGATAGGAATGAAAACCAAGCAGGCTCCCGGCAGGGTGTCCGACATGAGCCTTTGGCCGGTGAAAAGAAGAGGTAGTCCATTGAGCACGAACCAAGGTCCGACGCCGAGCAAAAAGCCTACCCCCACCCATTTCATCTGCTGGCGCTCCACCAAGCCTCGATAGCTCCAGGCTCCCTGGGCAATAGCCAAGAGTGAGCCCAAAAAGTAGATGGGTACCAAGATGCTGATCAGGGCCAGGTCAAAGCTGAGCAAAGCATACAGGGCCGGTGCGTAAATGGCTAGGAGTAGCCATGGCTTGCTTCGGTCTCGGGGCAAGAGGAGAGCAAAATGAAAGAGCAGAGCCGGCGCCAACAGAAAGTTGACCAGGTTGAGGACGTTGATAGACCGGAACACCGTGGGCTGGAGGACAGGATGGCACAGCAGAGAGGCCACGTTGCTCAGATAGACTAAGCTCATCGACAAGCAGAGCAGATAAAACCACAGAGCTTGAGCGCCGGTGCCGGGGCGCGCGTAGGTGGCCCAACCTACCAGCAGAAAGATGCAACTGACAAAAAAGTGCGTGATGGCGGGGTTTTTAAGCAAGGACCAACCGGCTACCACCACCGGAGCCTCCACGCTCACGATTTCGCCGTTCCGTTCAAAGCTAAGGCTCACCGGGGGACTCTTCAGGGCCCGATAAACCCGATCTTTGAGTTCTAGCCACTGCCAAAGTTCTTGGCTGCTAGTGAGATAAGCACTATCGGTGAGGAGAGCAAAGTGCGACGCTTCGAGCCCCCCGATCTCTTTGAGCACATCTCCTTCTTGCAAGGGAGGCCGGGCTTCAGTGACGCGCCAAGCCCCATCCACCCACTGAAAGCCAAAGTCGAGCCTCGGCGCCTGATAATTGGCCAAGAGCGCGGAAAGCAAAAGAGTAGTATATAGAATCGCTCCTGTGCTCAGGGCCAAGCTTTTGAGCTTTGCTGTCACGAGCGAGAGTTTGCTTTAGGTCCAGACACCCCTTCAGAGTGTCAATTTCTCCGCGAAGATGGGATGAGTCTTCATCGGTGATCGATTAGCGATAAATGACGGCGCTACGGGTTCTTAAAGGGGTAGGAAAGACAATGGCCAAGATGCCGAGATCCCTCTTCAAAGGAACTCAGAAAATTGGCCAAGACAGTATCACTCAAAACGACCCTACAATCCTGATTTTCGGAAGAATGGCTCCGAGAAACAGCGTGAGCAGCGCTAGAGCGTCACTAAAGCTTCACCTGGTGATGAGCGTGTTCGCTGCGAGTCCCAGGATGGTCCAGCCCTTCTCTGAGCGTACCAAGGAATTAAAAATGCTCAAGTTCGGCAAGTGGGTCGAGGGGCGGCTTCTGCTGTTCGACCTTGGATATTATCAATTCAGCCTCTTTGAGCGGATCGGTCGAAATGGCGGGTTCTTTATCTCGCGCGCCAAGGACAACTTCAACCCTGTGATTACGAGTAATAACTTCGCTTGCCGCGGTCGCTCCGTAAATCTAGTGGGCAAGCGGCTTCAGGATGTACTCCCGTTGCTCAAACGGAAGTCCTTCGATATCGTGGCCTTGTTAGATATCAAAAGAAGGCCATACGACGGCTGGCAGACCACAGTTCAAAAACCATTTCGCGTCGTGGGCATCCTCAACGAGCAGACCGGTGTCTACCACATCTACATCACGAACATTCCAGGCTCTCAGCTGTCCCCGGAAGATGTGGCCAGGACCTACCGTGCTCGATGGGAGGTGGAACTCCTCTTCAAGGAACTAAAGTCCCAGTACCGGATCGATGAGCTACCATCTGCGAAAGAACACATCGTCGAGGCCCTCATTTACATCGCCATCTTGACCATGACGGTCAGCCGACTCCTTCTAAACGCCGTCCGAACTCGCGCTAGCCTGCCTCTGTCGCGGACTCCCGTGCGGCGATGGGCTGCGACCTTCTAGACTATAGCCATGAAGCTGCTGGACTTGACCTTGGACCTGGGAACTCAGCATCGAAGATGGCGAGACTTGGAGTCTTTCTTGGCTCAAGAAGCCCAGGACCCCAATGTCAAACGATCACGCAACATCCAGGAGTTGGTGGCTTAATCGAACACCAATGTACAGGTCCATAGTACCAACGAAGCCGACGAACAAAGCTGGGAAGCCGGCGTCCCTACCGGAACCCTAGCAAGGGTATCTTTCGAGGTTCGCGAATCACGAGGGCTGTCGGAGTTTTATGCCCGTTGATTCGTCTACCGATCCGGCAGGTTTTGGGTGACGGGAGAGATTTTTGCCTGCTAGGAGGCTACTCCGGCAGCCTCCTGAGGCGAGACCGGGGGAAATCTGAAACGGCCTGCCAATGAATCTCGAAATCCTCGATCGATACCGAAGCCTTCTCGGTCCCCGCTACACCAGCCTCCAGATCTGCTTTCAGCACGTTTCGAAGAGGAGTGCTCCCATCATTGTTGAGCTCGGGGCTACGCGCAGCTTCGTGGACCGGGGCCACGAAGGCGTCACGAGTGACGATCCGAAGTACTGGCACCCCACCGATCCTTCGAGATGGGACTGGGGCGCTGGTAGCTTCAGCCGGGTGTGCGCGGAGATCATCTCGAATACCGACGCCCGGCTACACTCCGTGGACCTGTCCGAGAGGGCGATCACTATCTCGCGGGTGATTACCGAGGGACTCGGCGCCAACGTGATGCTCCATCGACAAGACTCGAGTGCTTGGCTTCTGGCATTCGAGGAGCCCATCGATTTCCTCTACATGGACCACCACGAGACCTGCGAGGAGGGCGCGAGGCTCCATCACATCGACGCAGAGATCATTGTCAGGTCCGGATGCCTGTCCGAAGATGCGATCGTTCTCATCGACGATGTTCATGTCCGGCAAGGAGCCCTCGCCAAGGGACTCGAACGCGTGGTGCGCTCGATGCGAAGGCAACACGATCTGCACCACGGCAAGGGCAAGTACTCGATCCCTTTCCTCCGCAAGAACGGCTTCGAGATCGTCTACGAGGACTACCAGGTCGTGATGCGGCGCACCTTCGCGGCCAGGCGTATCTAGAACCAAACAACCTTCTAAGCCGGACCCCGCAGGGGTTTTTTGAAAGAACGGCGAGTAACATCCAATCTAAGTGGTGCCTGGCGCAAATTTCATCAATTTTGAAGCCCCCACGCACCGCTCTCGCTGCGTCGATCCTCGCTTATGTACGTCTGTCTACACGGCGCTCGAATCTCCTTGTGATAGCGGCACCTGGAAACTTCAATTCTTGACGGAATTTGCGCCAGGCACCACTAAGTCTAAACCGCAGCTGGAGTTGAAATTATGAAACAGGCACTCGTACGGCATACCGAGGCCCTAGACCATTTCACCAATCTCGATGAGACCGATCAAGTGTTGCTTGAGCTTCTCTCTTTTCATTACCTACCTGTCAATCAAAACAGCCTGATTTCCATGTTCAACAGCTATGCGAACGGCACCAGGTTGAAGCGACTGCACGGATTCGGTCCTCTGAACCGACTAGATAAAGCCGGTCTGCTGACAAGAAATGATAGTTCGGTACGGTGTAAGTCGAAGAGAACTCCCAACAATTTCAAGATGATGTAGGCCAGATTCCCCCAGACTGGGACTCCAGCTTTGCTATTGCCTAACGCAAGGCCGTTTTCCGACTTCCCTCTTCTCGTTCTAAATCAGAGCTAATCTGGACGAAAATTAATCCGGAATTCGAGCGAAAGCTTCTACCCTCAACCCAAATCGAACCGCTCTGTAAACGAAGTTACCGGGCTTGAAATTCCTACAGCTTTGGCGTCCGAACTTTTGAATGTTGCTTCGGATCTGGTCCGTCATCGCTTTGTCCTTTCCCTATTTGTCCCGAGCCCGAGTCGGCGAACAAGTTCAGCCCCTCGAGCTACTTCCAGTGGTCTTGGCGCTCCCGCCGACTCGAAGCATCAGCTGTTCAGCTTTTCTCCGCCATGAGTTCTGCCACCTTAAGCATGTCTCGACCTTCTTTTTCGCATCCGATAAGGTGGCACATCAGTCCGGTGGAGACCCGTTCGAGGTAACCCCATTCCCAAATGGGTCCTTCGGGGACCCGGGTCAAGGAAGCGAGAAATTCGCACCGCTCTCTAGCCGTTCTGACTGGGTTGGCGGAGCTTAGGATATCCTCACTCCAACCCCGCATGGGAGCTGAGAGGTCGTAGGCTGCCTCGGCGAAGAGACCGTCAGGGTCGACAAAGCGGTACTCTCCAGTCGTCGCGTCGCTAAGCAAAGCATTGTTGCCATGTCCGTCTCCGTGGACCAGCACACACTTCTCCGGGCAATGAGCGGCTCTTCTACTCTCGGCATAGCGATTCGCCAGTTTGATGGCGTCCTCCGAGCAGGGTTTTCCAAGTTTCAGCCACTGCTTCTGAATGAAAAGTCTCAGCCAGACCGCCTTCCTAGCTCCAGAGACCAGACCTTGCGGGCTCTTGATAGGAACCCAAGCGGCCAAATAGCTGCGGCACAAGGTTTTCAACTGTTCTTGAACGCACAGGCCCGAGTCCGACAATCTGGGGCCGAGCTTCTCGAGCAGCATGGATCGTTGCGCTGCATCGACCTCTAGTAGACGAGCGTAACCTCGCCCTTGGGCAAGATGCAGAACGCGGTATTCCGTGGCGAAAGTGGAACCTGGCATGGCCACCTTGAGAACGACCGCCTCAGCGCCTCTCTTTGCCTCCATGACCAGGGCCTCCGAACCTCCCTCCAAGGGCCTTCCAAGCTCCAAGTCCCAATCGTGCTTCAGCCTGGCCAGAGTGTGGGGTAGCCTCTCGAGCCAGTGCTGCCCTTCAGTACCCAGATTGCTCAGTCGATGGAGAATTTCTGACGATAAACCGATCATCTCTGGGGTGCTAGGAGCTTCTCCAGGATAGGCTCACTCCAAAAACCAAACTGGAACGGTTCCGCTTCCAGGATCCCATCGCTTCTCTTGGGATTGCCGTTCTTGCTAAGACCAAGTCGCTCGAACAGCATTCGTAGAAGGTAGCACAGTTCTGTACCTGCGCTTCCTCTCTGGAAATGAAGTTCATCGAGAACAAGATAGAAATACGAATCCGGGTCGTTGTTGAGCCAGTCCCTTGTTTGCCCAAAGATGCTAGATTCCACTTCTCGTGTCAGCATCGCTGAGAGCATACTAACATTGGTTATGAGGATATCGGACGGAGTTTCCTGCATGTCCCAACGGGAGATGAGTTCTCCCCCATCAACCGATGGAAACATAAATGGTGCATCATCGCCGAAAGCGCTCGCCGCTGAAAGAGAATCAAAAGGCTCATTCGTGCCCTGAGTCTCTGCAAGGAACGCCGAACGGCGAGCCTGGTTCTGACCTTGCTCCAAGTCTTTCATTATCCTGAATAACTCTTGGATTTTTCGCTTTCGGCGTTTCACTGCGATTCTTCGATGCTCTGCGAGCGTAAGATGGGGCTCAAGCCCGGTATCTGCAACGGCCTCAAGTCGCTCGTCGCGGTAAGGAATGTCAAAGAGTCTTTGCATTCCTGGGTCGAGATGGTGGCCAGTGACGGGCGACTTTCCAGTATATCGTCCGAAAAAGATCCGATTCCCACTAAGGATCTGGTCCGAAATAACTTCCCGGTTTGGGCCGCCGATGCATCCCCCCTGGCAGCGTTGGTTCTCACTTAAGTATTCTCGATACTAGTCGCTCGAACCGCCTTGCCAGGGGGGCGCCTCGACAACCGAAAATAGAAAGTTATTCCGGACCAGATCCTAAACTCTGTTTGCATCGTGAGACGGGCTTCTCGGGAATCTAACGCCTTGCGCAGCCTGACCAGTTGGTCCTCAACCAATGCATTCATCGGGTAGAGAACAAGCGCCCGAACCGCGGCTGGCCGATTCTCGCCAGCCCTGTGCAGTCTAACCGGCGATGCACTTGGGGATCTGTTGGTTGGCCGTTCTTCGAATTGACTCCATTCTTCAACTGGCGCCCCCGTTCGAGGATCGTGCCACCAGCGCGACTCCAAATAGCCGTCATTAGGTGGAGCCCATTTTGTGATAGCTTCATTTGAAATTGCTGCAAAGACCGGCAATAAGAATGACTCTGTCTTGCCTGACCCAGTACCGGATGTCACGATACCAGGTCTTCCGCTTTGAATGTCCCTCTCTAGCATTTCTATCTGATGCTGGTACGGCGGATTGGACGGATTCCGTCTCAGCTCGCCATCTGTATCCTCCTCCGAATCAAAAAGACCACTAAGGACAAGTTCAACAAAGGCTCTACGGCTTTCGGGAGAATAGCCGCGAAGTGGATCGTCCTCTCTTTCAACTAAAAGATCCAACAGTGAGGATTTCGAGTGTTTGTATCTTGGCAGAGGCTCAAGATATGGTTCTGTACAGAGTGCACCCGGTCTTGTAAGCAGCGCGCGCCGCTCAGTTGCCACCTCTCTATTGGCGATACGGAACGCGGTATCCAAGTATGTTAGATACAAATCGCGTATTCGCAGGTAGCTGCCTATAGGATCTTGCAAGTTCATTCCCCCATAGATATCGTTAAGGGGTCATTTTGCAATTGCGGCTCAATCTCTTTCATCCGGAAGAAATTGCTCACGGATGGTTGTTTCCTAGACGGGCTCGGCAGTCGGATAGGTGTCTATTTCTCCAGTAGCACGCAGCATCGCTGACGAGTTCGAAACATAAAACATCAGTGTGCCCCCTTGTGTGCCAACTCCGCAAAACCACCTCAATTTCTCCCAACATCAAGATCTCTTCAAATCAAATAAACCCTGATAAAACCTGGCTTTCCCTCTCTCCTCCAACCTCCCCCAACGGGCCGGGAACTCCCTGCCGCGGATGGCGAACGAGCGTATCATAGGGCGAGGAAGCCCCGTCATTACTGGGTTCCCGTCCCATCGAAATGGCCGATGTGGGTCAGGTTTTTCTCTGACCATAGAATGGCGCCGGGTCAGCTCCAAGGATAGGTCTGGAGCGGTGACGGTATCGAGCCTGTCAGAAGCCATGACCTGCTTGTTCGCGCCGGCGGACCGCTTTTTCTCCTTTGTGCTCTGGGTCACTTTGTGTTTTGGAGTACGGAAGCTCTTCTCCGAGAATTATAAGATCTTATCATCCACTTCTTAAGGAGCCCGATTATGGAGACAGAAATCAAAAATGAAGCCAAGGATATGAAGCTTAAGCAGGACGAGAAATTGATAGCCGTCTTGTGTCACGCTCTGGGGATGATCATCGTGCCCCTGGCGGTTTATCTCATCAAAAAGGACCAATCCCTCTACCTCGCCTTTCAGGCCAAGCAAGCTCTGGTTTGGCAAGCGGCCGCAAGTGTCGCCTTAATAGGTGCGAGCTTCGCCGTGGGAACGCTCGCTTCTCTCACCTTCGGCCTGGGCGGACTGCTCTTTTTGCTCTTGCCCCCGGCAGGACTGGTGGTCTTTTGCTTCGGTCTCTACGCCGCATACCAGTGCTGGATCGAAAAAGAGTATGAGTATCCGCTCATCAAGTCTATCGTGGACGCCATCTGAAACCACTCTCTGAAGTGAGTTTGCAGTTCGAGCCCTCCTGACTAGGAGGGCTTTCTTGACTTAGGTATATGCGCCCCATCACACCGAAACTTTAATGGCCAGGTCTTGCAAACCTCTACACCTTATTCCGACAATGCTTCAATGACCAAGCGAGAAGCCAGGTAGCTGCTGTGTTGCTGCTGTGCGGTAATCAGCCTTCCGTCTCTTACGGCGAAGGGTTCCAAGGCTCCGGCAACTTCGAAACGGGTGTTCCGATTTTTGCAGGCTTCGGTTTCAATTGTATAGTCGTTGACTTTTTTTCCGAACATTTGATTAATGATATCTTCTTCGCTATCGGCAAATCCGGTCCAGGTCTTCCCGTCGGCCAGAAGCGTTCCGTCGCTCAATTTTGTCCACAACAGTAAAGATGTTCCGTGGCAAATTAAACATACAATTTTTCCGGCATCGTAAAAGTCTGCAATCTATAAGCCAGAGTGCATATTCCAGGGAATGCGATCACGAGTTCCAGCGAATGACGGCAAAATAATCTTCACCAAAAGAGCACTCTCGCGGCCACGGAGAGCAAGCCTCTACACTCAGTTTCAAACCCGGAATCCGTATTGGTGCCAACCTCATCGGGAGTACTGCACCCACGGATAAAGCGTTCGCTCAACTCTGAGGCAACATCGAAGTCCTATAATCGCAAGAATAAGAATGTCCCAATGAAAGGTCTCTGATACTTATGAATATTTCGCTCCATTCAACCAAGCCAATATCGACCGGCTCTCCACCGAACCTATTGCCGGCCGCAAACGCAAATGTCGCCGAAGAACTCCTCCCCTCCGAGTCCTTCACGTTCTCGTCCTCGAGCCCTAATGACAACCACTCTGCTTTGCAAAAGTCAATTGGCCGAGCCGGCGTGGTGGCTGGACTTGGCACCTTGGCCTACTTAAGCAGCCATATCCCTGGACCGGTGGGCCTAGCAGGTACAGTGGGAGCCACCGCCATAACTGGGGCGGCAGCCGGTGCCGGAGTCGGTCTGGGAATAGAACTTCTGAGCAAAGAAGACAACGGACACCTGCTCGGGCAAGGGGCACGACTCGGTGGGGCCTTGGGATTGAGCGGAGGACTGCTGAGTGTCGCTCATACGGCCGGTGGTGCGCCGGTGGCCGTCGTGGTGGCCACCGGCCTAGTCTTAGTGGGTGTTGGCGCCTGGATGCACGCCCAGATGCCATAGGGAGTTGCTCAGCCTGATCCTTAATGCCCGTCGCCTGGATCAACCGATCCGCCGTGAGCCAGTTGATTCAGGTGACCGTGGTCTTCGATATCACAGGCGATCATTTGAAATCAGACCCTGCCCAGTTGCTGGTATTGGAATCGGTACGTTTCAGAGCGCTCCGACTGCCAGCCTCCTAGGAGGCTGCTGATTTAAACGGGGACGTAACGCTTCGCTTGCGGACCGCAAGCGAAGCGTTCACCGTAGGTGCCCGAGACGAAGGACATCACCCACCTTCGGCGGGTACCCGTCAGGCGGTTTCGGGCGATTTTGAGTAATTTACGGA
>JBJHCR010000226.1:0-10956 GCA_050486105.1 Vulcanimicrobiota bacterium
GGGCTGGGAGGCGCAGGCCAGCTAGAGCGGGGCTCCGGGGCTTAAGCCGCTCCCGGGTTGGCTTAGGATCCGAAAAAACTTGGCTTAGCGGCGGGCGGGCGGGGCTGGGAGGCGCGGGCCAGCTAGAGCGGGGCTCCGGGGCTTAAGCCGCTCCAGGGTTGGCTTAGGATCCGAAAAAACTTGGCTTAGCAGCACCCCGGGGCTGGGCAGCGCGGGCCATCTAGAGCGGGGCTCCGGGGCTCAAGCCACTCCAGGTTGGCTTAGGATCCGAAAAAACGTGGCTTAGCGGGGGACGGGCGCGGTGAGCTGCAGCGCCCCGGGGCTGGGCAGCGCGGGCCATCTAGAGCAGCACCCCGAGGCTTAAGCCGCTCCCAGGTTGGCTTAGGATCCGAAAAAACTTGGCTTAGCAGCGGGCGGGCGGGGGGCTCTCGGGCGTTGCAAGCTAGCGAGGTCGGGGGCTAGGGGACGTACCTATGGACTAAGTTGGAATAGTTTGGGTCGCGCTGCCAGTGAGAAGTTGGTCGGCCTTCAAGCAAATCCAAAATCAGGTCCCTGATGGCCATCTCTGGACTCTCTTCAAACGGTGTCCCCACACAGGCCTGGATCCTGTTTATGGCCTGAGGAAGTGGGCCAGAAACGGAATCTCTGACTTGTTCAGCTGATTCAAATCTCTGGGCCAAGCCCGCCTCCAAGAATGCGTAACTGTCCTCCTCCTGACTGTTCCCCAAAACCGCATAGAAACTGGGTCGTTTGCAGGCGGCTGCTTCGAGATGGATGCCGCAATTTGAGGCCACCACCGCCTCCACATTCGCCAGGAATTCCTCCACGGATACTCGACGTGAATCGCAGAATTCGACTCTGGAATCACGATGGCAAAGAACCTTGAGCATGGACCTGGCGACGGCCCCGTGTCTGGGATGTGGTCGCAACCTGACCCTGAGGTCCAACCTCAAAAAATTGTAAACCAGAGACTCGACAAATTTCAGCTCATCATTAAGCCCCACCGCAATACCTATCCTGCCGGTGGGTGGTGGTTCAACCTCGAATTGCAGTCGCGGAGCCCCGGTCAAGAAGATTCGAGTTCGACTCGGCTTCTGGTCGTAGATTCTGGCTGAAATTTCCCCGTCGAGAAAGGCGAAGTCCATATTTAATGGGGGAAAACTGGGAGCAGCGTGAGCGTGTTGCAAGTAAAATGTCGGTACCTTGTACATCCTGGCAGCAATAAATAGCGAAGTGAAGTCGACGTTGTGGTCGTTGCTAACGACCAACGCCCTGCAGCGACAAAGCGACAGGAAGACCAGCCAATACAGAACTAGAGCAGGCAATAGGGCCAACTCCTGAAAAACCGCTTCCGATTGGTTTCGGGCGAGCCCCTGTCGCTTCAAGACTTTATAGGCAAAGGCAAAGAGAAGAGGCCAGATTATGGGCACCAATATCCAAGCGGTCGTGGGAGACACCTTCAGGGCACACCCTAAAGCCTTTGCGGTCCGAGCCACCACTACAGGAGCCTCTTTCTCGAGCACCATCACTAGGGGGTTCACCGCTCTCGTTTGATTGATATCTCCTGCCAAAACGACTACGGAAGGTGGCTTACGACCACATCTGAATGCCGAGTAAAGAGTATAGAATAGAATCGGGAGGCGCCAAACATTGAGCACTGATCTTCCCAGCACCCAGGTGCAGTTCCCGAGAAATGGTCTCCAGCGCTCATGCTTGCCCGCAGCGCAGGCGATTGCGTGAGTCCGTGAGACCGCAGCGAAAAAATCGACCCCAAACATCTCTTCGAGGGTATCCAAGCTAACCATGACCTTGACCTCTGATCGAGAAAGCCTTCAACGGAAGGACCTCCGGTTCATGAAAATCCCGGCGGAGCAACGGGACATTTCAATCCAAACCAAGAACCGAAAGCCGAGACCTTGCATTTAGGACTGAATTATCTAAAGAACGGATAGAACCTCTGAAATCAACGAAGGACCGGCAAAGAGAACCAGTAAGGTCTCCCCAGCAATTCGACCTTCGGGGTCTTGAACTCCCTCCAGGGGCAACTCTGTTGAGAGCGCTTGAAGTGATCGACAGGGGCAAGGTACGACTCGCACTTCACTTTGGCCAAGAATTGCGACTGCTTGGCCTGCTCACCGAGGGCGATGTTCGTAGGGCAATCCTCTCGGGAGCAGCCCTCGAAGACCCGGTGGAAACCTTCCTCCGCAAGGATTTTGTCTGGGTGAAACCGGCCGACAGCAGGCACCAAGTACTCGACCTCATGCAGGGCCGAAGAATTAAGCAGGTGCCGGTCTTGAATCAGAGCAGACAACTCGTGGGTCTTCACCTCTTGGACTCGATGGTTCCGCGGAACCCTTTACCAAACGTTGCAGTCCTGCTGGCTGGGGGAAAGGGTGCTCGGCTTGAAACCCTGACCCAAGAAACCCCGAAGCCCATGCTCCGAGTGGCGGGTCGACCAGTCTTGGAACGATTGGTCCACCACTTGGTGGGCCACGGGATTCAAGACATTTACCTCTCCGTGAATTACCTCAAAGAACGAATCGAGGAACACTTCGAGGACGGTGCTCGATTCGGTTGCCGGATCCAGTACCTGCACGAACCCGAGTATCTGGGCACCGCCGGACCTCTGAGCTTACTGCCGGAACGCCCGGAACATTCCGTCGTTGTGGCAAATGGAGACCTAGTCACTCAGTTCGATTTGCGTTCGGCCCTCGAGTCTCATCTCGCCCGCAATTTGAGCGTCACCGTCGGAATCAAAACCTACCAACATCGTCTTCCTTTTGGAGTGGTTACTCTCGACGGAGAGCGTGTACTCGAAATCAATGAGAAGCCGACTCATAGAGCCAGAATCAATGCTGGTATCTATATCTTGGAACCGACCGTCCTCCAACTCCTTGAGTACGCCCAACCGATGCAAATGATTCCCTTCATTCGAAGCCTGATCAAGGGGGGCTATGCGGTTGGAGCACAGTCCATAGAGGCCGATTGGATCGACATCGGAGAGGCAGACGCACTCAAGCGTGCCAGAGGTGAGCATTAGATGGATCTGCGAGGGAAGCGAATCCTGGTTACCGGTGCCATGGGTTTTATTGGCAGTCATCTAGTGGAGCGCCTGACGACCTTCGGAGCCGAAGTAGTGGCCTTCGGGCGATACAATTCCCGCGGAAGCCTCGGATGGCTGGAAGCCTCTCCTTTTCGAAACGATTTTCAGACCGTGCTGGGAGATATTCGAGATGCGGCTCTAATTCGAAAAACCTGCGTGGGGGTCGACTGTGTTTTCCACTTGGCAGCGTTGATAGGTATCCCATTTTCCTACACTGCTCCCGAGTCCTACGTACAAACCAACATCGTCGGGACACTCAATTTGCTTGAAGCAGCAAGAGCAAACGAGATCGAGCGCTTCATCCACACTTCGACCAGCGAGGTCTATGGAACGGCACGCGCGGTCCCCATCTCCGAAGAGCATCGGTTGCAAGCCCAGTCTCCTTACGCTGCCTCGAAAATTGCAGCAGACAAATTGGTGGAGTCGTATTTCCTGTCGTTTGGACTGCCGGTGCTGATTGCCCGACCCTTCAATACCTTCGGCCCACGACAATCATTTCGCGCGGTGATCCCTACCATCATTCAACAGGCTCAGAGAGGGCCAGAGATCCGTTTAGGCAATTTGGAATCGACCAGAGACTTCAACTTCGTGGCTAACACCATTGATGGTTTCCTAGCCCTAACTCAAGAGAGCGCTGTCTTGGGTCGCACCTACAACTTCGGCTCGGGTCAGGAGATTCGAATTGCCGATTTGGTCGTGAGAATCCTCGAGATCCTCGATCTGAAGCGACCGGTGGTCAGTGAGCAGAATAGAATGAGACCTGCAACCAGCGAAATCGACCGACTGCAGGCAGATAGTTCTTTGGCAGCCAACGACCTCGGATGGAGCCCTCGGGTCAACTTGACCGAAGGCTTGAGCAGGACGGTGGAGTGGATGGCCCAGCAAAAAGGAGAATTTGACAATTCTTATGTCCTCTGACAAGATCTTGGCCCTCATTCCCGCTCGGGGAGGCTCTAAGGGATTGCCGCGAAAGAACTTGGCTCAAGTCGCCGGAAAGACTTTGGTGGAATTGAGCGTCCGCACTGCTCTGCATAGCGGACTCTTCGACCGAATCGTAGTCAGCACCGACCAGACAGAGATCGCCGAAGTGGCCGAACTGGCCGGTGCAGAGGTCCCTTTCCTGAGGTCTGAGTCATTGGCCTCCGATTGCGCTTCAGTGGTCGACGTTGCTCTCGACGGGCTCCGGCAATTGGCGACCAAAGACGGATACCAACCCGCTTGGCTAGCTCTCCTGCAACCCACCTCTCCTCTTCGACAAGTCGATGACCTGAGACGGTCGTTAAGTCTCGCACTTGAATCTGAATGTGATGCAGTGGTCAGCATAACCAAACCCGACCACCATCCCCTTCTCTCTCAAATCGTGGACCCTGAGGGCTTCCTAAAACCGGCTTTCGACCATCCTCCAAAGCGCCGCCAGGATTTGCCAAAATTGTATGCTCCGAATGGCGCCGTTTACTGGATTCGACCCAGCGTACTAGATCGTGAGAGAACGTTCTATCCCTCGAGAACTCTGGGATACGTGATGCCCGCCAACCGCTCCGTAGACGTCGACACCGAGTCTGACCTAGAACTCTGCAGGACCCTTATTGAGCTTTCAACCCCAGATTTGGTCGCCCCAGCATCGCAAAGGCATCAGGTGAATTCTTTATGACCCTTAACCCCAGAAGGATCGCTTGCTTGACTGGCGGTCGGGCCGACTATTCTCACCTATATCCGATCCTCAAAGGAATCTCCCAATCACCACAACTCGAACTCCAGCTTCTGGCGTGCGGAACCCACCTCAGCTCAGAACACGGAAGGACTATCAGAGAAGTTCAGGCCGATGGTTTCGAAGTCTCTGAGATCATCGAGCACCTTCTAGACAGTGACAGTCGCCTCGCCACCATCAAGAGTTCTGCTTTGGCCCTCCTCGGGCTGGGTGAAGCCTTGGAACGACTTCAGCCCGACATTCTGCTCCTTCTTGGCGATCGCTACGAAACGTTTCTGGCGGCCAGTGCCGCCACCTTGATGGGAATTCCCCTGGCCCATCTGCACGGAGGAGAGACCACTCAAGGAGCCTTTGACGAAGCTTTTCGACATTCGATCACCAAAATGTCCCATCTCCATTTCGTGGCGACCAAGGAGTATAGGGCCAGGGTTATACAGCTCGGAGAATCTCCGAGTGCAGTCTATCTCGTGGGAGCACCAATCCTTGAGAGTCTTAATTCAACCCACCTCTATCCCCTAATCGAGCTCAGCGCTCACCTGCCTTGGGACTGGGAGAAGCCTTATGTGGTGATCACTTTTCATCCCACCACCCTCGATTCAACGGGGCCTCAAGAGCAGGTCCAAGACCTGCTTGCGGCCTTGCAGCAAAGTCGATTCCAACTCCTATTCACCGCTCCCAACGCCGACCCGGGTGGTCGTGAGATTGGAGAAGAAATCAGGGACTTTGTCAAAGCCCATGAGGACCGAGCCGTGTTTGTTCCTGCCCTTGGTCGAACCCTATATCTGTCTTCGGTCGCTCACTCGGCCGGTGTGGTCGGGAACTCTTCGAGCGGGCTTATCGAGGCTCCCAGTCTCGGAGTGGGTACCGTGAACATCGGTAACCGCCAGAGGGGGCGAATTGCCGGTCCCAGTGTGATTGATTGCGCTCCTGATCGAGCAGCTATCGCTAGGGCAATGGAAACTCTTGACAGCGCCGAGCATCGGGCGCTCTGCAGCAAGAAGATCAACCCATACTGGCAGGGCCCGGTGTCTGAAGTCGTGGTGAAGACCCTCGGCAATTGCAACCTCAGTTCTATCCTGGAAAAATCTTTCTTCGATCTCCCGTTCGACCCGGAGCAATATTGTCAACCTATGTGATTGCGGAAATCGGGGTCAACCACAATGGCAACCTCGATCTAGCCCTAGAACTCGTTGTGGCTGCAGCGCAGGCTGGAGCTAACGCTGCGAAATTCCAGACCTATCGAGCCGAGGAGTTCGTAAGCCCGCGCGCGGTTAAAGCCGAATACCAACGGTGGGGTGACGACGACTCCGAATCCCAGTTGTCCATGCTGAAACGATTCCAGCTCAGCCAGGACCATCACCGAGTCTTGCTACAGAAGTGCAAAGAATCCGGAATCGACTATCTCAGCTCGGCTTTTGATTCAACCAGTCTCGAGTTCGTCTTAAGCCTGAAACCAGCTTACCTGAAGCTCCCTTCAGGAGAGCTCACCAACTATCCCTACCTGAGACGAGTGGGGAAAGCGAATCGTCCGACCCTCCTTTCCACGGGGATGTCGACCCTTGAGGAGATCGAAGCTGCAGTAGATCTCCTATTGCTTCAAGGACTAGATGCTTACAAGCTGGTCTTACTGCATTGCACTTCAGCCTATCCCACTCCGTACGACGAAGTGAACCTTCGAGTCCTCAGGACTCTTCGCCGACATTTTGGTATTCAAGTGGGACTATCCGACCACAGCCCAGGCTGCGTTGCAGCCATAGCTGCGGTAGCCTTGGGAGCGGTGGTCATTGAAAAACACTTGACTCTCGACCGGTCCCTCCCAGGGCCGGACCACCGAGCCTCGCTCACTCCTGGAGAGTTCACCCATCTCGTCCATTCCATTCGTCAGGTTGAGCAAGCTCTGGGTACAGCAGAAAAAAGAGTCACCCCCCACGAGCGACAAAATCGTGACATCGCTCGAAAGAGTCTACACCTCCTTCGCTCAGTCAAGACCGGAGAGCACCTCACGGAGGAACATCTCACTGTACGGCGCCCTGGGGACGGAATCTCTCCTATGTTTTGGCAGCAAGTGCTCGGAAGAGTGGTTGCCGAGGAACTCCCCTCTGGCCTTAAGCTGGAATGGCGACACTTCAGAGATAGCAAAGACACCTGATGGAAACGTCCTTGAGGTCGGTCCTTCTAGTTGGCTACTCCGGGCATGCTCTGGTCGTCGGCGAAGCTCTTATCGCATCAGGCCGTACTTTGCGGGGGTATTTCGAGGCCGAGCGGAAAGGCTCTAACCCCCTCGGTTTGGATTACCTGGGGAGTGAAACAGAAGACGGCTCCAAAAGACTTCTGAGCCGATATGACTTTTTCGTAGCTATTGGCGACAACAAAATTCGGGAAAAGCTGCATGAGTCGCTAAGCGAGCGTTTCGGTGAGCCAACGCTTGCCATTCATCCAGGAGCCAGCATCTCCGAAAGTGCCAGACTCGATTCCGGCGTCTTTGTGGCGGCAAGGGCTGTCGTGAATAGCGGAGCTCACTTGGAGAAGGGTGCGATCTGCAACTCCGGTGCGATTGTGGAGCATCATTGCCGAGTGGGCTCCTTCGCTCATATCGCATCGGGGGCCGTCTTGGCCGGGGGAGTGTCCGTCGGGCCCCGAACTTTGATAGGAGCGGGTGCGGTCCTTAGGCCTGGCTTGACAGTTTGCCAAGATGTCTTGGTGGGAGTCGGCGCGGTGGTCGTGAAAGACATCCTGGAATCGGGAATCTATGTGGGTTGCCCCGCCCGAAGGCTGCACTTGGGTTCTAGCGGTTATGGGGACTCGCGTCACCGAGGAGCAAGCCCTTGAGTGAAGTTCTCTTGGTAGGTTCTGGCAATATCGGCCGGCGTCACTTTCAAGGATTGCTTGAATCTCGCAAAGTTCGAAAGATCGCTGTGGTGGAAATCTGTTCTTCAGCGCGTAACACCTTGACCCGCGACTTTGGAGAGAGACCGGCAGGGAAATCGCTCTCGGTTGTTTCCTGTCTTGGGGAAGTGAAAACTCAACCTGAGTTGGCTATCGTGGCTACCGATTCGAGACCTCGAGCCGAACTGACCTTAGAGTTGCTGAACAGAACGGTGCCTTTTATCGTCTTGGAAAAGTTTCTTTTTTCAGACCTCCGCGATTATGAAACATTGGACCTTGCCCTGAGCAAAGGAGGGCCCTCAGTCTGGGTCAATTGTCCGCGTCGCATCTATCCGCAAGCTCAGCGCCTCGCTACCCAATACCGCGGAAAGGTGCACCACTACTCTGTACGAGGGGCAGAGTGGGGATTTTGCACTAATGCGATCCACTACTTTGATCACTGGATGTGGCTCCAAGGCCCTGATCGACCACCAATCCAGAATGTTACTATTCAGACGTACGGTCTGCCCTTCCCCGCAAAGCGAACCGGATACCTGGAAGTTCACGGAAAGTTGGAGGCTCAATGCGGGGCTTCGAAGTTCGTGGCTAGATGTAGGCCTGGCCTCAAGCACTCGCTCCGGTTAGAGTTGTTCAGCGGCCTTGAAATAGAGATAGATGAACAGACCCAGTCCATGCTCGAGAACTCTAAACTCCGTGAATATGTGGTGCCTTTTCAAAGCCAGTTGACGGCCCCCCTAGTAGACAGCATTTTGGAATCCGGCGACTGCGGCTTGACACCCTATCAAGAATCGTCAGAGTATCATCAACTCTTCCTGAGAAGTCTGATGGCAGCACTCCCTGATCATAGTTTCCGAACAAGCACAGGCTGGCCGGTGACATGACTCTACTTCTAGTTGGCACCGGCCAGATGGCCGGCGAGTACGCCAAGGTTCTCCGAGCGCTTGAAATTCCCACCGTCGCAGTTGGTCGCTGTTCCGAACGAAGTGCGCGCTTTGCCCAAGCTACCGGCCTAGAAGTTTTCTCTGGCGGAGTCGAGACCTACCTTTCAGTACACCCCCCACCAAGTCACGCAATCGTAGCAACGGGTGTCGAAGAACTCTCGAACGTAAGCCAACTCTGCCTCAAGAGAGGAGTCACTCAACTTCTAGTGGAGAAACCTGGAGCTCTCAACCTGTCAGCACTCGAAGGGACGGAAGAGCTCCGAAAAGCTTGTTCTGCATCGGTCTTTATCGGATACAATCGTCGCTTTCTTAGCTCCACGCAAAGGTGCCGCCGAGAACTAGAACGTGACGGCGGAGTAACATCCTTCCGCTTTGATTTCACAGAGTTGGTGCATTGCCTTAAAGACCAAAGCCGCTCAACCAACCTCTTGGCTCATTGGTTTGAAGCTAACTCCACCCACGTTGTTGACCTCGCATTTTTCCTCGGAGGAGAACCCTCAAGGCTCCAGGCCCTGGCCCAAGGGGACCTCAGTTGGCACCCTCGGGGAGCTCGATTTGTGGGTCACGGTCTCTCCCGTCTTGGAGCACCATTCTCTTATCATGCCGACTGGTTGGCTCCGGGCCGATGGTCCGTGGAGTTGAGATCTCATCATCGGCGATTCTTGCTGTGTCCCTTGGAAGAACTCAGGATTCAAGAGCACTCTAGTTTCACAGAGCAGGTTACCGCGATCGACCCTATCGACCTCAAGTTCAAGGCTGGACTGTACTTACAGGTTCAAGCTTTCATCTCACCCGATCCCAGCGATGATCTGATGACGCTCTCTCAGCAAGTCGAGAGAATGCGTGGGAGTTACCCCGTCATCTGTCCTCAGAGAGTGATGCCCCTCGATGAGCGCATTTGATGGAGAGCCACAAGGCCCGAATGTTTACTTACTGCTGGGCCATCCCTATCTCTCATTGCCGGTCTATGAACGATACACTCAGGCTTTGGCTCGGCTCGGAAAACTCTACCTGGTCTCCTCCAACCCTTATGCCCTGAGCACCCTTCCAACCGGGAGCGACCCGAACCCCTACTTCGTTGATCCCAGATATCCAAAGCTGTCGAAGTCCCAGGTACGGCTCCTGGAGCCAGCAGAATTCCGGAACTTCACTGAACTAAATTTCGCTCAGCGAGTCTTCCGATTCTCTCGCCTACTGAAGGCTTATCGCTGTCTACCCAAGCCCGACTGGATTCTGACAACCAGCGATTTGTCTGAGGCGTATATTTGGCTTCGTCATCTCTATCCACAAGGCCGGGGATTCATCATCCAAAGCGCCTTCTTTGCGCCTACCCCAAGACCACCAAGCAAAGTCAGACGGGTGCTTTCTTGGCTTACGGAAAAAATCTTCGGAGTTCCCATGCTTCTGCATCAAACTGGTTGGGGTTCAGTCTGCCGAGGTGATCAGGTGCTACTTTGGAGCAAACCCTTCTGTAAGCTTGGCACCTGGTTCGAGAGCAAATCGGTTCACACCATCGGTTATCCCCTCTTTTCGGGGAATTTAGAAACGGGTCGACGGCCTCGAACCAAAGACCCCCCTGTGGTTGCGGTTGCCACAACGCCCTACGAAAGTTATTGCGCTCCTCCTAGTCTGGAAAAAGTCAAGCGCCTGTATAGAGAGCTGCTCGAACTCGAGAAGGCGGGGCGCATTAGACTTATGTTTCGGCTCCACCCTCGCCAAGAAAGAGACGTTTTGCTGGAATCCTTAGAAACGCCTCCCCCACCAGAAAGCTACTTGCAAGGGAGTTTGGAAGACTTCCTAGACCAAGCTGATCTTTTGGTGTCCGTGATTTCACAAACCGCGGTGGAAGCCATGCTGCGAGGCATACCAGTCTGTCTGGTGAGGCTCAAAGAATTCCATCCAGAACCTCATTTCCCGCCCGGAAGCTATCGAGAAGTCCACACCGCCATGGAGGTGCTAGAGAGCCTAAAACACCCCGTGCGCCCCACCAACGAAAGCCTACTTGAGTACTATCCACCGGGAATCGAAGCAGACGAGTTCTACGAACTTCTCCGACGAAGCTAAAGCTGCCCAATGGAGGCACGGAGGCGGTCTCGGGGACGGCGCCGGGAACAGGGAAGCAGGCTCTGGGGGGGTCTGGCGGGCGGGAAACGGAGGTTGGCCGGTCGGAGGCAAGAACAAGGGAGGCGAGGGCCTAAGCCGCTCCAGGGTTGGCTTAGGAACCGGAAAAAACGTGGCTTAGCGGCGGGCGAGGGCCTAAGCCGCTCCAGGGGTGGCTTAGGATCCGGAAAAAACGTGGCTTAGCGGCGGGCGAGGGG
>JBJHCR010000227.1:0-10928 GCA_050486105.1 Vulcanimicrobiota bacterium
GAGGGATTTCTTTGGAAAGCCCATCGTTCTAGAGTGGATCAACACCGACTGTCCATTCGTGCGAGCCCAGTACGACGCTGGAAAAATGCAAGCCCTGCAAGCCAAATATGGTGACCAGGTCGTTTGGCTAACCATCGCCAGTTCAGCCCCTGGGAAACAGGGTCATTACACCGCAGAGCAATGGAAGAATCTCCTCGTTAAAGAGAAGTCCAAGGCCACCCACTTGGTTCTGGACCCACAAGGGACCATTGGAAGACGCTATGCTGCCAAGACCACTCCTCACATGTACGTGATCGACAAGAGCGGCAAGGTCGCCTATCAAGGTGCTATCGACGACCGAAAGGAAACAAACTACGTGGATCTCGCCCTTCAAGCCTTAAAAGCTGGCAAGGCGGTGAATCCGTCCACCACTCAAGCTTATGGCTGCTCCGTGAAGTACCCCGACTAGAAGGCTGGCCGGAAACCCGGTAAGCCGAAGGTATCATGAAGTCCGAGCATGGCGAACTGCATCACCCACCTCTGGTGGGTGCCCGACAGGCCGATAGCCCTGCGGGAACGCTGACCCTTTTAGACGATTTCGCATGTCCAGTTACCCAGGGTACCCGGGTACCCGATAAAGTCGGGTGAAAGTCGGGTGATGGACGAGCCAGGCGAACGGGAGGGGTCCCGGGCCTTCCCGGGCCTGGAAGGCACGGGACCGAGTGGGTTCAGTTCTCCACCAGGCGATCTATTCTATTGGTGAACTGATAGCGAAAGCCCCGATTAGCCAAGGCCACCGAAGTCGAAAAATAGTCGATGTAACCAACGCCTTCAAAAAGACCCTTCTCACGAAGAAACTCGCGCAGATGATTTGGAAAACTGAAGTACCAGCCGGCGATTCCCGTGTCTCCCCAAGTTTTGACATAGTCTACCGCCTCTTCCGAGGAGATAGAGCCAAACACGAAGACTCGCTCTATATCGCTGAGCATCTCTCGAGCCAAATCCAAGGGTCGAGGGTCTAAAGAAAGCAAGGTGGTGCTTCGGCGGGCTCCCTTGAGGTCCAAGAGTCGTCCCAGTTCACCCAAGAGGTCTCTGAGGTTTTCCTCGGGTTGATAAACCTTGACTTCCAAGAAGAGCCTTGGGCATCTATGCAGAAAGGAATCCAAGACTTCTGAGAGCATGGGTACGAATGGAGCCACCGAATTCAAGTCTTCAGCCTGAGCCTGGCCAATGGGCAACTCCGAGCCATCATCGAGAAGGATTGTGGGGTCGTGATGAACGATCAGTTGACCATCAGCAGTGAGATGCAAGTCCATCTCCAAAGCTGCACCTCGGACTGCGGCAAACTCGAAAGCCTGCATGGTATTTTCGCGAATTTCGGGATGCCCGCACACTCCCCGATGCCCCACAAAGACAGGACTCACCGCCGTCGCTTGTATGCCCCTGGGAAGCAGAGCATAACAAGCGTCGAAAATTCGTTGCAATGGGTCAAGAATCGCGCTCACCTTAAGGTTTGCTTCGCGCTCACGGGGCAATCTTCATTTTTCTGTCCACGGAGGTTATCCGTGCGCAAATGGGAAGATGAAGCAAGGGTTATCGGGGGGTAACTATGCCACTGCTCTATCGGTCTCTCATAACGGCCTTGGTGCCGCTCTTGTTCCTAGGAATCGGACTCTTGGTCACCTTTTGGTGGTTTGGTTTCAATCGAGCCCAGCAATTGGTTCGCACTTCGGCGCAGGCGCAACAGCAAGAGATTCGGCAGAGGGTGCTGAGCTTCATCAAGGTTCGTCAACAGATGCTGGGGATGTTGGCCCGGAGACCAGAAATGCGGTCTGGCGATCGAGGAGTCATCCTCTCCATCTTGACCGAAGAGGAAGCTCTTGTTCCCGAAGTCTTCGAGCATCTCTATTTGAATACCCCGGATGGCATGGTTTATCCGACCAAGAGTCCCCCCTTTCAAGTGAACGACCGTCCGTATTTTGCCAAAGTCCTCAAAGGTGAGCCTGTGGTCGGCGAGGTCTTGGTTAGTCGGGATACCGGAGCCACCATTTTGCTCCTCATCGAACCGGTCATGGTCGACGACCAATTGGTGGGCGCCATAGCGGGTTCTATGGTGCTAGATGCGCTCTTTCAAAGACTGGCCAGTGAAACCTCACACAGGATTTCCGGCATGGTGGGTATCTTGGATCAAGGAACGGTCTTGGCAGGGCCTGAAGTTCTAGGGGAATTTGCCCCATTGCCCGAGGCTCGGAGCCCCGAGGGAGCCCGAATCCGTCAACGTGACCGGTCCTTAGTGGGTTGGGTCTCAGGCCTAGAGCCTGTTACCTGGGAACTAGTAGTCGCCTTCGATGAAACGGAACTCTTCTCCAATCTCACCAATATTTGGACTCTATTTTTGATGCTGCTGATTCTGAGCTTTGGCATCGCTGCCTTGCTGAGTGTCGCACTCCATCAAGCCCTGACCCAGCCGATCATCAACTTAGCAAGAGCCTTGGATTGGCTGAAGCCAGATGAGACCTTGCAACTGACCACTCAAGGTCCGAAAGAAATATCCGAACTCACCGAGAGTTTCAATCTGATGTCGGCACGCATCCGTTCAGAAATTCATCGTAGAGAACAGGTCGAACACCAGTTGGCTCAGACCCAGAAGCAAGAGAGCTTAGGTCGAATGGCTCGGGCTATCGCCCACGACTTCAACAACATCGTTGGAGCGATCGGTAGCCTCACCGAATTAGCTCTGGAGTCCAGCAAAGACGAACAACAACGTCAGGATCTCCAAGGCATACAAGATGCGGTCAAACAAGGTCTGCAACTGACCCAGCAACTGTCGCTATTCGCTGGACAGGGGGAGAGGCAAGTCGAGGTTTTTACTCTAGATAGCATCTGGGACCAATGGCGAAAGCCTCTAAAAGCCCTCTTTCCACCAACGGTAGACTTCTCCATCGAGACCGGCGCTGGAGAGGCCCAAGTCAAGATTACCCCCAATCGCCTTTTTCAGGTGCTACTCAACCTTTGTGCAAACGCCCGCGAGGCCCTTGAAGAGGGCCCAGGTCAAGTTGAGATTCGCAGCAGTGCGGAAAACGGCGAGGTGGCCATTCGGGTTGCCGATAACGGACCAGGGGTCCCCACACAAATTAAACAGCAGATCTTCGAGCCATTCTTCACCACCAAAAAGAATGGCTCGGGAGTTGGCCTGGCCACCTGCTATGGAATCATCAGTTCAGCTGAAGGAACCCTAGCCCTAGAAGAAACCGAGGGAACCGTATTTGTCGTACGGCTCCCTCGGGTTGACAGCTGAAGGGTTTCCCTTTGCGCCGTCTATAGACGGCGCTTTAGGCCACTTACTGATGCCAAGGGGTGTTCTTGATCAGGGACGCGGTGTACCAGGTTGCGCCACCGAGAATCACCCAAAAAACCAAGCCTGCTCCAGGAATGGCGACTCCCGAAAGGCTCAGTCCAAAAGCCAAGGTGGTCCAAGCCAGAGCCGGCGTCAAAGCATAGCAAGCCAATCTGAGATGGGTGGAGAAACTCGGTCGACTTTGATGGATCAAGGTGACCACTCCAGCCACCAACAAGACCTGCAAGGGCTTCAAGATGATCGCCCAAAGGAAAGTCAAGAAAAAGAAGATGGGCAGCGTCCAGGCTTCCAAAGTCTTGATCCAGTTCTCTGCGGTGGTCGAACTCAGCTCAAAGTCTCCTGTGAAGTCGGACAAGCCATAGGTGGTGATTTCACCGGAGTCTTCTTTCACCGTGATAGCGTCCAAAGACAAGATGATGATCGCCTTATGGTCATCGGTGTACACCTTGGGGTCTTGAGTGGTGTCAATAATGAAGATCGGCTCTCCCTCAATGTCGAACACGTGAGGCTGAGGAATATCCACCTGAGCCTTACCGTCAGAGACCGTGACGTGGGGAATCTCTGCTGCGAAGCTCAACAAATGAGGTCCTACCATGCTGTTGAACCACTGACTGGCCATAAAGGCCAGCAAGCTACACACCAGGGTCAACACTAGCAAAAGGTGGGCAAAAGCGCTCCCTAATGAACGTTCAGCGTACCGGGGATAATCCTTAATGACGGCTAAAGAACCGAAAAAGGCCTGCAAGAAATTGGGAGTTGGTCTAGTATCCATAACGAGCTTCATTTCGACAAAGCCTTAAGAATCCCCCTCGAGAGGGAAGCGATCCCCAAAGTTCGTCGACACCTCAGATATTGTTGAAGGAAGACCGTGTATTGGAACTGCTCGGTGTCGAACCCCGTTAAAACACCGGTTGAGAAGAATTGACGAAGCGGAAATCCACCCGAACAGCCCAATCTTCCGGGATTCTGAACTCAGAAGTCACCGTAAAGGAGCGGCTCCGGAGAGAAACCATGTTTCTCTAAAGACGAGCTGAAAGGCGCAGCCGTTTCGTAGTCCCGATTTCTGCCGGCATCAGGAGGAATGGGAGCGCCCCGGTTCCGACTTTAGGATCTGCTCCGGGGGAGTTTTCTCTTTTCGGTTGTCGAGGCGCCCTTCACCTCTGCACGGCTCTGCTTGCTGTCGAGTGGGTCCCAAGCCTACGCTTTCTGAGTCTTGACACCCGTCTGCGAGACTATGCCTCAGCGTTCGGTCTGCAGTTGCTTCCTCGTTGAGGGGCCTGGCTGAGTTCTAGCTTGGAGCTTGCTCTTTTACAGGTCTGGAGGCATAGGCCCATCTTGACCCTCTCACGGTGCCAGTACTTGGGCCCGAAATTGCTTGGATGTATCAGTAATGTGACGAAGGTGGTCGGCAACTGGGGCCTTTTCAGCTCAAGGACTGGGGTACCCGACGTTGGAGTCCAATTTGAAGAACGCGCGAAACCGTTGGCTTCCGTAGTCCCCAACCATGGCCCCGACGATGTCTTGGTCCGGGTACTCCACGATGTCCGCACCCTCTTTGGTGCTTACCGCCAAGAACTTCAAGTCCGTCGTGCCCGTATTTATGATTTGGTGAGCCACCTCTCGTCCACCCGGCGGGCAAGCGATGATGTCCATAGCTTTGAGGGGATAGGTCTGATCACCAAAGCGCAGCGTCCCCTCTCCTTCCAGGATCAAAAACATCTCCTCGTTGATATGGTGGTTATGAAACGGCAGAATCGCAGCATGTCCGGGCTGATATACGGTTACGTTGTAACCGAGCTTCGTAGCTCCGATAAGGGTGCTGACCACCGAGTATCCGCCCGGTTTGCCCTCCCCGTAGGATTCGAATTTGAGTTCGTTCAGATTGATCGTCGGCTTCATTGCAGTTCACCTCTGCTGTGCCATACCCAATTATCTTGCGCTTCAAATCTCTCTGGGACAGGGACTCCATTGTCCCAAGCTCTCGTTCTCTATCAGGGAAGCTTCGGATGCATTTCGGACCCTGATTAGGGGGGCACAGAGGAGAGCCTCCACGATCAAGGCCGAGTTTTCTTGTATTCAGCGACTCCCGACAGCATCGGCCTCTCCGCCACCCAGGCTAAAGCGAGAAGACCAGGCCAGCGAGGACGTGGTATGCAGAGTCTTTAAGAATATCGGGTTCAAAAATTTTCACTTTGGGGAAGACTTGAGGGATGTCTGACCCGCCCAGCGACCACAGCTCTTGCGGCAAGCAACTCAGTTATCCAATGTTGGCGGGGCTCTCGGTCCTATTGGGGCTCTTTGTGGGCCTGGTGACCGGCCTGTTTCGTTTGAGCTTGGCTCACTCGTCTGATGGCCGAGAAGTCATGTTTGATTGGGCCCGGGAACAGGGCCTCTGGATGGCTCCCTTGCCGATTCTGACTTGCGCTACGGCTACCGGCCTAGCGGCTTGGTTGGTGATCCGCTATTCCCCTTTTGCTGTGGGCAGTGGAATCCCCAGCGTGAAAGCGACGGTGGAGGGGCGAGAGCCTCCAGAGCCGCTCAGGCTTTTGCCGGTAAAGTTCATCGGAGGGTGTCTGGCTATGGGGAGCGGTCTGGCCCTAGGCCGGGAAGGTCCTTCCGTTCAAATGGGCGCTAGCCTGGGAGTGCTGTTGAGTCGCCGTTTCGGCTTAGGAACAGACGATGTCCGAAGCCTAATGGTATCAGGAGCCGGTGCGGGGTTGGCTACGGCCTTCAATGCTCCGCTGGCCGGGGCCCTCTTCGTCGTCGAAGAGGTTCTAGGCAAACTGAACTCTCGAGTGGTGGTCACCATGATTGGTTGTTCCGCCTCGGCTATTGTGGTTTCCCGGGCCATAGTGGGCAATGACGTTGAGTTCCTTTTACCTCTAGGGACCTTTCGTTTCGGCGGCAACGAGTTGGCCTACCTGCTTTTGGGGCTCCTGGCCGGTTTGTTTGGAGTCCTCTATTCCAGAGCCATTCTCTGGGGCCAGGAACTCGGCTCAAGGTTCGACTGTGGCAAAGTGCAAAAGGCCATACTAAGGGCGGGCTTGGTTGGCGCTCTCTTCGGAATCCTGGCTTGGTCTTTTCCTCACTACATCGGGGGCGGCGAGGTCTTGACGGGTAATGCACTGATGGCGGTTCAAATCAGTTCACTTTTGCCTCTTGTCTTTTTGGTCCGCTTTGTCCTAGGGGTGGTCTCCTATTCGGTCCTGGTCCCTGGAGGTCTGTTCGCCCCGTTGCTCACTTTGGGAGCCGAACTTGGTGCTATCTTCGCCCTTGTCTGGCAGTTCGGGTTCCCTGCCTCGGATATCTCCGTTCCGGCAGCGGCCATGGTCGGCATGGCTGCTTTCTTCACCGCCGTAGTGCGTTCCCCATTGACCGGGATCGTCTTGATTTCGGAGATGACTCGGTGCGAGCAAATGTTTCTCCCCATGCTTATCGCCAGCTTCTCTGCCCTCCTGTTGGCTCACGCCTTGAGAGAGCCTCCGATCTACGACTCCCTGGGCGCCCACGGAACCTGGGTTCCCTCGAAATAGAACCATCTCAGCTGTGAACAACGAGCGGTGGGAAGGTTCAACAGGTGGGCTCCCGAACAGACCAAGCCATGCGTACTGCCAAATACTTTCTTACGTTCATTCTCACACTTCTCAGCCTGAGTCCGGCTTGGGCCCAGGAAAGAACCCTTCTACTCGTTCCCTTCGAGATCAGAGGCAGTTATCAACCGGTCACCAAGGCGGACTTGAGTGCAGAACTCCAAACTCAGATCGAAGCTCACGACCCGAGCATCAAGGTGGTGGTCTTGGACCGATGGGCCACGATATTGTCGTCGAATGACGCAGCTCGCCTGGGGAAATCCGAAGGGGCCGATCTGGTGCTCTACGGGAATGTGAAGTTCAACAAAGACGCCAAAGCCACCAGCATGACCGGGGCCGCACCCGAGGGCTATCCCGGTGGAACCGGAGTTCCCATGGACTTCTCTCGTCGTTATATGGTAACGGTGGCGGGCATGGCTCACGGCACTCTGGTGGACTCGGCCAGTGGAGAGGTGGTCGCTGATCAGCCCGAGATGGTCTTCGAGACGGAGATGACCGGTGGGGCTAAAGACGGCAAGATCATGCAAGAAGTAGAGGACCGCCTGGTGAAGCAGTGTCTCCACGATGTGTCTAGGCGACTGGTGGAACATCTGAAGGCTGAGACCGAAGGCAAACGTTAACTTTGAGGCTTCCTAAGGATCGAGATGGGAAGAGAAGGCCACAAAAAGAAACCTCTATGACATTCTACCTTCGACCCGGGGATTGCCAGTCCGGTGTCGAATCTGAAAAGGATGTTCAAAAAGCTTTTTGGCTCTCTTTTTTCAGGACGACCTGACAACAAGGATCTACCGACCCTCGAACAGCGACGCAGAGGGGCAAGACGCCCCTGTGAATTCGAAGTCGAAGCGAGCTACGGCAAAAAGTCGTTCGTCGCCAAGGTCGTTGACATGGGTATTGGAGGCGTTCTCCTGAGATGTTCCACCCCCCAAGATCTCCCGAAGAAGGTGACCTTGCGGCTGACCTATCCCCAGGAGATCCCCAAGTATCCCGATCTCACGGTGCAGGCGGTGGTCCGTTGGACCAGGCTTCGCAGCCTTGATTCCACTCAATTCGTAGGAGTTGAGTTCAAGAACACCAAGGCCCTAGGTACATCTTGGGTCAAGGCCAAGACCAAGGATATCGGATTCGAATCGTTCAACTTGCGGGACCAAAGAAAATCCCTGAGGCTTGCTTGCAAAATTCCCGCGACCATCGAACTCGTAGGTGGCTGGACCATGAGAGCCTCGATCAGAAACCTCGGGCTGGGTGGGTTCTTTGTCGCGCTCCTCAAGCCGATCCGAGCAGGTGCCACCATCATCGTTAAGTTGGACGATGGACTCGAGTTGCCCAGGACCACCTACAGCGCTGTGATTCGCCATCAGCAGCACCCTGACCCAAGTTCGCCCTACGGTTATGGCTGTGCCTTCAAAGACTTAAAAGACTCGCAATTGCAGGAACTCAGAGCTTACCTTCTCAAAGCTCAAGGAAAGCAATGGGAATCACTCGAGGATAGTGACGAGGATATCCACCAAGACCTGATAGATATGAATAACCTCTCGACTGCCGAGCCCAAATTGCCAGAGGAAGGCAGTTTGCAAGAGGAAGCCAGATTGCAAGAAGAAAGGGAGAGCGAAGATCCAGACACCGTTGAGGAATCGTCTTGAGGAGGCCAAGTTGCACAGAAAAGTTTTCGAGAATGCGTACAGATCCCAGTCCTGTTTAAGGCGATTGGCCACGGCCCTGATCTTCACTCTCCTCACTCTTCCGAGTCTCGCGCTTTCCGAGCGTATCGAGGGTTTGGTTCGCTCAGTTTCTTCTTCAACTTGGGTGGTGGACACCAATCAGGGCACGAGAATCGTTGAGCTACATCGTGACACTGAGATCTTGGTCCAGGGACAACGGGCTTCGGTGGGAAGCGTAAGGCAAGGGGCCCACGTGCTCATCGAGGGTTTAGTTCTCGACAACGGGAACATTGTGGCCAATCGGGTCACCACTTTCGGGTCTGATGGCAGCTTCTACCAGCCAAAGCCCAGCTTGCAGCCTCCTTCGAACTCCCAAACCACTAATACCCGGCCACAGATTGGGGCGACCTTTCCCGGCCCCCTGCGCAAGTCCCAGATCTGGGTGGATGGACGCGAGGTCACTGGTCTGTCTCAAATCAGCGGCAGCACCATCGCTTGGGTCCCTGATTACGATCTGGATTTCGGAGTCCATCACGTTCGCGTCCTGGCTGCCCCGGAGGGTGGCGATTCCATGACCTTTGACTGGGATTTCTCCATCACCCGTGGAGGAGCAACCTCTCCAGATCGCGATATGTTTCAACTGCTTCCGGCGGCCGGAAGCTCGATTTCCACCGCACGTCCGGCCATAGGGGCGGTCTTTCCTGAAAACGTGCAATCGGTGCGTCTGTTGGTGGATGGTCAAGACTTCACCAATCGCTTGTCTATCTGGGGCAATCGAGCCACTTGGACCCCAGACTACGATCTGCAGGCAGGACAACACAATGTCACCATCTCAACCCGGTCCTACAATGGACGTCAATACTCCCAAAATTGGAACTTCGTGGTCCCCAATTGGAGTAGCGGTGGCGGTCAAGGGTCGGTGGGCAGGCCTGCCGCTCATCTCACCGATTATGGTCCCGGACCAGGCTCCGTAGTGACGGTCTTGCAACCGACCATCTCATGCCGATTCTCTTCGCCGGTCCGGCGCAATTCTATTCAAATGTCCGTGGACGGTCACGACGTCACTGGAGCCGCTCGCCGAGACTCAAATCGGGTCTCCTGGACCCCCGGCTACAACCTGGATTACGGCCAGCACATTGTGCGAGTCCGGGCCGTCGATGAGAACGGGCAAAACGTTCAAGGAGAGTGGACTTTCACTATCGGAAGATAGAAGTCTTGAAAGGGTCTTAGGATCTGGTCCGTAATAACTTTCTGTATTCGGTTGTCGAGGCGCCCCCCTGGCAAGGCGGTTTGAACGACTAGTATCGGGAATACTTGAGTGAAAACCAACGCGGCCAGGGGGGATGCATCGGCGGCCCAAACCGGGAAGTTATTCCGGACCAGATCCTTAGGGTTTCCTTCCGCGGATGGTTCGACTTGCCCGCTCTAGTCCATACTTGACCCAAGCCACCATTTCGCGAGTGGTGTATCCGATAAAGCCGGGCCAGGTTGCCCAACCCGGGCCGGTGAAGCTGGGGGCAGGGCGAGCTTCTAGTCCGAGTTCGCGAGCCATCCAGATAGCGCGCTGGGTATGGAAGGGGTCGGTTACCACCAAGCACGAGTTCAGATTGTTCTGCTCCATTTCTTCTCGGGCGTACCAGAGATTCTCCCAGGTGGTGTGAGAACGCCCTTCCAAGAGGATCGACGAGGTGGGAACGCCTCTCTCGGTCAGATAATCACGAGCAGCTTCCGCCTCGATGACTCCCGATCGTCCCAATCCCCCCGTGCACAAGAGCCGTTCAGAGTAGCCTTCTCGATACAATTCCAAGGCGCGATCTAGCCGGCCGGTGAGGGAGTCTCCTGGTTCCCCATTGGCATGCACTCGAGCCCCAGGGATAATGATGCAATCGACCCGGGTGAGATCGGTGCGAAGACCCAGGACAGTAATCAGAGCGAACCAGATGAGGTAAGTCGCGGCCAGGACCCCGAGAACTCTCCGAATTCGTAATGCTCTTTTGGGTGAGGCCTTCTCAGTCATCCATTCGAGTAGGAAGAAGGTAGCTGTCTAGTCGGGCCAAGAAGTCCTTCAAGCTCATAGTCGTCCGGCTGCCACTCTTGGAAGCCGCCTCGGTCTGCTGCTCTAATCCTTCTTGTGAAGCCTCGCCTTCGTCGGCCGTGTCTAGCAGAGTAACCGTCTCCCCGTCGAGGGACTCCAACTCCATCTCCCGGGTGCCGGACCCCGTATATTCACAACTCACGCGGATGGTTACGGGGATTGAGCGCCCATCTTTCAGGGCCTGTTTGAGGTGCTCTTCAGCTTCTTGACGGGTGACAATCTTGGTAGAGTCCTAATTGGACTGT
>JBJHCR010000228.1:0-10913 GCA_050486105.1 Vulcanimicrobiota bacterium
GCACCAGGCGGAACCGGACAATCAACCGAAAAATCCACGCTCGACGGTGCGATCTGCAGTGCGAACGAGTGGTCTTATTCAAGCGGCCGGAAAGAATCGTTATGCTTGGCTTCCCCGCCGCTTGAAGGGTGCCCGCTTGCGGCACACTCTCACTGAGTCGGATTTCGAACAGCGCAACCTAAACTGGGACACGGATTTGTTAGTCGCACTTTGGCCGGCCTTCGAAGAGCCGGAGCGAAGACGAGAGCGAGACTCGGCAACACTCACCACCGAAAGCGAAACCCAGTTCTGCTTGTCCCTGGAGGAGCTAGACGGGCGCTTTTTCTCACATCCGGAGACTGATTTCTGGGGCTGGCTTTCCGAATGCAAGGCCGAACCGGGAGACGACCTCATCATCACCATCACCGATGGTATGACCCACGCAGCCCAAATTAGGTACGAAGCGCGCGCTACCCGGGCCCCGAGCCTGATCGAAGAGAGAAACAAGTTCGTAGAGCGGCGCATCGAGACTTTCCTGACCACCTGCCGTGATGGCCTTGCCAAACCTCAAGAGATCGCCGCCGACCTTCTAGCCTGTCACACCTATCACGACTCTGTTCCGCCTCTTTCGTTGTCCGCATTGTTACCCCAAGGGGTCGTAGATCGCTTCGGACAAGCCGTGACTCCGGACAATCTGAAATCCGAGAAATGTTCAAACGTTATCCAGTTTCCCAAGAAGATGACTCAGGAATCTTTGGAGTCGCAGGCCGAGGTCGAGGACCACGCTGGAGGTTCCCTAGAGTTTCCAATCCCTTTGAATTCTGGGCAAGAGCTTCCGGACGAGAAGGCCTACGTCGAGTCCCTAGAGTTGCTGCAAAACGCCGCTAGACCCAGTCCGGCGCTAGCCATCCATGTCTTAGGAGTGTCCAGACTGTGTTCTCCGGCCTACGCCTTCCTATCTCAGACCGCAGAGTTTCGGCGAGAAGCCCTCGACTTGGCCGGACAATCTGTGATCGCAGCCGAACGCCGAATCGCCCACGGCCTGGTGGAATCCCTGGTCTCAGGGGAAGAGTTCGCCATCGAAGACGCTTTGGCCAACTATTTGGAGGCCCGCAGTTTTCTGGCGCGGGCGCTGTGGCACGGGGGCAGTTTTGATGAAGCCATCGAGCAAGCCATGCACTGTTTCGAAGTGGACCCGGAGGACCCGGCTGTTCGGGCCGATCTCTTCGTCATGCTTTTCGACACCGACCGCCAAGACCTCGTGATCGCTATGCTGGATTCTTTTCAGGTCCCGTCGACCACCGAAGACCTTTACCATCGCGCCCTTGTGGCATTGCTCGACGACCCCGAATCCAAAGAAGCGCAAAAGAAACTCAGAAAGGCCGTCTCTCACAACCCCTATCTGGCCAGCCGCTTCCTGGGAGAGGACCCCAAGAAGGCTAAGCGGTCCTCGGTTGAGGAAGGCGATCTCTATGAGGCAGCCTACGGCTTCTTGTGGCGACGAGAAGACCAAATCTTCGATCTCCTCGAGGAGATCGTCTTAGCCAAGAGATAGCTGCAAGGCCACTCGCCAAGAGGGGGCTCAGAATTTGTCCGGTCGCTAAAGCGGCTCTCGCCCAGACCTCAACTGACGATAATAGTGAATGATCGACAACTGCTTGAGACACCACGCTTGATGAGTGGTCAGCCTTTGATCGGCCGGCGGAGGATTCGAGCTATCGAGGAAGAGCTGAGCACGGCAATAGCGCTCGAAACCGCCACCGAGGTTGGAGAACGAAGCCCAAGCAAGTCGGGGAGGGTAGGTTCCGGTTGAGAACCGGGTTCTCTGCCGGGGATGCATACTGATGTAGAGCAGGGCCGTTCGGGCCTTCGCTTCTGCCAACCTCAAGGCTCCCTCGACGTTGGCGAAAGTGGGTGGCTTCTTGATATGATAACCTATGGCCTTATAGTTCGTCTTTCTGGTCAGTCCGATAGCCATGAGTCGTAGTCCGAGTTCCTGGTCTTCCCAGCCGTATTCCTTGAATCTCTCATCAAACAAGCCGGCTTCGTACAGGTCTTCAAGACGAACACTGACATTGCTGGTCCAAAAAAATGAGGTGGAGATATCCGCCATAGTGAAGACCGGTCGTTCTGGGATCTGGGCCTCTTGAACGTGGTTGACCCACCCGTTCACGACGCACTTTTGCCAGCGGTCGTGACTGCGGAGATGCTCTTCGACCAACCGAAAATCGGCCAAAACATCGTCGTCGATATAGAGCATGATCCGTCCCCGGCTGAGTCGAATCCCGTGGTTCCGAGCGGTCGCTAGAGCGGAATGCTCTTGGTAGCCATAAACCAGTCGGTAGGGAACATCGAGCGAGGCGATCATATCCTCCGTCCCATCGGTGGACCCGTCATCGACGACCACCACCTCGTACCTGTCCGGATGAATCGACTGCTGAGCCAAGCTCTCCAAGACCAGCTTCAGAGTTCCCTTTCGGTTGCGACTGCACAATCCGACCGTCAACTCCCGGTCGCACTCGAGCACCCTTGAACCCTCGGCATCCGGAGCAGACATCTCTCGAGACAAACTCATTGCGAAACCTCCTTCGTGCTGGGGGATTGAGCCTTGAGAGCGCGACGACCGCTCTCAAGGTATTCCTTCTCGGCCAAAACAGATCGAACCAAAGGAGCGAAGGTCCCATTAGGCTTGTTTTGAAGATAATTCTGATAGACGGACTTCAAGGGTCCCAAGGTCAGCAACCCGGAGCGAAAATAGTTCACTGGATGGAGCCCGCTCCTGAGACGCATTCTCAAGCTGGGGTAGCGAGCGAACAGTAAGGCCGCTGATTCTCCGTCGTTTCGAGCGGTTTGAAGTACCGAATCCATAGCTTGAGGGGGCTTTAGGTGATAGACGTAACCCTCTAATATAAAGCTCCGTGAGACCCCGATGGCCTTCAAGCGAACTCCGAGCTCAGCATCCTCCCATCGCTTGAAATTCACATCGAAGAGGCCCGCCTCCAGCAATAGGGAGCGACGAATCGAAGCATTAGAAGTGCAGAGGTAGTTCTGGGAATAATGAGCCAGTAAAGGGGGGGGCTGGGTCGGCAGCGGAAGAGTGGGAATGTTGATGACCGGCCCTCGTACCAAGCGTCGAAGATGACCTCGGTGAGCCTCTTCGTGCTGCTCCAGCAAATCGCAAACCGGGAAGACGTCATCATCGATAAAAAGGATGTGGGTTCCAGAGGCTTGCTCGATTGCAAAATTTCGAGCGGCCGAAGTTCCACTGGGACTCCGATGAAAGACCCTCAAGCGATACCCCACTTGGAGTTTGCTCAGACGATCCTCGGTGTCATCAGTGGACCCGTCATTGACCACCAGAACTTCGAACTTCGATCTTGGATAAGACAAGGTTTCGAGGTGAGTGAGCACCCCAATCAAGGTGTTCGCCCTATTTCTCGAGGGGATTACGAGGCTGAAATGCGGCTGGAACATAGGGCCAGCCTTTTTGCTCGCGCGTTCTATTCCTTCAAGGACGACCGAACAGACGCGACAGTTCAACCAACCAATCCGTGCTATCATCTTGCAAGGTGACGATCGGAGTGGAGACCATCTCTTCCGTAGCAACCGCTAAAGAAACCTGGTAGTCCTGCTGAAAAGTGAAACTACGCAGAACCAAGGGCCGCCCGGTGACCTCCTCGCTGAGACAGTCTTCTAGAACTTCAAAACTGTCGAGTTCCACGCGAAGTCCTAAACCACTGCTCTTCAGAACCGCTTCTTTCCTAGTCCAAACCTCAAAGAAGCGGGGGCGGGAGGAGCCGATCCAGAGTCGTTCAGATTCGGTGAAAAAGCGAGATGCCAGTTGAAGGTAATCGACTTTTCGAGGAATCCATTCTAGATCCACCCCCAAGGCCTCCCGCAATCCTGATGAAAAGCCTAGAGCTAGCACCGCTCGATCATGGGTGTGACTGAGATTAAACTCCAAGTTATCTCCAGGCAAGTACGGTCGCCCGTTCTCGGCCCTCAGAACCGAATGAGGCTCCCGTCCAAGGGCTCTCAACGCTTGGCTAAGGCGACTGTGACTGGCAATCAAGGTTTGTCTTGCCTGAGGCACCCGATAGCGCCCGGCCCGAACTTGAGATTCATCGGACAATTCCTGCATCGCCCGCTCAAGCTCGGTCTCCGACCAACGGCAGTCGATATGGAGAAGTACGATAGGCTTGCGGTCACTCACAGTCGAAATCGTCGAGAAGTTGTCTGGGGTCGACCACCACCCGGTGATAGAGATCGCTGAACCTTTCTCGCAACAGAGCCGGGAGTTCCTCTCTGGGTCCCAGCACGGTGCATGCCTGCAGCAGCTCGTCGGGAATGGCGGCCCCCATGGCCTTCCAATCTCCCTGCTTCGCCATGCCTCTCAATCTCTGATGCAGCTCCCCATAGCCTAAGAGTTCGAGCACCAGAGCGTAATTCGGTGTTGAGGCGTAAAAGGCCAATCGTCCCCGCACTTCAGCCAGGAAGCGAGGCGTTTGAGGCGTGTCGGTGGCCACGACAAAGGCAGAGCCTACCAACTCGAGACGGGCAAGCTTAGGATCCCGAGCCGGTAAGGCCCTAGCCAATCCTGGTTGGGTAACCTGCTCGAGGTACCCACGATGAGTGAAGGGGTGCAGCATGAGCATATCTGCTTCTCGCCCCCCGACCCCAGTCATAAGGGGTCCAACTGCGGCTAAACCGAGCAATGGATGCGACTGCCCGTGGGGGCTTGGGGTGAAAACCGGACTGCTTAAGGTGCAGGAGTAATAGGTGCCCTTGATCCTGGGTGGGTCTCCACTGCCAAAGCAATCGAACAGGTGCCTTAGGACCGAAAGGTACTCCTGCATCGCCTGAGCCGGCTTTTCGGGCCAGACCGAAGAAAATCGTCGCTCAACATGGGCTTTGACCTGGGGTCCCAGACCCAACCGAAAGCGCCCCTGGTGGAGACCGGCAAGATTCCAAGCCGTTTGGGCCAGAACGAACGGAGAGCGAGCAAAGGCCACCGCGATGTTGGTTCCTACCGTGAGCTGTTCGGTGGCAGCCAGGGCCAAGTGAGACGTGAGAAAAGGGTCATTCTGAGTCTCAGCCACCCAAAACCCTCCAAACAAGCCTGATTCCTCACACTTCTTGGCCCAGAGGGGAGCCAACCTCAGATCACCCTCAAAACCAGCATCTAATATCACGTTCTCACCTCGTGTTGGTCCTTCCCTGACTTATGGGGAAGGAACCTCCCTGAATCTTGGTGAACATTATTCAATGATTGCTGTCATGCCCAAACATCAACCCATCCTCAGTGGATATCCAGCGCATCGACCCCGTCTCGTCCTAGGCTTGATTTCAGGCACCTCCGCCGACGGTATCGACGCGGCTTTGGTCCGTTTCCCGGCCGTTGGTCAAATGCTGCCCCCGGAACTGATTCGATTTTCCACCACTCCTTATCCCGAGCAGGTGCGTCAGCAGGTATTGGCCGCAGCAGCAGATCGACTTTCCGTTCGTCATTTAGCGGTCTTGCACACAGAATTGGGGAAACTCTTTGGTCAGGCGGCTGTGAAGCTCATGGGGCCAGAAGAAGTCGATCTGGTGGCAAGCCATGGACAGACGGTCTGCCACCTACCCTTAGACAAGACCACCCTCCAACTCGGCGAAGCCGCCTGGATCGCGCATCTCACAAATCGAGTGACCGTCTCGGATTTCAGGGTGGCGGACCTCTGCTTAAACGGTCAGGGTGCTCCCTTAGTTCCCCTTTTTGATGCTCACCTATTGGCTGGGGATGACCTGAGAGTGGCTGTAAATCTGGGAGGGATCGCCAATATCACGGTCATTCCACCCTCTGGTTCGGGACCAGTCGAAGCTTGGGACACCGGACCTGCCAATTGCGTCAGCGATGCCCTATGTCGATTGGCCGCTCTGCGCTCTTACGATCAAGGTGGCGAGATCGCTGCTCGAGGGCAGGTGGTGGAGTCGCTGCTGCAAGAGCTTCTCCAACATCCTTATTTCAAGACTGCACCTCCGAAGAGTACCGGATTGGAGGATTTTGGAGAAGATTTTGCCCAAGCTCTCTTGGGACGTGCCAGCGAAGCGGACCTGATTAGAACCTCTTTGGCCCTCTCGGCCGAAACCTTGGCCGGCGACCTAGTGAGGGCGGCTCTTGGATTTCCGTCTGCACCTGCTTTGGAAGTGGTCTTCGCCGGAGGGGGCACCAGCAACCCTGTCCTCACGCAAGAGATCGCCTCAGCCCTGAATCGCAAGTTTGAAGCATCAGGCCTGCCACAGCCGAGATTGCGGTCCTTCTCCGAGTTCGGGATCTCCGAGGATGGACGAGAAGCGGCTGCCTTCGCCTTCCTAGGCGACCGCACGGCCTTGGGTCAATCAGGAAATGTGCCTGGGGCCACTGGAGCAGACCGCTCAACGGTGCTCGGAAAAATCAGTTGGCCTTCGGCAGCTCCCAACTGGGCTTGTCTATAGTCCCAGAACCTCGACCCCTTGCTCAAAGACTACGTCGGTGGGAACATCTCGAAGGCGAGCCAAGTCTTCCTCGAGTTGTTTGTCGATTTGTCCGTACTGCTGTAGAAGGTTCTTCGCCCCTTCATAATCACCATCTCCCTGCAAGGTCAAGACCAAGGCTGAAAGGTCTCGGTTCGCTTGCGTCATCTTTTGAAAATCGACAACGTAAGTTCCACTGTTGGGATCTCTGGTGAAGGCCTCACGCTCTTTGAAATAATTGAACCGAACTAGATTTGCGACCCCGTGAGCCGAGGAAGCCCCAAAACGGACGGACCGGAAAATTCCAGCCAGAAAGGTGACGTGGTGGTCTTCGAGTTGTTCTTTCGGAAGTTCGCCCTTGCGGGTGAGCTCCTCGATCATAAAGAGTCCCAAGAGATCGGCCTTGTTCTCTTCGAGACCCCCGGAAAGCTCTTTCAAGGCGTCCTTCACCGTCAGGTCCACCTTCGAGCCAACAACTTTCTTTATCCCTAAACCGTGAGCCACTTCGTGGAACATGGTGTTGGCGAAGAAGGCGTCGAAGGTGATATGGGAACGTTGACTCTCGTGGATCAGGATCTCAGAAAGCGGAAGCAGTATGGTGTCGTATTTTGCTCGCATGGCGTTCTTGAGCTGCAATCTCCGCGAACCCATGGCGAGTTGCACCTCTTCATCGTTTGGGAGATTTATGGCAATGGTCTTTGATCCGGCGTTGCAATCCCCGGCATAGTAGATAACATCATAGGCATTCAAGTCGGAATCCGTCCCCGGGCTCTCAGCCTTGTACTCATCCGCGACAGGAAGCGCCTCCTGGAGGTCAGGCAAGAAGGCGGCATAGCGAGCTAGGCGTTCACTCCACTCCAGGTCCTTCACCAACACATAACCTTCGAAGGCACTGCGATAACCGTACAGGCGGTCCTCGTAGGTCTCAATGGGCCCGATCACCACGTCGATAGGGTTGTCTTTCATCGCCATCCAGGCCATATCACTGGGTTGATAGTCGTCGTTCAAGAAGGCCGCAGCTCTGAGTTCTAGGTAGGATTTCAGGTCTGGGTCTGAGACCGAAGCGGCAGCCTTTCTCAAGTGGAGGGCGGCGGCTTCGAGTTCGGGGCGAAAGGCCTGGCTGTATGGTATACTCACCAGATTGCCGTCACTGTCCCTACGAATGAGAGAGTACAGACCGGCCCGGTCAGAGAGGGGCGCGTCTTCAAATTCTTCCTTGGTCATATCGGTGGGATAGAAATTAGCCCCCAATGGCTTTGGACCAAACCCTGGTACAAAAGGTCGGTTGCCTTGGAGCCTGTCCCACGGACCGTAATTCACCTTGGCGTATTCCCAGATCTCCTGGTCATCAATGAGGGTTTTCAGGGACTCAGGGTCGCCGTAGGACTGCCACCAAAATAAGCGATCCATGATCTTGGAAGCTTCGATCATGGACTTCAAAGCTTGTCTGTCACCCTCGGTTAGGTGCTTCAAATCTGCACTCAGGCGCACCGGAGCGAACTTGACAAATTCCTCTGGCAACAGAGATGTTTCAGAGTCGGCGAAAACACAAGGGCTGAAAAAGAGTAGGACGACTAGCAGTAATGAGGTGATTCCACTTCGCATTCTGCGCATTTCGGACTAATCCGTTGCATTCCCGCTGCTGGACTTCGGGCTTGCTCCATCTTTGGTGGTCCTCATCAACTGCGGAAAAGTTTGCACCAACCAAGGGAGCAAGCAGAGCGACAAGGCTGTATTGAGCAGCAGACCCAGAGTGACCAGGAACCCTAGGGAGGCGATCCCTTGATGCTCGGCCAGCCCGATGGATGCGAACCCCGCCGCAGAAGTGGCCGCAGACAGCAGTATGGCAGGGCCGGTGCTGCAAGCCAATAGTCGTTCGTTCCCCAATTCTTGCATTCGGAGTACACTGTGAAGCCCGAACACCGAACCAATACCCAAGAGCAAGGGAACGGCCACAAAGTTAGCCGGATTAAAGCTCCAATCGAAAATTCCCATCAAGCCCAAAACGCAGAGTAACGAAACCACGCTCGGGGCCACTGCGAGCATAGCCCAGCGCAGGTCTCTGAAGACCAACAACTGAGTGAGCATTAGGGCCAGGACGGAATAAAAGATCCCATCCCAGTGAGTCTTGAGGACCAGACGCTCGAACAGCGAAATGAGAACAGGCTCTCCTGTGATTTCGGCTTTCACACTGCGGACTTCTGAGAGAAATCGCTTGAGATTCTCCGATTGCCATATGTCAAGGCGAGGGAAAACCCGGATGACGAAACGGCCGTCGAGACCTATGAGTCTACTGGTCAATTCCTCGGGGAGATCCATGACCTCCAAGGGACCGGTCTCCTGCATTTCCAGAAGAGGGAACATCCGCCGAGCTTCAGTGAGGTTCTCCCTCCTAAGTTCTTCAAAAACATCTAGAACCGGTCCAGGACCCCGCTCTTCAACTCGACTTCTCAGCTCTCGAGCCGCTTCACTCAAGAGTTCTTGGTTGCCACTTTCAAGCTCATTGAGCATGGCCAAGGCGGTGCGAGGGTCGACGCTCTCCTGCGCCTCCAAGAAACCGAGCAAGGTTTTCATTTCCGGCCGTGACTCCACCAAGCGCACCACCGAATCGAGTTTCTGCTCTTGGTCCTGGGGCAAGAAAGTGGACACCGCGATGACTTGACCAACGGAAGGAAGCGATCGCAACTCGGCTTCGAGTCGCCGCGATTCTTCCAAACTGTCTACCGGAACTAAGACCGTCAACACTGAACTCCGCCCCGACTCCACGAGCTGCAGTTCAGTCTGTACCGATTCGAGTTTCTGGCTCTGCATGTTCAGCAGATGAATATCGAACCGTACCTTGGTGATCCCAGCCAGACCTATAATCGTAATTGCGGCAAAGAGGGCCAAAAGGGGAGGGGTCCAAGCCTGCAAGACGGGATTCCAATTGTTGAGCTCCTGCCGTCCCCCGGGAGGCAAGCGGTAGCCATTGCGGTCGAGTATTCCAAGCAAGGCGGGAAGAAATGTGCAGGCCGAAAGTTGACATAGCAAAACTCCAAAGAAGGCGATCATCCCTAGTTCGGCTACCCCTCTAAAGCCGACCATAACCAAAACGGCAAAAACCGAACAGGTGGCCATAGCTCCGAAGAAAGTGTCTCGACCGGCGGAAGCCATAGTCTGAGCGATGGCTGTGGGACCGTCGTTCGAAGTCCTGTTTTCGAAATACCGGAAAGTGATATGGATGCCGAAATCGATTCCTATGCCGATCAGAATGGGAACATAGGTCACCGTGATAAAATTCAAGTGACCGATGAATAGGGCCACGCACCCGAGAGTCCAAGAGAGTCCAACCACTAGAGTCGCCAGAGCGCAGATCGGTCTGGTCATCTCACGAAATCCGTACTTAAAGAGCAGCAACACCAACAAAAGGCTGCACAGGAGCCCGCGCACGGAGTCCTTGGCAATGGTGTGTCGTTCGTCGTACACCAAGACCGGCTCTCCGGTTAGAGAAAAGGTGAGGTTCGGAAAATCTCGGCGTATCTGGGTGAGAATCTTACGGACTTCGATGACCGCAGGAGCCGTGGCCTCCAAGGAGGTCGAAGCAACCTTAGCCCGCACCAGAACCAGCAAGGTTTGGCCGTCGTCGAGACTCAGATAAACCTTTTCTTCGCCATCTCCAATCTGCCTGAAATAACGTCTCATCTCAAGATTTTCCGGCTGGGCCTCGTGGATGAAAGACGGTGATCTCTCCGGGACTGAAGGCTTGCTTCTCTCCAAGCCAAGCTGCATCAGCCGCAGCACCAAGTCCTTACCATCGCTGGTGGCCAGGAGACCTTGCAATAGGTCATCGAAAGTCGGCTCTTTCGAGCCCCCCAGGTTCTGCCGTGCTTGAACCAAGGCGAACACATCGTCACCGATCTCTTCCAGGGCCTCTCGAGACAAGTAATACAGGCCACTTCTGAGAAAAAGTTCTGACGGCAGATGATAGAGAGGGGAAGTGAGAAACTCTGGTTCTCGTTCTATGGCCTCACCCAAGGCCTGGGCTCCATCCTGGCGCTCCTTAAGTCGGCCACCGGATATGATGACCCCAATGTCCTTGGAACCCGGAAGATTCTCCCGCCAGCTGTACATGTCTTGAATCTCTGGATGCTGCCTTGAGAAGAGGACCAACCAATCCGTGTCCAAATGAAGGCGAGTGTAGGCTAGACCTACACTGAGTAAGGTGGTCAAGATAGTCACCACCATCACTAGCCGAGTCCATCGAAAGCAGAACAAGCCAACCGCGACTAGGGCGCGGCAGAGCAAGGATGGGCACCACTTAGTTAAACCGGGGGTCACAAGCCGCTCTCATCAAGAAACTCCGCTCGCTCTACCTTCCAATTTTGTCCTTCTTGGCGCATGAGAAAACGAGCGTTGAAGTGGCGGTCTTGTCCCGTCTCAACGAAGGCCATACGAACCAGGAC
>JBJHCR010000229.1:0-10883 GCA_050486105.1 Vulcanimicrobiota bacterium
ATTCTATGTGGCTCTCAAGACGGTCGAGGGTTTCGAGTTTTTTTCCGTCAAACGCCTTGCTGCGGACTTCTTCCGGCAGCCGACTCAGGGCTGAAGTGAGGTTGGCACGCTGCATGGCTCCCATTTTACCGTAGCCTGTGGTGTATCCTGAATAAGAGCGAATGCGCTCGCCAAAGTGTCTATTCAAGACCTGTTCCGCTCCGATCAGATCGGCCTCTGTTTCTCTGAGTTGGGCGAGTGCGAGCTTCCGTTCTTGTTCCGGAAGGACTCTTAAGAGATCTCTGAGGACGCGGGTTCGAACAGCCCTGGCTTCACCGGCTTCGAGATCCGGATAGGCTTTGGTCAATTCTTCCTCGGAAACGTTCATGCGGCGCAGTTGGCGTTCTGAGACTCCCAACTCCTTGAGCACCTTCTGATTGGCCTTAGTGTTCAGTTGGTAGTAGTCGCCTTGTCCGTTTTCCACCGCGTCTTTGATCGCTTCGGTCAAGGTGGCATTGGTGCGTGGTCCTTCAGCACCTCGGTCTCTGAGTAAGCTGAGCGCGGTTGTAGTATCCAGGCGCCCCTGGCTGTCAATCCCGTGAGTCGAGAGCAGTTCTCGGGTGATGCTGTCGCGCATCTCCGAAGCGTTTTTCCCCTCGGCGAGATTCAAGAACTTGCCGCTCTGAGAGACTGCCCAAGAGTCGGCAAAATCTCGGATCAGGCCCAAGCCGAGGAGGTCGAGGTGGGGAATGTACCGTTGCTCAAAGACTTGTTCATCGACTCCCCTTTCTCGAAAAAGGGCCCGTTCGGCTTGAAGCATCAAGACTTCGGGATCTTGTACTCCTTCCTCGAGGGAACCGTTGATGGCTCTGACGGCGTCGGCGACATTGGCGGTGGTGTCCTGGCGCTGCAAATACTTGCGCAGCACCGCCAGATTGTCGTCATTCAAATTCGCTTGAACCTGAACTCCATGCCCTTGGAGGTAACGGGCATGCACCACTCTGCGAACATCGGCATTGAAGGCTAAGCCCTTTCCGTCGGGGTGGAACTTGGCCACTTCGGTCCGGGTCTCTTCAAGCACCCTCCGGGCTAGGTCGCGGTCGTTTCGAAAACTGGCGAAATCGACGTTGTCGAGTTCCTCAAAGTGCTGGTTCCCGGCTAGGACAAGCTCATCGACACTCTCGAAGGTTCTGCTTGGAAGATCGGACTTGAAGAGGCCGTCATCTCTGCCTGCTGAAGCCACCAAGAGTTGCTCTACCCTCTCGACTTCCTGTCTCCGAAGGTCGCGTTGCAGTTGCAATCGAGCTTGGAATTGTCTTGGGTTTGGACTATGCGTTCGATTCAGCTTCAAAGGTGATGCCCCCACCTATAACATAGCTTCCAGAACGACTTATGGTGTTTCCGTTGTATGACCAGGACGACAACTGCGGTGAACGCCGACTCCCACGAGCGAGTCTTGCTATAGAAGGGCCTCCTGGAACCAGGTTCGGCCTTCTAGTGCTCGTGAAAGCTGCAGACGCTCTCGGAGTTGGGGGAGGAATAGGATTGTTCGGAGCTTTGCAGGTTTCGGGCCAAGACGGCCCCTGAATTGAGCTTGGTTTGTCCCACTATAGGAGTATAGTTAGGCTGAGAGTACAACCAGGTAATCATTTGCCGGTCCCGAGAACTCAAAGCCAGTGGACCCGGCCGTTCCGCACGGAACATGATGTCGTTGGGGTCGTTGGAATGGTCCAACCCCATGACATGGCCGAGTTCGTGAACCATCACTCTGGCCAAGTCGTGGGCCGAACGACCTTGAGTGCGCACGGAGATGCCCGTGGGAACCATGGCATGGTGGGAGCTTGCCATGCGAGTTTCAGCTCGAGCTCCTGGAGACACCCCATGACCAGCCCAGTCGACGGTTATGTCAGCCGGTCCGTTGGTGAGGGCGAAGACTTGTCCCAGTCCGGCCTGATTCCAAGTCTGAACGGCGGCATGGGTGATTTCGGCATAGCGCTGAGAGCCCGGATTGATGGTCAAGGGAAGGGTTTGAGGGTCTAGGCGAATGAGTTGTCCTCCACGAGTGATGGCGTTATACCCCGCTGGTTGGCCATGGGAATGAGTTGGCTGGGGCTGGGGATAAGCGACTGGCACTCGGGTCGGGTGAGGAGTTTCTGTTCGGACAGGAGCACCCTGGCGGGAGGCGTGATAGAGAATCGTGCCAACCTGGATCACGGTGGCCAGATTCTGATCCCGAGCCGAGCGTTGTTGACCGACTCTTCCCATCCTAGGGTTAGAGCGATCCATGGTCCCGAGCACCGAGAGCACGTCTCCCACGCCGAGGCCCCGTTGACCGTTACCGGGAAAGGGAAAATTTTGGGCGCTGGCGGGCAAAGCCAGAATCAGCCCTAGGAGAATGATGACGAGCTTGCGGGTGGGAAAAACAAAATTGAACATGGCGAATCCTTTCACCAGGTTCAACTCAAACAGGATCATGAGATTCCCATTGAACCTAAAGGCTTGCTTAAGGACGGCTAAAGAACTCCTGGTTAGGGGCTCAAGGCACTGTGGTGTGGTCTTCAGCATAGATTCAGGGGGCTAAGGTAGGGTGGCCGAAATGTCCAGCCTTATGCGGAGTCTAACAGGGGCCGAGCCCGGTGAGGACAGGCGTGTCCTGTACTGTTTTCTTGCGCTCTTTTTTCTGCTGTTGTCCTACTACATCATCAAGCCCCTGCGCACGTCTCAGTTCTTTAAGGAGTTTGATGCCACATATCTCCCGTTGATCTATCTGCTGGTTCCCATCTTGTCTTTGATAATAACTAAGATTTTCAATTTCCTGGCAGATCGAGTCGATAAGTATCGGCTGGTGATCTATACCTATCTGCTGATCATGGGTTGCAAAGTGGCTTTTACCTGGCTTCTGCTCTATGCGGGGAAGCCTGCTGTGGTGATCTTTTATTACTTTGCTTCGGTCTATTTCTTGCTAGCCATCGCCACATTGTGGGGTTGTATTAACGACATCTTCACCGTGGACCAAAGCGCACGATGCTTTGGATTTGTAGCTCTGGGCAGCACACTGGGCAACATCGTAGGTTCGAAGTTTTCAGGATGGCTGTCGTCCACGGCCTACCGTGACTATGCTACGATCTTTTCGGCGCTCAGCATGGGGTTAGCCTTGTACTTGGTGCTGTTGGCGGCCCAGAAACGCCGAAGGGTGAGAGCCTTGGAAGAGGAGAAACGCAAGAGCCAAGAGGATGCTCAAACCGTCTCCAAACCTCCGTTCTGGAACGATGTCCAAGAACTCATCCGGCGTCCTTTCGTACGACGGATCGCCATCATGGTGTTCATCCTAGCGGTCTTCACCACCAGCTTGGATTTTGTCAGCCAAAGGGCCCTTGACGAAGGTCTTTCTGAGCAACAGTTTCGCCAAACATTTTCGGATTTTCCCGAAGAGAGTTTTCAAAGGATCTACCCCCTCAAGCTTTCGGATGAAGTGACTAGACTTCAAATTCTGACGGAGCTCGCAGCCGAGCTCGATCTTCCAATCGAAGAGTTGTCGGTTCGTTACGCAGAGTATCGCACTCAACTCGAGGCCAGTACTCGGGAGACATTTTCCAACATCTATTTCTACCAGGGCCTGCTTGGGGTATTCTTGCTGTTGGTGGTGGCCAGGGTCCTGTTCACTTACTTTGGTTTGCGCTATGCCTTGGTGGTTCTTCCGGCAGTCGCCCTGTTGAGCTTAGCGGCTTTTTCCATCCCTCTTGAGGTGGTGATGGTGGAACTGATCCTCATAATCACCGGGGCCTTGAACTACAGTCTGAACAACGCTGCCAAGGAAGTGCTGTACACCTCTACCGACGAAGAAACCAAGTTCAAACACAAGCCCTTGATAGAGGGGCCGGCCATGCGCTTTGGAGACGTTTCCGCCTCGATTCTGATGATGAGTTTTGGAGTCCTAGCTTCCTGGCTTGGTTGGACCTACGTCGGAGCCGAAAGATTGCTCCTAGTGGTCGCTTTCGGGCTAGCGTGTCTTTGGCTCAGGGCCATCTACTTGGCAGGACGAGAATACGATTTCGAGAGAAATCCCAAGAAGGATTGACTCTAAGCGGGTTATAGACCCATGTTTTCCCGAACCGCAGAGTATTCGCAGCGAGCGCAGCGCCCAATTGAGTTCGTTCGAAAACCGCAATCTCCACAGATGCGAGCTCTCAGCAGGGTCAACTCGGAGTAGACGTCGCCAGGGCGGAAGGAGCTGGGCTTCTCTTGGTCATTTCGGCTCGAAGTTTCGCTTTGGGCGTTGCTGGAACCTTGGGCTTGCTCGGCAAGGCGCTCGTCTCCGGTGCGTCTGACCGCGCCGGTCTCGTTGCGCCAAACTTCCGAGACCACGGCCAGTTCCGGGTATGGATGATTTTGGTAGGGGAAGGGTTGTTTGGGAGTGGGGTTCTCAGCTCCAGACCCACCCCCTGAGCCTTGAGAGCCTCCGGTTGTTCCACCAGAGGGGCTTCCGCTGGTGGCCTCCACTTTGAGAATAGGGGTTTCTATGGGTCGATCGGAGCTGGCTTTCACCAGGTTTTCAAAAGCTGTCAAGCGAGCCAAGGCTTCAGCTCCGCGAGCTGCTTGAGAGTGCTGTAAGGGCAAGCTCTGAGTGGGATTATGGGTGATCCGTTCCATCACTTCTCTGAGGCTCGGATCGCTACCAACTCGGCCCCGGAAGGCTTCCATCTCGGAACGCACTTGGGGATTATTAAGGGCTTTCTCCAGGGCCACCCGCATTCTGGCCGAGGCTTGAGGTGACTCGCTCAGGCGATTCAGCAAGCCGGTCAGGTGCTTGGAAGTGTCTCGGTCTTGGGCCATATGACCCAACATGCGGGCCCCGTCAGCCGAATCGGTCAGGCGGAGCATGAGTCGCGAGACGCTGTCACGGCCCGTTTCGGTGGCGGCAATGCGAGTGAAGCTGGCTGCCAGATCGCGACTTCCTGCCCGAGACTTGGTGGCTCGGGTCAGGACTTTTGCCAGGTCTTTAGCCCCTTGCTTGTCTGCGGAGAGGTTCATGAGCAGTTCGTTGGTGGCCTGAGCCCCTTCCGAGGTTCGGCTCATGCGACTGACCATGGAGGCGATGTCCCGAGCCCCACCTTGGAGGTTGGTGAGATTTGTCAGGGTTTCACTGATACCGCGAGCTCCGCTGTTCCAGCGGGAGGTCTCGGCCAGGGTCTTGGCTGTTTGGCTGCAGCGGGTCCAACCTCCGTCGTCGTCGGGCGCCATCAGGTTGTTCAGCAGCTCTTTCATCCCGGTCGCACCTAACTCGGTGCGGCTGCTGGCGGACATGATTTTGCCCAGGGAACCGGCGGAATTGGCGTCTGCAGCAAAAGTGGAGAACATCTGGGCGACCGCCTGGTTGCCTCCAGGAACATCTGAGGTCATCAAGAGCAGTCCCACCAGCCGTTCTGGCGAGGTTTCGGCCACATTGGACAAGGTGGTGGCGAAAGCCTGACTGGACTGAGGGGTCTTCAGCAATTGCTTGAAAGTGTCTACGGTGCGCTCCGGATGAGCCACTACCGTGGCCTCCATGGCGTCGGCTACAGCGTGGGCCCCTTCAGGAGTGCGACTCATGCGGGCTAGGGTGGCGGGGTGCTCGGCGGCCCCCGGTCGCCCTTGATGGATCTCCTGCAGCAGTCCGAAGACCTGACGGAAATCGCGCAGACGTCCTGCTGAAGAAGGGGCGGCTGAGGGCGTTGCCGGGGCTCCAGGAGTCGCTCCAAAAGTGGGAGCCGCAGCTCCGGGCGAGGTCGTCTGAGCAGCGGGCCTCGAGGCAGAAGTAGGTGCTCCTGCAGCAGGGACCGAGGGAGCGGCAGGGGTCGCAGCACCAGGTCGTGTCGTTGGGGCTGCGGGGGACGCAGCTCCGGGAGAAGCCATAGAAGCTGCTGGTCTTGAGGCGATGGTCGGTGCTCCTGCGAGAGGAACAGCTGGAGGTGCTGGAGCCGCAGCTCCAGGGCGCACCGTTGGGGCTGCGGGAGTAGCAGCTCCCGGAGAAGCCATGGAGGCTGCAGGCCTTGAGGTGGCACCAGGGACTGGAGCGGTGGGCTGCTGCCCTGCGGTGCTTGCACCCACCGAGGGACGGGTCTCCGAACCCGGCCGAACAGCTTCGCTTCCAGGCCGTCGAATTACTCCCGAGGCGCCAGCACCGCCTGCGGGGGGAGGAGCGAGAACCTGGCGCACACCGCCCACTCTTTGGCTCCCTTTGGGGGGGGCCGGACGGGCGTCGGCAGCAGGAATCTGCGGGCCGGCTTTGAGATCGGCTCCAGCAAGTGCCGAAGAACTAGTCGATCCCAGTCGTGCCGGTTGAGGCGTTGATTCGAGCACCCGATTGACCATACTGCGCAGGGCTTCGGGTTGACGTTGGGCAGTGTCTAGGAGCCCTCCCAGGCGGCCGAGGCCCTCGGCTCCTCGGAGGTCCTGCCCTTGGGCCACCGTGCCCAAGCGTTCAAGTCCGGCTAAGCTTTGGGGATTGGCCCTGGTTTGAGCCAACATGCCGGTCAGTCGATTCAAGCCTTTGACCGCATCGGGACTCTGCAAGGCGGAGGTTAGTCGGCTGCCGGCCTGGGTGAGCTTTTCGAAGTCTCCTGAGGCTACCATGCGAGAGAATTGCTCCAACCCTTTGGCCGCCTCAGGATTGTTATTCAGCGTGTTCAATACGCCAGTGAAGCGCTCCAGGCCTCGCAAGCCTTCAGGTTGGTTGCGCACGGCCTGGAGCACCCGGGTCATAGGCTCAGCGCCCTCACCCCGCATCCCTTCGACGAAATTGATTAGGCCTGGCATTCTTCGCATGCCTCGGAAGGTGTCGGGCTGATCGTGCGCAGCCTGCAGCAGTCCCGACAACCGCTCTAGTCCCTGCAAGCGCTCGGGCTGTGCCCTCATGGAATCGGCCAATCCTCGCAAACCATCCACGCCACGGGCGATTTGCTCTCGATTGCCCAGAGTAGACTGGAGACGCTCGACCCCTTTTAAGGAATCGGGGAGCTGTTCTAAGCTTTTCATGACTTGAGGCAGTTGCTGCAGCCCATCGGCGGCTGGTCGGCTGACCATGTTTTGCAGTTGCTGTACCCCTTGGCGGGTCTCCGGACGCTGGCTGGCAGCTTCGAGTCGGCTCGAAACTTGGCGTAATTCATCTCGAGACCGAACTTCACGGGGAGCGCTAGGCTGAGCTGATTCCCGAAGATTGGTGCTCGGTTGTTCCCGACGAGCTTCCGGCTGCCCAATATCGGAGGGACGCCCAGAGCTACTCCTGGGGACGGTCGATCCTTCAGAGGGACTTGGTGCTGATAGACTCGGGCTTGCGGGGGGACCCGCTGTCGGCCGGACGGGGGCTGTTTGGGAAGGGCGCGCGGTCTGCCTAGAGGCATCGGTCCCGATGGCTGGACCCAAACCTTGCCCCACCTCTCCCATTCGCCCGACATACCCTCGGCCCAGCACCGGACCGGCGATGCGCACGTTGTTGGGAGCGCTCTCTGTGGCGCCAGGAGGCAAAGCTCCCCGAAGGTTGCTGCTTCGATCAGTGGTGCTGGTAGTGTTGGTACTGGGTCGGTTGCTTTGGTCTGAGCTGACCCGATCGTAGGCCACCGAGCGCGGATCCTTGGCCTGGGTGACCGCCTTTGGTAGCTCTCGAGCTGACTCCAAAAGGCCAGGGAGCTTTCCTAGGCTATCGAGAGTGTCTGGCAGGTTCCCGAAGCTTGCCAGCACTCGGGGCAAGCGCTCGAGTTCGGCCATCTGTTTGGGCAGATCTTTCATTTGATTCAACAAGCTGGGTAATCGCTCTAGGTCTCCCAGGGTGCTCGACATTCCAGACAGAGTGTTCAAGGCCTGGGGGAGTCGATCTAGGTCGGTGAGCTTTTGGGGAAGATCCTTGAGCTGCTGATGCATGGACCCCAACCGCTCCAGGGACTGGAGATTGCCACTCAAACTCTTGAGATCGTTGAGATTACGGCTCAGATCCCTCAACTTGTCCAGAGAGCCGGACAAACCACCCAAGTCCTTCAGAGCAGTCTGCAGTTTCTCCAGTTGGCTCAGAGCTTCGGGAAGGTCAGCCAGTTTGGCCACGGTCTCGCTGAGTTTCTGCAGGTCTTCGGGGGACTTTATCTCGTTGCCGTCTGCCGGCCTTTGGGGTTTCTGCTGCTGCGGTGGCGGCGGTGGAGGCGGAGCTGCCGGTCTTTGGGTGCTGATTGGACTTGGGGTAGTCTGGGGAGACGGACCAGGCACCGATCTGGCTGAGACCGGTGAAGAGGTAGGCATAGGCGTAGGTGCGCTGGGCGCAGGAGTAGGAACGGTAGGGGATGGAGCGCTGGGTGCCGGGGTAGGTGCCGGTGAGGGTGCCGGTGAGGGTGCCGGTGCTGGTGCGGGCGCCGGCGCCGGAGTAGGTGCCGGTGTGGTCACTGGACGGGAGCCAGAGAACCCGCCTCGTGGGTTGGAACCAGATTTGGGTACTTCACCGATATGTCCCACTTGAGTGATCGGAGGTTGTCCCCCAGGGGCCGGGTCTACGGGGCGAGACTGGTTCTGGATAAGGCGCACGGTGCCGTCGTTGGCGAAAACGAATTCGTGATCGTCTTTGAGTTTGGCCTGATAGCGGTCCAGGAAGCTGATGCCACCGCCGAGCACTGAGCGCTCAAGCATCTGCCCTTCGTCTCCTTGGGAGTCACCGCCGCCTAGGAGCCGGTCCAAATGGTGCCCGTTTTCCTCGACATAGGCTGATAGCACTTTGGAAGGGTCGTCCAATAGGGCTCGGTCGATATAAATGGATTGGCTCTGTCCGTGGTAGGCAGCGTTCTGCCCGTTCAAGATCGGGTCGTCGGCGTCGACAAAGTTCACTTTCTCGGCCAGAGGAAAGTTGCCGTCTTTGGCCAGCGTGACCAGGCGCTCGATGGTTTCCTCTTGAGCCTTGGGGAAAGCCGTCCGCAAATCGTCGGCAAAACTCTCAGGGTTGGTTTTGGCTCGATCCTGTATGGCCGATTGGAAGCTGTCAGCCAAGCTGCGTTGCTCTTGAGTCTCTCCCGTAGAGGTCAGTCTGGACTCCACTTTGGAGATCTCGTTATTGGCCATGAGATTGCCCAGAATGGGAATATTACTGTGCCGTTCTCTCACCTCTTGGCGCCATTGATCGTCGGACTTCAACTGGTTGGTCTTCTCGCGATCGATGAGGCCGGCCATCTCAGGGTTCAGTTCTCGGAGCCGAGCCTGCTCTTCCTCGCCAGCGGTTCGATACAAGGCCGAGAACTGACTGTACAAGCCTCGCTCGCTAGCCACCGCCTGCTGAGCCTTTTCTAGGGCTTGCTCGGCGCCGAAACCGCGCTCCCGGTAGATGTCGCGCAGACCTTCGATGGTCTCCTCGCCCTCGTTTTGCCGGGCTCGTTCAAAGCCTCTGCCGATCTCACTCAAGGGGTCCAGGCGAGGGCCATCTCGCTCTCGGTCTCGGTAACGATCGAAGCTGCGGTTGGCGGCGGCCTCGTCTACCGCTAGAGGTTGCTGGGCTTCAGAGGTCTGAAGTCGCGATTCGACCAATTGGGCCATGGTGGGATTCACCTCGGCCAAACGAGCTCTGGCTTCAGCGTCTCCGGTTTCGTACAGGCGGTGGAAGACATCGTCAAAAGAACGTTCATCCCGCAGAGCTCGCTCGGCCAGATAATCGGCGTTCCGCTCAGTCCGCTCTTCGGACCATCCCTTCTCAGCAGCTCGATCGGCGATGCGTGCCTCGTATTCCTGCGCCAAGACTTCTCGGGTTCGTTGGTACGATTCTTGACTAGAAGTGGCCTCTTCGAATCCTTGTCTGCGGCCCACGACCTCATCGCTGGACTGCCGTCCTACCTCGGTTTGAACCGATTCAACCAACCGGGCTCCGCCGGGTTCGTTCTGATTACCCAGGCCGAACAAGGACCCTAAACTTCGCTCGGCACCCATCTCTTTGTCCAGATGTTGGGCGGTGCCGTCGAGCATGGCTTGGCGCAGAGCCGCAGGGTTGTGCTGGAGATCTTCGGACAGAAACAAGGTGCCGCTCTCGCGGTCGTAGCGGGAGTCCCTGTCGCCTAGTCCCCGGTCGCCGTCCTCCACAAAACGGACCTCGCCAGGGACCGGAAACTCCCCATTTCTGGCCTGCTCGAAAAGCTCATTCAAGCGCTCAGGAGGAGCGTCGGGGTAAGCCTCTTGGAGTTGGGCTCTGAAGGCTTCGGGATTATTGGTGCTGCGCTCTTGGAAGCTTTTTTGAACGGCTTCTTGAACGAGCTGTACCTGCTGTTCCGGAGTTTGGGTGGCGGCGGTGGGGGAAGCCTGTTGTCGCTCGCGTGCGGCGAGTTCTGCAGCGGCCGGGTTCAGTTCCGCCAGTTGTTCTCGTGTGGTTTCATTGCCAGTTCGATGCAGGCTGTTATAGCGAGCATAGAACTCCTCAGGGTTCTCCATGGCCTTTTCGGCCAATTCTCGGGCCTGTTCGGGTCGATGAGTCCTGGAGAGCGCTTCTTCGAAAGTCTGCACCGTTTGCTCGCGGTTAGCTTGGGCTGAGGTGAAGGCCTCATCGATCCTTTCTACAGCCTCGGTGTCCCCGCCATCGCGATAGCCCTGAATTCGCTCCTTGGTTTCCTCGTGAATGGCCTCCATTCGACGCCGCTCTTGTCGGCGCTGGACGCGAGGACCCTCGGGTTCATCGGCAGATCGGGGTCCCCTTCCGCGACCTCTCTCCGCTGCGGTTTCTTCCCGGTCAGGTTCGGACGTTTCCGAGGCCTGTTCAGGCTCGCTTTCCTTTTGGGCGGAGAGCTCGGATTCTCTCCCTGGATCTTCGGCTTCAGTAAGCTTGGCCTGCTCTTCGGTGGCTGGGATCTCGTCGGCTTTGGGGTCGGCGGTCTCTGCTTTGCTCTGGTCGGGGGGCAGCTTGTCTTGGACCGCTT
>JBJHCR010000230.1:0-10882 GCA_050486105.1 Vulcanimicrobiota bacterium
TGCAAAATCTTAATTCAAACACCGTGGCAGTTCTGGTTTCTGTGCTTCACTTTAAGGGCCAGTGGAAAACTGAGTTTGACCCGAAGGACACCGCCCCAAGTGAGTTCAGCTTGAGCGACGGTACGAATGTCCGGGTTCCGATGATGAGGAGGAGGCGGGCTACGATCGCTGCCAAACAAGTTGCCGGTGCTTGGGCCGTAGTGCTTCCGTACAAAGACTCTACTGAGATGCTCCTCCTTTTGCCCGGCAAAGGCCAAGATCCCGACAGTCTGGCAGATCTCAAGGTGTTGAGGCAGGTTCCTGTCGGCCTGGGGGCTTACCGAGAACCGGTGAATTTGGGTCTTCCCAGATTCGAGTTCGAAGTTCCCACTTTTGAACTGACCAAGACTTGGACGGAAATGGGGCTACGCAAAACCGTCAATCAGCCTGATCTGTCGAATATGCTCAGTGATTCCTCGGGGTTGGAACTTGTGATTTTTCATAAGACTTACGTCAAGGTTAACGAAGAAGGAACCGAGGCTGCGGCTGCTACTGCGGTGGTCGTGACTCGGAGTTCTTCGGGTCCAGCTCCAGTAGAAATCCTGTTTGATCGCCCGTTTCTGTTCGTGCTTCGACACTCTCAGTCCGGAGCCGTTTTCATGATCGGTCGGGTGGAAAAGCCGGAAATCTTGTAACCCCCCTCAAGAGGTGGGTCTAGGGTGCGCTCAGGGGAAAGTCCTGTCCGGCGGAAAACTGCCAAACGTCTTGGCGACTCCCTCGAAACTTTGCTGAGAGATCGGGCACGGCTTGGCTCAAATAGCGCAAAAGCGCGTTCACAGTGATCTCTTGATTCTGACCCTGGGATTCTCCCTCTTCTAACCCCTTGAGCACAGCGTAGGTAAAGACTCCGTGACCGAGTTCCGGAAACTCCGCAGCGGTCGATTGTGGTGAAGAACCGGCCACCAAGAAGGTGCCCGTTTGTCGAGCCAGGAGCTTCTGATCCCGAATGAGGCTAGCTCCCTCAGGACTACTGATCAATGGTGCCTTTCGGTCAACCAGGAGCCCAGCCAGATCTTTGGCGCTAGCGCCGGCGTGGCAGGTATCCAGAAAGAGAACTTGCTTGGTGGCTGGGATGGATGCCAAGATTTCCCCGAGTTCGGTGGAAGAGAGGCTGCTTCTCTTGAGCTCAGCCGGATTGGTGTCATCGGCCCCGTAAGGGATATAGTGGAAACGATCATCGAGCACCGCTCCGTGACCGGCTAAAAACACCGCTAGGGTGTCTTGAGGTTGGCACCGCAACTCCGTGAGGGCTTTGGTCAGGCCCTCTTTGGTGGCTTGAGAGTCCAAGAGCAAAACCTTTTCGACTTTTTCGAACAGCTTTCCGGGGCTGAAAGCGTCAGCGAAGGCCTTGGCATCCTCTACTGCAAAGTCGAGAGCCATGGGATAATCGTTGATCCCAGCAGCAAAAACGAAGAGAGTTGCTGGCACCCGAGGCGTTTCGCAGACGAATGTCAGGCGAGCGGGTTCACTTTCGACCGTGCGCTCTCGATTGTAGACACTTGCTCTAAGATTGTTCTCTCCTTCCACCGAGCGGATCCGGAACGGGGAGCCTCCCGGGACTCGGTGGCCATTGTGGTAAAGCCTGAGATCGGTCCAATCCTCCAAGTCGCCGTGGACCGAGACGGTGATTTCAAACTCACCATCAGCCACCTCGTTGGGGGGTTCTATGGTGAGCAAGGGCGGGGGAGAACCGAGTTCGGTGGACGAGGCTTGTAGGCCATGTCCTGGAGACTCATCGCCCAACAAGCGCAGCAGCAGTCCAGGTCGATAGAATCGCTCGAAGAACTGGTCGACTTTGTAGTTCACTCCGTTCCAGCGCCACTCGATGACATTCTGAGCTCCCTCTGACCCGTCGAAAGCTAGGCTCTCGGTGAGAAGTAGCCAGTCTCGACCACGGTCTAGGCTCAGGAGGGTGCCCAATAGTCGAAGAGTGCTTCGATCCCAAATCTGCACTCGATAGTCTCGACTGGTGGTTACCAAGGTGTTTCCGATAGGAATGGCCCCAAACACGAAATCCTGGTGGGGTCCGTAGCTGGCCTTGATCTTCAGCTCGCTGGTGAGGACCTGGGCTAGATTGTCTCCGCAGACCAAAAGGTCGTCGCCGAGGCGAGTCATCTGGTAAGCTTGGCTGACGTTAGGCACACGGGTGAAAGTGGGTTGCTTGTCGAGTTGAGTGGTGTCGGCGGTCATCAGATGTCCTTTGGAATCCAAAGCCCAAAGGTGCTGTCCATCGGGATGCATAGCCATTCCCACAATCGTTTGCCCCTGGCTGCTGGGGAACTTCCATTCGTGCAAGACCTTAGAGTAACCCAGGTCGTAAAGAGACACTCCATTCCAAGTGGCGATGAAAAGCTTGTCGCCTTTTGGCGAGAAAAGCAGCCTGGAAACATTCCGCTCGGTGGGCCATTCCTTTTTGAGTTCTCCGGTTACTGCATCCAGCAACATCACTCGGTTTCGACCCTGATATTCCCCTACAGCCAAAGTTTTCTGGTCTGGAGTCAAAGCCACGGCGAGGATGCCATACCCGTATCGGGCTCCTCGATTGCCGATGTCATTCTCCCAAAGCTGACGTCCGGTGTTGAGGTTCCAAGCCCTGAGAATACCTTCGTTTCCTCCAGCAAAAAAGAGTTCGTCGCCACAAACCCACTTCGGAAAGTACCCTGTTTGAAAATTGTGTTCTTTCTGTCCGCTTCTCAAATCTACCGACACTGTTTGCCCATTTCCAACGAGCAGGAGATGCTGCCCAACCCGGTCGACTCCCATGAAGTAGTCGGCCCGTCCATCGAGCGTGTGGGAGGACCATTGATGGTCTTCTTGCTTGAGGAACATGAGATCGCCTCGACCTCCGGAGCCGAAGGAAGCCACCACCAATGGTGGGTCCTGAGCCACAGTCAAGCCTTCCAACCCCGGATAGGGAAAGGCGGGTAAGTTCACGGTCTCCAGGGTTCGTTTGTCCACCAGGCAGACGGTACCCGCTCTGTTGGCAGCCACTAGATGGTGGGCGTCAAAGTCGCTCACGCTCAATCCGAGACCTTCTCCACCATAGCCTTGACCCTTAACGGTCTGCTCGGTTGGGGCTTGGGGAGTGACAGGGAGGGCGCTCACGAGGGTCCGTTGGTTGAGATCCCACTTCTCCACCCAATCCACGGCTGTTCCCACAAAGAGTTCCGAACCGTCTTGGCTGAAGACCAGGGAATTGACGCCCCAGCGGGAGGCAAAGCCTTCCAGGAGGATCGGAGCGTCTTGCCCCTCTTGGATGAAAATTTTCCCGCTTCGAAAAACCGCGATTTTCTTTCCATCTGGTGTGGCTGCAGCCGCTTTGATGGAGGTTTCGTATTCAAAACTCTGCACCACTTCGCCATCGGATACCAACAGGAGTTCCTTGTCGCTGCGATGAGCGAGGCATAAATCTCCACTAAGTCGGGCTAGAAAGCCGGCTCCGCTCCCCACGTGACCTTCAAAAAGTTTCTGGGTGCGGTCCACTTTGCCGGACGTTGGGTTCCAGTGACTTAGGCTGCCATCCTGATGCAGAGTCCACCAACCGAAGTTGCTGCCGGCAATGGCTACCGCGCCATTGGTACGATATCCGGAATCACTGTAGATGGGCTCCACCGACATGGATTGGACAACTCTCCCTGAGTCCAGGTCCCACTCTAGGATGAATCCATCCTCCCCGACCGTTATCAGAGTCCCGTTTCCTGACCAGTCCGAGTCTAAGACCGCCTGACTGTGACCGGCTTGAAGCACCAGTGAGAGGTCGTCGGCCCAAGATGGTGGAGTAAACCAAAGTAGGAGGAAGACCAGAACTAAGGGCAGCCTCATTATTCTGGAGTGCTACTGAGGGCGGGAGAGTCGGATGGGAGGTAGCCCTCTAGACGGGTGATCTCAGCATTAATAGCGACTTTCAAGGCTTCAGAGTCAGGTTCCTGATTCATAGTCGGGTTGGACAAGATTTCCTTGAGCAGGGATAAGGCTTCTTCCACTTGGTCGAGTTCATTATAGACAGACGCCAGGTGCAGGAGAGGGTAGATGCTCTGCTCGTCGTCGGCCTGGAACCGAGCATCTGAGTCCAACTCCTTCAGAAAATCGCGTTCCTCTGGAGTCAATATGCGGTAGGGTCGAATGGCATTGAAAAAAGAATTAGAATTCGCAGTTTGGGTTACGGTAATGCGGTAGATCTGACCAGGTTGAGCAATGTCGTTTGAGAGGCCGGCTACGGTGAGAGGGCCTTGACTGAAGTCGTGTTCAAACTCGCGGCTGTAGACAGGCTCATCGATGTATTTGCTCGGTGCATCTGGTCTTGGTTTCAAGATCGCAATGTTGACGAAGAACCGAATCGGGTCTTTGATCCCTTTCAGGTCATGTTCGGAAATGAGGAATTCGAAGTCTCCGCTGTCGTTCTTTTCTTGAGGGAGGGAGGCCATCAACCTGTAATCGGTTCTCTTGTCAGCCGCGGAACTCCGCGTGACGGAAGCGGCTCCTTTGCTGACGTTCCCCATGTCTTGGGCCAAAGCGACGGCCCCCCGCTGCACCGGTCGAGAACCCTTTTCCAGAGTGCTCTTACTGGCCTCTAGGGTCAGTTCGCCTTCCAGGATTCTCTCCTGTGTTGAACCCAGGATCTTGACCTTGGCTCGGGCTCCGGCTTCCAGGAAAACCGTTTGCCCTTCTTCTAGTAAGACTGGGGTTCGCAGCGGATGCCCATCAACTGTAACCTTGCCCTTCTCGAGGGTGAGCAGTCCGACTCTCGGGGCAGCCAATACAGGGGTGCCCAGCAAGGCTATCAGTGCGAAAATCCAGACTGTTCTGAGCTGAGATTTGGTCATGACGTTTTCTCCAACTTCTCGGGAGCGGCTCGAATCGAGATGCAGTGCTCACTCCAGGTACTCGGTCTCATTTCGATGTTGGAACCATACCTCCCTCGAGTTGGCTCGAGGAGGAGAACGAATTCTTGGTTCTTCTTCCTTGAACCTCCAGGAACCCTGGCAGGTTGTGGCCGAACTTCCCTAACCATGTTGGAGAAGTTGTTTCGCCTTAAGGAACGGGGTGCTCGCCCAGCAGTGGAACTCAGAGCTGGGGCGGTCACTTTCATGACCATGTCTTACATCGTGTTTGTGCAACCTGCAGTGTTGTCATCGAACGCCGGTATGGATTTTGGTGCGGTCATGGTAGCCACCTGTCTGTCCGCGGCTCTGGCAACCTTGATCATGGGGCTGTGGGCGAACTATCCCATTGCGCAGGCGCCGTTGATGGGAGAGAACTTCTTCTTTGCCATTTCGGTGGTCATGATCATGCAGGTACCCTGGCAGACGGCCCTGGGAGTGGTTTTCTGGTCAGGGCTCCTCTTTTTGGCCATGACCGTCTTTCGAGTGCGAGAGATGATCATGGATGCGGTACCCCGTTTCCTCAAGAGCGCCATAGCTGCCGGGATCGGGATCTTTATTGCCTTCATTGGTCTAACCGAAGGCGGGTTGGTGGCCAAGAGCCCGGCGCCCGGGGCTTATGTGCAAGTTGGGGATCTGGCAAGTCCAGTGGCCCTGTTAACTTTGCTTGGGCTCACCGTGACAGCCATTCTGGTGGTTCGGAAAGTGCCGGGAGCTGTGCTGCTGGGTATGGCGCTCACTACCATGGTTGCCTTGGGCAGTGGAATGGTGAGTTTTGGCGGCCTGGTGTCCGCTCCACCTTCCCTGGCGCCGACCTTTCTGAAGATGGATCTGATAGACGCCCTCAGACATCCCGATTTGATTTTTGTCTTCCTCTTCATGCTGGTGTTCGACACCGTTGGCACCCTGATCGGAGTGTCTGAGCAAGCCGGACTCACCGACGAGAACGGCCATTTGCCCCACGCCGACCGGGCCATGCTGAGCGACGCTGTGGGAACGGTTGCCGGCGCGGCATTGGGGACCTCTACCGTGTCGAGCTACATTGAGTCGGCGAGCGGTGTGGCTGATGGAGCCCGCACCGGATTGGCCAACGTCATGACTGCGAGTTTGTTCCTGGCGGCGATTTTCTTTTCGCCCTTGATCTCAGCAGTGGGTGGAGGGGTGAAGGTGGGGGACCTTTACTATTATCCGATCACCGCTCCGGTCATAATTCTCGTGGGCAGCTTCATGTTGGCCTCCATCGCCTCGATCTCTTGGAAGGACCACACCGAAGCGATCCCGGCGTATCTCACCATGGTGTTGATGCCTTTCACCTTCAATATCGCCCATGGGGTAGCCGCTGGCATCGTTTCCTACGTGGTGGTGAAGTTCGGAGCCGGTCGGGGCCGTGAAGTCTCTCGTTTCATGTGGGTACTGGCTGTGCTGGTCGTGATCTGTTATGTGACTTTGCCTAGGTTGAGGCACTGATCTCTGGCCAGAGAAACGTTCAGTTTCGCTCTAAGAGACGCTCGAGAACGGCTGCATTCTGGTGCACCGCTGGGTTCTCGGGTGCGGCTTTGAGGGCTAGACCGAGGGCTTTTCTTGCCCCTTCCACATCTCCGATTCGAAATCGACAGATGCCTAAGTTTACTAGGGCCACGGGATCCTCTGGAGTGATTACCAGGATTCGGGAAAAGTGAGTGGCTGCCTGGCTCCAGTTCTCGTTTGTCATTTGATTCTGCGCCAAAGCTCTGAGCGCCGCCAAGTCGTAGGGATTCTGCTCCACGGCAATCTCGAGGACTTCTCGGCTGGCTTCGGAGTGTTCAAGGGTTTCTAGGGTTAGGCCCAGGAGTGTTGCCGCCCTGATCCGGCCTAGGGGTGACTCCATAGCTTGCTGCAGCGGGGGCACCGCCTCTTGGAACCTTCCCTGGAGCATCAGCGAATCCCCGAGGAGAGCTTCAGCGACTGGCGCCAGAGTCCAATCTGGGTCGTGGTCCAGGATATATCGGCGGAGCTTCTCGCTCGTTTCGTGGGCATTCATTCGAGCTTCGAGTTCCGCCCAGAAAGCTGCGACGATGGTTTTTTCTCTGCCCTGACTTTCCTCGAAGGCGCCTTCGTAAGTCTTCTTTCCAGCGTGAATAGCGTTTTGCTCGACCAAGCGTCTGGCCCTACAGAACAATCCGTATGGATTTCGAGCCAGGAGTTCGTCCACTTGGCGACCCAAGTCTGCGTTGATCCATCCGTGACCCATCCGAGCGAAGAGTTCATCGTTAGGTTCAAGGCCGTCAGGCAACCTCTGCTCTATGCAGTCTGACAGCATTCGGTGATTCAGAGACGCTTGATTCGGGCGGTTCAGGCTTCGGGGGGCGGTGAACTCGAGGACCGGCCAGTCATCGGTCGCTAGCGGTGCGGCGTAAAAATTCTTTACGGCGGTAGTGCGGGTCATGAGGAAATGGCCAAGAAGCGACTCGGGAAACGGAAGATTCAGTTCGAACCACCGATCTTGTATTTTGGGGGAGGCCTCGAAGAGGGCTCGGAACCTTTCCAAGTCTGGGGTGCGCTTTCCCATTTCACCAATGAGGAAGATGTCCCCAGGAGCAGAAATCCAAACGGTGCCTTCAGGGAAGACTTCGTAGAAGCTCTTTATCACGATCGCGACGTCGGTCTCAGCAACCCCATAGAGATGAAACCATTGCAGCATGATCCCACCCTCCTCGAGCTTTTCGGCGCAATTCGCAAAGAAATCCACGGTGAATAGGTTGGCCACACCAGCGATCCAAGGATTGGAGGGCTCGCTAATAATGAGGTCATATTTCTGTGGCGAAGTGCGCACGTGGGTTCTCCCATCGGCGATGCGCACGGTGACCCGAGGGTCCTCCAGCGCGTGGTCGATGAAGCCCGCGAAGAATTTGTTGGCCTCTAGCACGGCCGGTTCGAGTTCAACGCACTCGATCACCTCAAGAGAATCGATATGAGTTAAGGCTTCCACTGTCATTCCCGCCCCCAGACCAATGACCACGGCGCGCTTCGGATTCGGGTGCAGAAAAGCCGGTATGTAGCCGGCCAGATAGGTGGTCTGCAGGTCCGCCTGATAGAGAGAGGCATCTACCTTGCCGTTGACCTTGAGGCTAGGTTTCCCGTTAGTGAAGGCCACCGAGACTGTGCTGGACAAGCCGTCTCGGTAGAAGGACGGAGGGTGAGACCAATACCGAGCCACCTCTGAGATGGTGTTCACCGGCAGATTGTCCGAATAGATCGAGGGACCTGAAACCATGAGTCCTAGATTCCAATTGGGCAACCAAAAGAGGAGGAGAGCTACTGCGAGCCCCTTGACTAGGGCCAGTTTCCCACCGATGCCACTTGAGCCGGACCGGGACCAAAAGAAGATCAGCGCAGACAACAGGCTGATGGCAACCCCTAGTTTCAGCAGACGCTCGCAGCCTAGGGTTTGCAAGAAGACAAAGCTCGATAAGAAGGCACCACTGATGCAGCCGAAGGTGTTCGCGGCATACAGCATACCCACCGTTTGGCCGCTGCGTGCACTTCCCAAGTCGTAAACCTGATTGGCGATCGGGAAGGTGAAGCCTTGGAAAAGGCAAGGTAGTAGAAGGATCAGCGCCGCCAAGCCAGCCTTGATCACCAGATCGGAAAGGAACGTCGATTGCAGTTGAGAGTGAAAATAGTAGAAGACCAGAGGTAGGACTCCCAATAAGGGAATAGCCAGAGCTCCCCAAAAGGCGATCACCAGTTGGCACCAACCTAGATGTGCGGCCGTGAGCTGCTTCACCCAAGTGTCCCGAAGAAGATTGAAGAGCAGGCTGCCTAGACCGATTCCCGCCAGCACTACGACGAGAATCAAGGTGAAGGCGTAGGTGGAGGAACCCAGGGTCAGAATGAGGGCCCTGGTCCATCCTATCTGGTAGGTCATGGAAGCAAATCCGGTTAGAAAGAAAGCTGTCAATAACCCGAGCTTGTAGTTGCCGGGGGTCGAATGTGGGGCCTCCTCAGGAGCCCTGTCTGGGGAGCACGCTTCGGATCCAAGAGTTTTTAGGACTGCTATTCCCAAGACAAAGTTCACTGTTGCGGCCAAGTACAAGGAGATCATGCTTCCAAAGGTGGGAAGGAGCACGAAGCCGGCAAGGCCCGCTCCAGTGAAGGCCCCCAAGGTGTTCCATCCGTAGAAACGGCTCACATTCTGACCCAGGAAAGACTGGCTGCTGGGTGCCCCCCGAACCATGAGTGGGAGAGTGGCTCCCATAGCGATAGTGGGAGGAAGCAAGATCACCGCGCTGGCGAAAAGTCCCACAAAATTGAGCCAATTTTGGCTCATCCCGAGTCCAGAGGCGTGGAGATACAGGTGTTCCACCAGATTCAAGAGCGGGAAGGACAGCAAGGCCCACAGACCGATAGCAATTTCCAGCCACCCGTAGGCCCGCACTCCCTTTTCAGGATTCTTGTCAACCCACCGCCCTCCCCAAAGCCCACCTAGGCCCAGACCCAGCATAAAGATCGACAAGACGGCCCCCACAGCAAGGATCTGTTGCCCGTAAATGAGAGCTAAGCGTCTGGTCCAGAGCACCTCATAGACCAGAGATGTCGCTCCAGACAAGAAAAAAAAGGAGAGCAAAAGAGCGGGGATTTTTGACTTGCTGTTGTTCATCGCTGCTGCGTGCATCCCAAACTGTGAGTCCAATGGACCGGGGTTCTAAATCAACTCAAGCCGTGCAGTCGACCCTAGAGGAAAGGACAGAGGCAAAACCTCCGATTTTAGGGGAATTCCATCGGATTCTGCGATACTTCAGAACTTAGACGGTTTAATATAGCATAGAGTGTTTCTCCTGTCTTGTGTCTACTCGGAGAGCGATCAAATGATGGATTGTGTATGGATTGGTGGAGGGCAACGTCCGCTCCTAAACGCCAAAGCTACAAAATGGTAGCCAATTGCTCTCCCAAAAGTTCACGCGCCACGGCGAAGGTCTCCTCGCTGGGCTCAACTCCGAGTTCCTGTTCTAAGGTCTCCAGGCAAAGGGTGAAGGTTCGAGGGAGGAGATGGTCGTGACCTTGAGCGGCTTGGCCTCGCATGAGGATTCGGTAGGCCGGCTCCCAGGTGGGATCCGAAGCCAAAATCCGTTGGGCGATCTCCACGGCCTTCTCGGGCTGATCTTGGTCCAAGAGTTTTTCGGCCAGGTTCTGGGCTGCGGTGTAAAACAGGAGATCGAACTGCCGCCGCACCGGCTCCAGGCTTTCCAGGTAAGGGAAGTCCTCGCAGAACGAACCTCGATATAGCTTGATGGCGCGCTCGAGCTCTTGCTCTGTTCGCTCGTTCACCGGGTGAGCTAGAGCTTCAAATCTCTTGGCATCGAGATCCACGCGCTCGGACAGCAGTCGGTATCGTTCTTCTTGGCGGTCGATGCAAAAGGCGCTGCTGTTTTTTGGCCGATCAGGGTCGAGAGCATCGGATAGAGCGTGTAGGGCCACCCTAAAGTCCCTGAGGGCCGCTTTCTGCGTAGAATCAGGCCAGAGGGTGGCGGCTAGGTCCTCTCGATGGAAGAAGCTGTCGGGGGAACTCAGTAGGATAGCCAAGAGTTCTCTAGCCTTCTTGCGCTTGAAGGCTTTTGCGGGGATAGGCTGTCCATCGCGGAGCAATCCCAGAGGCCCTAGACAGAAAACTTGAAGTCTTTGGGGGCCTTCCTGGTTTTCGACTTCGCTTCTTGAAGCCTGGAGGAGGCTCGCCAATTTTTCGGGCTCCGGGCCGAAAAGGTTGTTCGTTTTGAGCAGGAAGGGAAATTCTTCGAGGGCCTTTTTCAAACCAATGTGATCTGTCGGCTCTAGCTGTTGGTGCCTCAGAGCTAACCATACATCGCAGAGGGCAAATCCGAAACGATCCCGACATTCTCTGAAGCGGGCTCTGGCTTCTTCCAAGAGATCTTTGGCTCCAGGATGATCCCCTCTCAAGGCAGCAAGAGCCTGAACAAATTCCAGCC
>JBJHCR010000231.1:0-10837 GCA_050486105.1 Vulcanimicrobiota bacterium
GGTTGCAGATAGGGTCGGAAGAATTGCAGCGGGTTGGGAAAGCTTGGCGCTTTCGAGCATGGCTGCTTGAACCAAGTCCTGCAGCAACCAATCTTCAAGTTCCTGTTGGCTTCGTCCTGGGACTAATTGGGCTTCGGGATACTTCAGCAAGGCGAAGAGATCTTGGCCACTGTCGGCTCGGACGCCTATCGTTTCCGGGGCTCCATCGCTTGAGGCATCCCCTTTGAAAGTGACTCTGTCGTACCCTTCCGAGAGCCCACTGAAGAACAGCAGACGACCTCCTTGGAACAGGGCTTGGCCGCGAATGGCCTCGCTCAAGGACACCACTACGAGATCTATTTCGCCTGCATTCAAAGACAGCCAGGCTGTCTGGGGATCGTAGGGGATGAACTCAACACTTCCGCTGCTCTGTCGCTCTGATTCCATCAGGCGTTTGAGGGCCTGGGTGAGATAGAGTTCGGGCCGATCAGCTACGGAAATTCTCAGTTCCGGTCTCAGAGTTGGCGCCGACTCCTCTTCCGTAGACGGACTCAACGTGTTTGGCCAACGGATTAGTCCCGTTTGGAAAAGGACTACGAAGATTGCTCCGGCCACCAGTAAGAAGAGAAGAATATTGAAAAGCCGACGCATATACTGGTCATTTCGGGGCAGAGGCCATCAGTCCCCTTGTGTCTTGAGGTTCTCTTCCGACTCTCGTCCTTCGGCTTGGTCGGGGGATTCGAAGTTCGGTGCTGGATGTTCGGACTCAACAGAGGTTTCGACTTCGGGATTCGGAAGCGCTGCTCCCGAATCCAATTTCCGTTCGTAGGCCCGAATGAACGGTGCCCAGATGGCGTAAGACAACAATAGGTTGACGCCCAAGACTAGGAACGCACGGGGGTCTTGAGTGGAAAGAAAGGCGCCGAAGAAACAAGGGATGACCCAAGGAACTTCGATGAAGGTTCGGCCCACTAAGCCCCACTCGGTGGCGTAGAAAGCCACGGTTCCACAAGCCAGGGGCGCACCGATAAAGGGTATGGCCAAAAGGGGATTGGCCACCACTGGCAAGCCAAACAGCAAGGGCTCGTTGATGTTGAATAGGGCCGGAACCAGGGAGATTTTGCCAATTCTCTTGACGTGAGCGTTCTTGGACATCAGGCAGCGCACCGTGGCTGATAGGGTGGCTCCGGCCCCGCCCAGCCAGATGAAGAACTGATAGAGCGGATAGGCGGTGACATAGGGTAGAGTCTGACCGTCCTCGTGAGCCAGAGCATTGGCGGCCAAGAATTCCAGCCAAATCGGCAGCATGCCTGCGTTGATCACCGAAATCCCGTGCACTCCCGCGACCCCGAAGAGATGCAAAAGCAAGTTGACGATCACCACCGCTCCATAGGTGTCTCCCAGCTCCTTGAGCCAAGAGGTCTTATCCAAAATGAATTGATGGATGTCGATCTGAAAACCGTGGCGGATCAGCCAGACACAGAAGATCGCTACCAACATGGGCAGAAAACTGGCAAAAGCCTGGACGACCGCCGGGGGAATCCCGCCGGTGTCCACTTGGCCGTCTGGGGATTTTGGCAAGAAGGTCAGACGTCTTGAGAGTTCCACCGTGGCGAGACCCAAGATGATAGCTAGAAACAGACCTTCGGCTCCCAGGGGTTCTGCCGGCAGAACCCACTCTGGCGCCTTTCCCTCGTGAATCTCTAACTTGAGCATCTCTCCCGAAACCAACAGGCAGGCGACCGCAGTCAATCCGTTGGGAACTTGAGGAAGATCGTACTGCTTGGCCAGGGCTGCGGCTATGGTGAAGGCCACATAAATGGAAAGCAGCCCCATGGTGAAACGAAAGGGCAACATCAGAGAGGGAACCAGTTCGAGGTACCATAGCCCCAAGGGAGAAGCGGCGAGCTCCGGAAAATATTTGGTGAGTACCGGACCTTGGGCTCCCAGGAGCAGAAAGGTGGAGCCCACTAGGATCACCGGAACGGAGCCAATCATGCCGTCTCTAAGCGCTAAGATATGACGCTGCTGGCTGGCTCGTTCCAGCAGGTCGACGATCACTTCCCAGTATTTCTGCACCGGCCGAGGTTACGAACTCATCGCGGGAAAGTCCTGGCTGATCCCTTGGCTTCCCGCAGGACCGCATCCCTGCCTATGAGAAACTGCCAGGTCTCTGAAAGGTTCTATGGCAATAGTGAACAAGGCAAAATGGGTTGCTCCGGGGATAATCAAATTGGGCCCGTACGGTCCCTATCGCAACTGTGTTTGGCTGCTGGTCCACCAGAGTGAGGCCGCGGTCCTGGAAATGCCCCCTTATCGACCAAGGAAAGACGCCCAGCCCTGGCGCGCGGTGAAACGACTGGCCAAAGGTCTGGGTGTGCATCCGAGATACGCCTTGCTCAGTCACGCCCACCTGGACCACTGCCAAAGCATCGTCGATTTTCGAAAGGCCCTCCCTGAGACCCGCTTTGTAGCTCACGCCACCCAAGCGTACAGCAGCTTGATGGCCCGTCTGGCCTGGTCTGCAGGGTTTCACCTGGATCACCTGTTCGAAGAAGTTTTCGATGGTGAGATTCGCTTGCTGGATTTGGCCGGGGAGCCCCTCATTCTGCTGCACGCTCCGAAGCACAGCCAGAGCGATGTTATGGTTATTTTTCGTGGCACAGCCTTCACCGGGGATTGGTTTCTCGGAGACCTCAAGGATTGCAATGCGCTGGTTCATCCGGCAGCTAAGATCGAGGCTATCGAATCGGTCCAACGTTGGTTGAGGCGCTTAGATTACTCGGTGGAGCGAGCCTTCTCTGCCCACGGAGACTGTCTGTATTACCAGGTAGACTTCATGAAGCTGCTAGACAAGAGCAAGATCGATCACGGAAGGCGGCGAATCAGAGTCTGATGGCTGGTACAACGTCCGCAAAGTTCATCCCTAGTCCTGGCGGCCATGCATCCTCTCTCGCGGCGTCGAATCTCACTCAAATACGCCTGGTATTAAGCGTTCACTTCTCCTTGCATCACCCACGCGGACGCGGGTACCCGCGCCTGACCACCATTGGTAGGGACGAACTTCACGGACGTTGCACTAGTTCAACATTCGACAAGTTCGTCTCCACCCGCGCGGCCATCCCTGCTCACTCTCGCCGTCGATGCTTTCCCAAAGGCGAGGCCGGTGTTCCCTGTATGCTGCTCCTTGCGAGAGAGGCGCTCGATTACCGTGGATAAAAACGGTTGCCCGAGATATCCGCTCTATCACGAATGCAGCCAACTGTGGCCAGTGGTCTCCCCCCCCGATTCTTACGCCGAGAGTATGGAAGAGTGGATTCACGTCGTTTCGGCGCACTTTCGGCCTTTCAAAGAGCGATCTCAGCCTTTGAGAATACTGGATCTCGGCAGCGGAGGAGCTCATCACCTGCGACCGATTCTAGACCAGCTAGCAATGGACTTCAGCCTGGTTCTGGTTGATCAGTCCAAAGAGATGCTCAGGCAAGCCGCAGCAAGGGTTCCAGAAGCGGAAACGATTCAAGCTGACATGACCGGCTTGGCTCTGCAGCGAGAATTTGATCTTATTCTGGTGCACGACTCATTCTGTTACCTCACCGAACTCGAAGAACTGAGCCAACTTGCCCAGGTCTTGACTCAGCACTTGGCTGAGGACGGTCTCGCTCTGATTCAAGTGGATACAGCTAGAGATTGCTTCCAAGGACCTTATCGATACCTCACCAATTTTGAGCACGGAGACGGCGAAGTTTCCGTGGTCCACTATGAATGGGACCCTGACCCTTCAGATCGGGCACTCGAAGTTGTCTACCTCTTTATGGAGCGTCAAGGCCCTGAACTCAAGGTTCGAGAAGAGCGGCATCGGTTGGGGCTTTTTTCCAAGGAAGAACTGTTGGGTAGTTTTAACACCGCCGACATAGGGGCTGAATTCGTCCAACTTTCGCGCTGGGATGAAGACCGAGAGAATTTGTTGTTGAAGGTGACTTGGAGCCCGACTCGATCTCAACCAGGAGTCTCCTCCACTCGAAGGATTGGGTGCTCATGAAGTTTGCAGGCCGGTTGTTTGTTGCCCTACTCTTGGTCGTCGTGGCGGTGGCTTCTTACCGCACCTTCTGGGGGAATAAAGGGGAGATTACCTACGAGACTGCGGCCGCCGAGCGCAAGCGGGTGGAAGGTTTCGTGGCCGCTACTGGAGCCATCGAGTCCACCACGACTGTGACCGTAGGAAGTCAGGTCAGTGGGCCGATTTCCGAGATCTTGGTGGACTTCAACTCCGTGGTGGAGCGAGGTCAACCCTTAGCGCGCATAGATCCTTCAGAGTTTCTCGCTCGACAGCAGCAGCAGCAGGCCAGCCTACAATCAGCCAAGGCTGGTTTAGCCAGTGCCCAAGCCAGCCTCCTGAACCAGAATGCTCTGGTTGAACAAGCTGAGGTTGCTATCAAGACTGCAAGCTTAAATTTGGATCAATTAGTAGCCAGTGTAACGGCGGCCGAGGCCGCTTTGGATAACAGCAGGGCCACTTTGTCCAGTCGGCAGATCGAGTTGGAGAACAATCTTGTCCAATATCAGAGAGCTGAAGACTTGGTTCAACGAGAGTTGGTGGCCTTATCGGAAAGGGATATGGCCCGCACCAGCTACTTGGTTTCAGGAGCGGCCGTAGAGACCGCTACGGCGGCAGTTTCCCAGACTCAGGCTCAACTGCTCCAAGCCCGCTCTCAGGTTCAAGGGGCCGAGAACGACATTAAGGCGGCCCAAGCTCGACTGGCCTCGGCTCGAGCTCAAAGACAGGCAGCTCAAGCCCAGGTTACTTCAGCAGAGGCGACCGTGGCCCAGGCTCAGGCCCAGCTCAGCCAGGTTAGTGTGGATCTCGAAAGGACCACCATTGTTTCTCCCATCTCCGGAGTGGTCATCGATCGCAAGGTCGACGAAGGTCAAACTGTGGCTGCACAATTCCAGGCTCCGGAGCTCTTCACCATTGCTCGCAGTTTGGATCAGATGCAGGTCAAGGCGGAAGTCAGCGAGGCAGATATCGGCCGAGTTAAGGAGAAAGCCCCGGTAACCTTTACCGTCGACGCCTATCCCGGACAAAAGTTTGAAGGTGTCGTTACCCAGGTGCGCTCAGCCCCCGACAAGCAAGAAGGCAGCAGTTCCAACGTGGTGGTCTATGGGGTTATGGTATCGGCACCTAATCCCGAGAATTTACTCAAGCCAGGAATGACGGCCACCGTAGAGATCTTGGCGGAAAACATTGACGATGCTTTGGTGATTCCTTCTCAGGCACTTCGGTTTGTTCCGAGATTGGGTTTAGACAAGGAGGAGACAAAGGAGCAGACTCGAGGTCGCAGAGGGCAACGGGGCAACTCGGACTCGAAGGTGGGGAGGGATTCCTCAAAAGACGAGACTGAAGAACAGGAAGAATTGGCTCCGGGCACGCGCAAGGCGGTAGCTTGGGTTTTGAGGGACGGAAAGCCTGTTCGGAGAGACCTGATCGTTGGTCTGAGTCTGGGAGACGAGACAGTGGTGCTCTCCGGGGATCTCGAAGTAGGGGAAGAGGTCATCCTATCTGAAGACGATGGGAAAGGCGACAGTCGCCAAGGATTTCGGTTAAGGATCTGATTCTTGCCCCTAGTTGAGCTCAAGCAGATAAGGAAAGTTTACCGTTCCGCTGGGGGAGTGGAAGTCGAGGCTGTTCGCGGGATCGACTTGAGCATCGAAGCCGGGGAGTACGTCGCGATCATGGGACCATCGGGGTCCGGCAAATCCACGACAATGAACACGTTGGGCTGCCTGGACCGCCCTACTTCGGGAACCTATTTGTTGGACGGGCAAGAGGTGGCCCAACTTTCCAAGGACGAGTGGGCTCGCATCCGAAACCAAAAGTTGGGCTTTGTCTTTCAAGGCTTCAATCTCTTAGCCCGAACCACGGCTCTGGAGAACGTGGAGCTTCCCCTGCTGTATCGGGGTGTCAAGAGCACCGAGGAACGTCGCGCACGAGCCATGAAGGCCTTGGAGAGCGTTGGTTTAGGGGCCAGATTTCATCACGTACCCTCGCAAATGTCCGGGGGCGAACAGCAACGGGTGGCCATCGCTAGAGCGTTGGTCACAGAACCGGTTCTCATTTTGGCGGACGAACCCACCGGCAACTTAGACACCAAGACCTCGGACGACGTCATGCACCTCTTTGCCGATCTCAACGCTCAGGGTCAGACCATCGTTTTGGTGACCCACGAGCCAGAAATTGCGCTCAAGTGTCGTCGAGTGGTTCTGTTTCGTGACGGTCGGATCATCGCCGACGGTGAGCCTTCCGAGATCCTGCGAACTGCCGCGGTTGGAGTGATCTCGTGAACCTAGGCTTGACCCTAAGGATCGCTCTTAGGGCTCTAGCCCGCAACAAGCTCAGAACTCTTTTGACCATGCTGGGAATAATCATCGGTGTTGCGGCGGTGATCGCCATGCTCTCTATAGGAAACGGCGCTCAACTCGCGGTTCAGGAAAGAATTTCCGCCATGGGGACCAACACCGTCTTCATTTGGCCAGGACACCGGAGGGGTCGGAGTCGTGGAGGGAGTGACAGTGGAACTCGCTTGACCGTAGCCGACTGGAAGGCGGTGGATAGGTTGCCCGAAGTTCAGCTTTCGAGCCCTATGGCTAATTCCAGCGCCTCCTTGGTGTATGCATCAGCCAATTGGACTACCAGCCTCACTGGGACCAACCCAGCCTACTTTGAAATCATGAATTGGGGGGTCACCTCCGGCCGACTATTCTCCGAGTCCGAGGTGAATTCCGGGGCCAATGTGATCGTCTTGGGCTCTCAGGTGCGTGATGAACTCTTCGGCTCTACCGACCCTGTGGGAAGCACCATCAGAGTTCGCAACATTCCCTTTCGTGTTATCGGAGTCTTGGAAGAGAAAGGCAGCGGTGGATTCGGCAATCGCGACAACACCGCCTTGATGCCGTACACCACTCTCATGCGCAAGATTGACGGAACGGACCGCCTCAGTTACCTAACCCTCCAGGCGCCAACCCAGGATAGGGTGAGAGAAGTGGAGACCATCGCCGTGGAGGTCCTCAATGAGCGCTACCGGATCACCGACCCCAAGTCTGGAGGGTTTTCGGCCTATAACCAGGCCGAGGCCAGTGAAGTCGCCGGCGAAAGCACTCGGGTGTTCTCTTTGCTCCTTGGGGGCATAGCTTCCGTGAGTCTTCTGGTTGGCGGTATTGGAATCATGAATATCATGTTGGTTTCCGTAACCGAAAGGATTCGAGAGATCGGCATTCGCATGGCCGTGGGTGCTCGAGGGCGCGATATCTTGGCTCAGTTCTTGGTAGAGTCCATCGTCTTATCTTTGGCTGGGGGTGCCATAGGTGTCCTCCTAGGTGGCGGAGTTTCGGTGCTCATTGCCAGCCTTGCCGGTTGGCCGACGGTGATCAGCGAGTCCTCGGTGGTGCTGGCTTTCGGAACCTCGGCGCTCATCGGTATTTTCTTTGGCTTTTATCCGGCTCTTTCTGCCTCTCGTTTGGACCCTATTCAAGCACTTCGCAATGAGTAGAACTATGGTGCGTGATTGGCACCATTGGGTTTGTTGCTCCTAGAGGTTGAACTTGGCTCCGATGCGAAGCTTCAGAGCATGTTTGGCAGAAAAGTCCAGGTTGGCTTGGACATCGGAAGCCACAGTCTGCACTGGGCAGCCATGGAGGCACGCACGTCGATCTGCGACACTTGGTCGGCTCCGATTTTTCCTGAGCGCACTTCTAAAGATGATGTTCTTTCCACGGTGGATCTCGCCAAGAGGTTGAGGACTATTTTGGGGCAAGCCGAGAAAAAAACCAAGCTCTGGAACAAGAACGTGGTTGTGGGGGTGCAAGGTTTTGGAGTGGCCAGTGGCTACTTAGAGTTCCCACCCTTGAAGGACGCTGAGTTGGAGTTGGCTATCTTGACTAGTGTGACTCGAGACATCCCCTTCCCCATGGACACCATGGAACTCGTTCATCTTCCGGTGACTTCTCTGACTCCAGGTAAGACCGCTGTCTTTTATTCGGTTTGGAAAAAGACCCAGGCTCAGCGGCTTCGCCAACTGTGTGAAGCCTGCGATCTCAGACCAAAACGGATGGAGGCCACAGGCATAGCTTTGACCCGAGAACTGTTCAATAATCGAGCTCTCAAGCCGGATGCCTTTTACGCTATAGTGAATCTCGGGTATGAGCTGACTCAGATTATCTTGGTCCGTGGGGGGTACCCCTACTATCTCCGCGACATCCCCGTCGGCGGTCGAGATATCACCTATGCGGTTCAAATCGGTTCTCAGGTGTCTTGGAGAGAGGCCGAAGATATCAAAAGGCGATACCCCCTGTTCGAGCTCACCCACACCGCAGGACCATTGCTCAGCGAACTCTCTTATGAGCTCAGTCGCTCGCTTGTCTACTTTCGTAAGCGCTTTAAGGTCGAGAAAGTGGAAGCCATCTATCTCTCGGGTGGGAGTGTGCGCCTGTCCGATTTTTCTGATTGGCTGGAGGAAGAATTGCGCCTTCCGGTTCGACTTGACGGCTGGGAGAGATTGAAGACCAGACAGACCGACTCGAATCCCGAAGTTCACAAGGTTGCGGTGGGATTGGCGTTGGGACAATGAACGCCTGGTTCAAGCATCTGCCTGACCTTTCCGAGGAGGATCTGAGTCGCCTGCTCGAGTTGTCCGATGAATCAGTGGCCGAGACGGTGATCTTGGAAGAACGATTGGCCACCGACGAAGAAGTATTGCGAGCTAAAAGCAAGTTTTATCGTTTGCCTTTTCTCAACCTATCGGGCTATCAGCCCTCCTTGGACGCCTTAAGGTTAGTGACGGAAGAGCAGGCTCGAAAATTGGGCATTTTTCCTCTTTTTTGTCTCAAGGAACGGATTTTCGTGGCCATGTCGGATCCCTACGACCTGCGCTGCGAAGATTTTGTGCGCAAGTTGACCGGGTTACGAGTCAAACCGGTGCTGGCCACCGACTCCGACATTCGTCAGGCCATAACCCGTAAGTATTTAGCTACCCAGATTGTCGGGTCGTCCACTTCCTCGTCCAAAGACTTGATGTCCAAGGACAACGAGGACAACCAAGAACTCCCAGACTTGACCGAGGCTATGTCGCCGGCAGTTAAGGCCGCCAATAAGGTGATCTCCCAAGCCATCCGTCTCGAGGCCAGCGACATCCACCTCGAGCCTGACCAGAATGGCGTTTTTCTTCGCTATCGCGTGGATGGCGTCTTGCACGACTATCCTCCCCCTGAGACCGAAGTTTATGCTTCAATCGTTTCTCGGATCAAGATCATGTCGTCCTTGGACATTGCAGAGAAGCGTTTGCCCCAAGACGGGCGCTCCAGTGTCGAAGTGGACGGCAAGGCCTACGATTTGCGAGTGTCGGTGCTCCCCAATATCTATGGTGAAGGGATCTGTATTCGGATTCTCAATCCTGAGTCGGCCAAAATGAAGTTGGAGCAAATGGGTTTCGAGCCGGACACTCTGGAGCGCTATGACCGGGTCATAAGACAACCTCACGGCATCGTTCTCGTCACCGGTCCCACAGGTTCGGGCAAATCGACGACCTTGTATGCTACCCTCCAGCGGATCCTGTCTCGAGAGAAAAAACTGATCACGTTGGAGGACCCGGTAGAGTATAAGGTTGAGGGTCTCGTTCAAGTTCCGGTCCGGCCAGAGATCGGATATACCTTCGAGGTGGGCCTGAAGGCTATACTGCGGCACGACCCCGACATCGTGATGCTGGGCGAGATTCGAGATCTAAGCTCAGCCGAGATCGCCTTTAGAGCAGCCTTGACCGGACATTTGTTGTTTTCGACTCTCCACACCAACAATGCCTCGCTAGCAGTCACCAGATTGGTGGATATGGGGGTTCCTCCGTTCCAAGTCATGTCTGCCTTGAGTGGAGTTTTGGCTCAACGTTTGTTGCGAAAATTGTGCGCCAAATGCAAGGAGCCTGTGACTATTTCTGAGCTTGAAATTCAAGCGTTTTCGCTGACCACCGAGCAGTTGGCTCAGGCCACTCCATTTCGAGCGGTGGGTTGCTCAGAATGCTCTAATATCGGTTATAAGGGCCGAACGGCAATTCATGAGTTCCTGGAAGTCACCCGGGAGATGCGAGCCATGCCCAGCGACCAACTCAACCAAGGCAATCTTGAAGCCATCGGTCGCAGTCAAGAGGGGTATCGCACCTTAAGAGAGTCGGCTTTGGCCAAATTCTTGAACGGGACCACGTCTTTGTCAGAAGTGCTGGCGGTCACCGCCGACTCCTAAGAGACGAAGGAACTTGGGGGGTGGAGTGTACCAGGGTTCTTTGGCGGATGTCGTCGGCGATCTCCTTGGGCAAGAGAGGTCGGTCGCTGCTAGCCCATTTGCGAGGTGGAGACTACACGGCCAGAAACGTTTCTTTTCAGATCTGGAGAGTCTCTAGATGGCGAAGCAGCGTTTACATTCCGAAATCCTTGGAAAAATTCAAAGTGGAATCGTCGCAGTTAGAGATGACAAAACAAGGCCTCCTCCAACACGCCCTAACCGGCAAAGTTCGTGTCACGATCTAAGCCCAACTTCCATGTCCCCTGTCCGAAAGCAAAACATCCTTTTCATCTGCAGCCGCAATCTATGGCGCAGCCCCACCGCCGAGGCTCTATACAAGAAACACCCACAGCTTAATGTTCGCTCGGCGGGTACGAGCGACAAGGCCAGACGAAAGGTTACCGAATCCGACATCGTCTGGGCCCACACCATCTTCGTGATGGAAACCCAGCATCGTCGCCAACTCCAAAGCAGGTTCGGCGATCTCTTGGCCAACACAAACCTCATCAATCTCGACATCCCCGACGAGTATCAGGC
>JBJHCR010000232.1:0-10813 GCA_050486105.1 Vulcanimicrobiota bacterium
AAAAGTTCCCACACGGGACCAAGGGACCAGCAGCTGAACCCCAAGGGAGACCTATTGGAATGGGCATTGGGTGGTCCCATCGCGAATCCAGGCCCGGTCAGCCCCGTAGAATCGGTCGACACGGTTGAACACTATGGTCCCGCCCCACGCCTATTTCCCCAAACCTTGTCCCTCGCGGGACCAATCGACTCTCAAAACGCAACCCTGTCCCCGCTGGGACCAATCACCCCGAACACCCCCAACGATTTCGGTGTTGGCTACGAACTCCTCAGTCACTCTATAGGCAAACTCCGCTTCAACCCCAAGAGTCGCTTTCCGACCGAGGCTCAGCGCAATGCCGTGTTGAGACGGGATCGCTACTGCTGCCAGACGCCAGGCTGCCATCACCGGGCCTACTTGGAGTTGCATCACATCCACTGGTACTGCCACGGCGGAGAGACCTTGCCCCATAACTTGATAACTCTTTGCTCCGCCTGCCATGCGAACGTCCATGCAGGTCGCCTATTCATCACCGGCAATCTCGAAGACGGCCTAGTCTTCACTGATGCCGAAGGACGCCGCCTCGACCGCCTCCACAAACTTTCGCGAGCCTCCTGGCTGGACTGTTGGATAGGCTGGCGAGGCGAGGAATGGGAGAGCTATTCCAGCAAGGTGGCTTGAGGGAACCCCCTCATCACATCTCTTTCCAAAGACCTTCTGCCCAGCCACCACGAGGCTCCCAGTGGGCTTAGGTCCCCCCAGCTTACTTTCGTCGTCGTGCGGTGGTCATTGGGGATAAGTCCAGCTTTGGCAGCTCAACACCGGAATCTGCTCCTCTAACATTCTGACCTATCCCCTGTGTCCAACGCTCCCCCCGAGCCAGGGTTTCTCGCTTTGCACTAAGTTCCCGACCAGCGCTCAGGTTCTCAATCTAACCAACCCGTCCCCGCCGGGACCAATAACCCGGTGTCCACCGCTCCCCCCGAGCCAGGCCCAGCCAGGGTAGGGTAGGGAATTCTAATTGTCGCCACATGGGAATTATAGTTGACGTCAGACAGCTGAACTTAAACCAACGGTCGAAAGGAATTGCGGCGATCTCTAGCAGGCCCATGGTGATCCCGTCCCCGAACTGAAGAGCTAAGACGGCAACTTGGCGCTGCGCTTGGAGCAGGTCGCTCAAGGGAGCCATCAGAGACACGGATGCCGAACTCCATCTTAGAGTGAACGACCTCGGTGACCCGCTCATTAGCCAGGAGCGGTTCGGGGTCCGAGGAACGGTTTGGTTGTTGTGTTCGTCTTAGCTGGCGGATTGGAATGTGTGCCCATGGTGTGCCAACCGCTCGGATTACGGATGCCGTCTCTTCCATTTGCTTGGGTCCTTGGAACTATGGAAGACTGAGTAGACCATAACGGTGGTTCCATCAAACTCGTAGAATATTGATTAGGGGAATCTGCGCACAAGTGTTCGGCGGAAATCTTTGTAGACTTTGGCGTAACTTGTCGGGCTGCTGGCTATCCGATGGAGACTTGCCTCGAAACAGGATAAGAATTCTTCTCCCAAACCGACCCGGCGATGCTCGTACCAGTCATACGCGTCTGCGAGCTCGTCCCTAGCCTCTTCGGTGAAGCGAACTTCAAAGTGCACTACGATTTCGGATTTGGGCCTTCACCTCATCCCATCCGAAGGTGGATGTGGGAGCAGATGTTAATCTTTCTTTTCTAGCATCAAGTTCAGCCTTCTGCCACTCGTGAACGGGAACGCTACTCGGGTTTGCACAGAGATCATCCCAAAGCTCTTCGACCAGTTGAAGCTTCTCTTCAACACTCAAATCAAAAATCGAGTCCACTTTGTCCATAAATTGAATATTCGCTTTTCCGATCAGCACCCCTGCGGAAGAAAAAGCAAGCTCCCGTTTGCATTGTCCAAATTTGGAACTTGTGTGCCAACGCGTCGACACTCGTTCAAGTAGAATCAACCTAGCTCAAACCTGTCCAACACCAGAAGTCGAGTTCTACAGAAACCGGGACTTCGTAACGCCGTTGGCTTGCACCAACTGCGCTCCCATGGGCGAAGTTACCCATCCTATTTAATCAGCTCCGCTGCAGACCACGCTCACCTCGGATCTGAAGTCTTTCTTCGCCAGAAAACTGGCAATTTGTAGATCGACATTGAGCCAGTTCGATTGAGTGTCAGTTGGATGGGTCCCGAGCCCTTTCTCGCAAGCTAAATGGGTTGCGAAGTCCAATCCCCGCGACATTTCGCAATTTATCGTCAGAGGGCAGATTGGGCCTGGTTGGTTCTGTGTCGGCGAGATTGGATCAGTTGACACACAGGTGACTCAAATCGAAACATCCAGTAACGGCTGTTTACCGCCGAACCCAAGTCCAACCTTCGAGCTTTACTGGCCAAGCGCCCGTAATTCCTTCACTGTTTCTTTGAACCCAAGTTTCACCAAGCGTTCAAGGTACTCTTCTTCGGTAAAAGGTGGCCTCTTCAGATTTGTCCTAGCATCGTTGCAAGCAGCCAAGACTGCGGTTGGGCTGAGGTCAAGGAGATTTCGGATAAACTCGTCCGGCGACTGGGCCTCGATACCGTATTCTTCAAGCACCTCGGACGGAAAGTCCTGAAGATTGTTGGTTACGATCACGTCGGCACTACAAACTATAGCGGCAGCTAGAACGTGTCTGTCGCCCGGATCTGGTAAGACTAGTCCCTCGATGAGCTGCTCGTACCCTTCAACCAGACAATCGTCAACAGCTTGATCCATTCGCATTCTGATAAGGTCTACGTTCACCTTCGGGTGGTCAGTCTTCAATGCAGCCATCCATTCACGATGAATGGTTTCGCTCCATTTCGCCCTAAATAATTTGGGATCCGAAATGGCAAGCCACATAAGAATATCACGAACCATAAACGGATAGAGAACGCACGCATCAAATACGACAACGAAATTTGAGGAGTACAACTCTTAGTAGAGCCCTAGTTCTTCGCTCTCGTTCATCAAGGCCTTCATCGACTCCCTTTGCTCCTGCTTCCGGCGCTCCTTGTAACTGAGCAGGTCGGTGAGCTTAATTCTTCGATGCGACCCGACCATGGTGTGGGGCAAGGTATTGTTTTTCAGAAGCTTTATAAGATGAGTTCGGGAAACCCCGAGCAAGTCGGCGGCGCGCTGGGTTGTTAGTTCTGCATCGATCGGAGTGCAAATGACGGAGTTACCTTCCCCCAACTGCTCGAGTATCTGGGCTAAAAGATGAAACACCTTCGGCGGTATCTGAAGCTCCTTAGTCTTGTCATCTTGGTTAACCAGCCGAAACTTCTGCGCAGAACGAGAATTTGCCGATAAGCTCATTTGGGTTGCACACAGCTTGGCTTCCTCGCTTTCCTCCTCGTCCAATATCAATGGCTTTCCCATTAGTGTGTCCATGTTCTCAGAATAATCGAAATAATCGACACTGTCCAGGTAGACATTACCGTATGAAGGTGACGAAACATCGCTTACCATTTTGCACTCAAAGCTCCTGGCCTAGTAACCGCCTGACAAGAATTCAACAGGACAAAACTTTTGAGAAACGGTCTAGGAATGACTACTTGACCGAATCTCAGATATCCCGGCCCCGATGAGCAATCTCAAAAAGGCAGGACTGAATTGTTTGCCAGGGGCACCGGCACACAATGCGCACACTGCTCCACGAAGCGCTTTTGAAAAACCTCATAACCACGGCCCATCACACCCCCTGACCATATCTCACGAAAACCCCACCAAATAAGGCTCCGTGCCACTCCCCATGACCCCCCGACACCCCCTAAAGAACATTCGCCATGTTCGAGTCAGGGAGTTCGTTTGCGCCTAGGAGGTGGAGTGGGGTTCGAGAAGTTGAATGAGCGGTCGTAAGGTTTTCTCAAGGGTGCCAGCTAATCGAGCGGCGAATCGTCCGGGCTTGCTGTCATTATTCATTCGACTCAGTTTTCGGTCCGGTCGCTGACTGGTCCAGGTATGCCTCGACGGCCTTCAACAACTTCTCGCCACTGAATCCGTTCATGACGATGAGTCGCTCCAATGGTCTTGGCTCCGAACTGCGCCAACTTACCCCTATTACCGGGAAAACCAAAGGCGCTCCGTCAATGAGTGTGGCGCGAAAAAAGTGAATCTGGTCGTATTGCTCTGCGCTCCCGTGGCTGCCCAAATAGGTAAGCGATTCCACGCTCGGCGAACCTTCCGTATCTAAATCCTTAATCAGCATCTCTCCTGTGATCTCATCCGGGTGATATTCCCAGGGCCGCTTTACGGCATCCACCACCTTCGAGGCATCAACGCTCCCTAGAACCAACAGCGGTCTGGAGCATAGAAAGTAGTCCATTTCTGGCTTCTCTCCACGCCTAGCAAGAAGGAACTCCGAGATCCAACGGTCATTGAGAACGTCCAACTCGCGCCCATCCGGCACTCTTATTCTTGCTCTTTGCTTGGGCCAGTTGGAAAAATCGGACTCTAGCACCGTTATACCGGCTTTGTCCATTCCGTCCTGGAAGGAAATTCTCGCAATTTCAGTATGGTCCCCGAGATCAAGCTCGTAAAAGAGTTCCATTTCGTCAAGATTCGCCACCAAATTCCACGTCTCACCTTCCTTTGCAAGCAAGCAGAGGTTCCGTGACATCTCGACGCAATCCCACTTCAAGCAGCTAAGCAGGGCCATTCTTCCATCATCGCTGTAAGCAGGCCTACTGAATGCGAAGGTCCCGGGTGACGCTCGATAGATCCGAAAGAAATCGCGAGGCTCTCCTTCCCACGTTGCAAGTATCGTGCCTTTGCCGGCCAACATGAAGTCGGTTGGAACCATAAGCCGCTGTTGGTTCACCTCTGCGTGCTTTCGAAGGAGCCCGAGACTGACGCCAGGTAATCTTTCAAGTTTGCGCGGTTCCCACAGTCGTGCAATGGGGCTATCATTGTCGACTTGGGTCGACGAGCCCCACAACAAAATTGGCTCCCCGTCGAGGTTGGGATAGAGCTGAGAGAACAGGCATTGCCATAGGTCCAGCTCATTTGGATAAGCCTCCCCGTCCAAGAGGGCGACCGTCTCCTGCTTGTTCTCAACAGTAGCTAATGTCGAGATCTTCAAAACGCTCCCCTCATTGGGGGGCTCTCCGAGCTTGACTCCCTCTGACAACTCACCGATCCAGGTCTCTAGGAGAGCATCAACCTCATCTAATGAAGCGGCAGTCATGGGACGATCCTCGAAGATTGGAGAGCCCATCCACGGGGGGGTACGACCATCCCACAAGACACCGGCACGAACCAATCTTGGATCGCTTGCGAGAGAACGCAGGTCAATTGAGATGCCGGCCGTGTCGTATTGGGATTCGGAGGAAACAAGTGCCACCTCGATCCCAATTGTGTATCCATCGTATTTGAGACTTTGGCCGAATCGGTGACTCCAAAAGTCACAGCGTAGTCCGTGTTTCATGCGAAGTTCTCTTGCGGCCTCGGAAAGTGTTTTTTCCCAATTGCTGAGATGGGTCAAGAGTTCCGGTGGTAGACCGTAGTCTTCGATAGGGACTCGCAGCGGGAATTGTTGTACGCTGGACGCCTGAGCATCGTGCCGACTACCCCCAGATGTCCAAGATAGACATGCCTGTACAGCCTCCCTATCATCACTGAACTCTGTCAAGCCGTCGAGATGAAAACCTATTGTTCGGACAGTGCCGCCCTCCACCAACGGCACTCGCCTTGCTAACTCGATCTTATCCTGAGGGCTACTGTTCGGATTGCTCCCGGAGAACTCGATCACAACATCACGAAGGTCTTCCCCAGTCGGTGCAGCTAGAGAAATGTATCCCATGACTCCCTTCACTCTGCCGGACTCAGAGTAACTCGTGTGGTGAAATTCACGAACGATGCCCGGAACGCTCTGCGCGACGACTGGTTGAGCTAGAAGCAAAATGGTAAGAGCAATTCTATTCACTTGAGTTTGGCCTCCCCTACTTGCCTCGCGAAGTTTGAAATTCTGAATGTCAACAGGAGCCTAGGAGGCCCGACCGAAAAGTCAGTTGACAACCGAGGGGACCTCGGTTGAATCCAGTGATGGTGCGGGCCTCTAGCACCCCTTTTGTCGAAGTTTGCCCGAACACCAAGGTTTCCGGTTTGCCTTCTAGTTCGACCAGCCGACCTTGCAGCCTCCCCCTGATCTCCAGGCTTGATTCGCAACTCCTTGCTTTGAGCTATCGCCCTGATCCAGGGGCTGGCGATTCGAGAGGCGTGGACAACCGAAAAAACTCCCTGGGGGCAGGAACATGCCTGGGCTTCCGCTGTCGAGCACGGTGACAAATCATCACACCTCTCAGTAGATTATTCGACGACCCGCCACTGGACCCCAATCCACCCAGGCGAGATGACTTCACACTCGGTGGCCGCAGCCGTGGCAATGAAAGGCCTGTCCCGTCGGCAGTAGAGAAACCGGTACGGGCACCTCCAAGGAGCAACCAGCGCACACTCTATTCTCGGGAAGGTGGCTGCCGCAGTCGCCACAGTAGCGCCCGGTCATACCAGGAGCGCCGCAGAAGCTGCAGTGGCGACCTTGCTTAGCGGTCGACACTTTGGCCATCTGAGACTCTGTCTCGACGGCTTCCACCTGACTCAGAGACTCTTGGGCTAGGTGAACCACTCGTTGCAACTGTTCGATTCCCCAGTTTAGGCCCTCGTAGGTCGTGGAAGGAGACTGGTCCAACACCTGGCCTAAGGCGGCAACTCGATCGCGCAGTCGTGAAGCGTGGCCATCGCCTAGGATTTGGTCGTTCTTCAGCTGAGATAGTAGAGTCGACTCCAAACTGCGACCCCTCCCGTTCAGTTCTTCCCAGACTCGTCTGGCCTGGCTCAAGAGCTCCTCCTCGTACTGAATGCGCTGTTCTTGAGTCTGGCGGAATGGGCGGTAGGTAGCGGTCATGAATCCCAGGATCAGCATTCCAAGAATCAGAAATCCAAGTGCCCGCCAGCCACCACCGTAGACCCCTAATAGGACCAGACAGAGGGTGAGCAGCGCCAACGGGAAGGCCCTGGTTAACGCAAAGCGAGAGTCCACTAATTGGCTCACGTGGAACACCAACAACGGCAGACAAAGCCCGAGAGAGACCAGCAGATACACTGGAGTAGACAAGCGTCCATCCAAGCTGAGTACCGCCACTGACACAAAAAAGCTGCTGTAGGTGAGAGCGAGCAGTAGGAAGGAGCCGAAACCGAAATCTCTCAGGCTTCCCACCCGATACAGTTCTGCCAGATACCAGAATCCGGCCCCGAACAGTAACACCGCCAGGCCCGTCAGTCGAAAAAGTTGACCAGCCTGGGCCAGAGGGGAGTCCAAGGCCGAAAGCTCGATGGCTATGGGCGCTGGGGAAAGCACATTCTCCAGTTCCCAGTCGTAGCGACCCTCGACTTGATGGGTAGGACGCAAGCTCCCCAGTGGGAGAGTCAAAGCGGCTTGCTGCCCGGTGGTCAATGTCACCTGCAAATTCTTGATTTTGGAGGCGTGCGGCCATCGCTGAACCAAACGGTCGGTGCCGCTTGCCCCATAGGCGAGCCGCACTTCTATGGGGAATTCTTCCGCAGGAACTTGCCAGGCCAGAAAGTCGCGGGCATAGACTAGGTTCTCGGGATCTTGCCAGTTTCCATCTTGTGAGCGGACCTGCACCACCAAGCCTTCAACCTGGTCTACGCCTTCCGGTAGCTCGAAAAGCACTAGGTGAGTGCCCGAACCTCCGGCGCTCAATCGAAACTCACCCTGGGTCTCCAACTGATACCGATTGGCAATGTCCAGACCCACCCTCAGAGGTTGAACATGCAAATCCAGGACCAGGACTGCGCTCTCGAGGAGGGGCGGCAAGCCTTCAGGGCGCGGCATTGCCTGTACGGAATCGACCCCCTCCTTACTCATCCTGGCGCGTTCCTTGGCCCGGATCAAGTTGGGTATCAGGATAGCAGATAGGACGGCGAAAATAGCTACCACGATCATCAGTTCGATCAGCGTGAAAGCTCGAGCACGACGAGTAAGCAAAGCGAGTACCCCCAAATGGAGAAATGACTACTTCTAAAGGATAACAAGATGCATGTCGGAGAGCTATGAAGGTTCGTCTTATTGCCTTGCAGTGAGATCTTCTCAGTCCGAAAACTTGGCAGTTGGGTATGGCGACTCCAGGCCCACACGCCCCAGAAGGCCTATATTGGCATTCGTTTAATATTGCAACATGAGCGACCCACTTCCCCCGGAATCCCGTTCCGAGGCGGAGCGCCTCGCGCGGCAACGAAGCGCCTTGATTGCCCTGGCCAACAATCAGGTTCTCGGCCTAAAGAACCTTCGCGACCTGCTCCGAGGCATCAGCGAAACGGCCGCGAGCACCTTAAAAGTGGAGAGAGCGAGCCTATGGAGATTCACCCCGGACCGATCGGCCCTGGTCTGTTCCGACCTCTTCGAGCCAAACGCCGAAAGGCACTCCTCAGGCTTCACCCTTGAGGTCACCTCGTTTCCGAACTACTTCCGGGCCATCACAGAGCGGAAGGTCATCGCCGCTGACGACGCAGTCAACAACCCCCACACCAGGGAATTTGCGGAGGCGTACTTAGGCCCCCTGGGCATAGGGGCCGTGCTGGATGTGCCCATAAACTCTAACTCGGTCGTTGAGGGCGTGCTCAGTTTCGAGCATGTTGGCCAAACTCGCCCTTGGAAGGAGGACGAAAAAGCCTTCGCCCTGGCCATGGGCAATTTGATCTCCTTAGCCTTGGAGCAAGAGCACAGGCGCCAAGCTGAGGCTGCGCTTCAAACCAGCGAAGCCCAACTTTCCAATGCTATGACTTTGGCAAATTTGGGGCACTGGGAGTATGACCCCTCGGTCGAGCGGTTCACTTTCAGCGAGCATTTCTACAAGCTCGTTCGCACGACCGCCGAACGAGAAGGGGGATACACTATGTCTCCAGCTGAGTACGTCCGACGATTTCTTCCCCCTGAGGTCCACGCTGTTGTGGCCAAAGAAACTCAACTGGCCCTGGAGACTACCGACCCATCCTACACCAGACAATTGGAGCATCCGATCGTTTTCGGAGACGGCCAAACGGGGTTCATCGCCGTACGAATCTTTGTGGTCAAAGACGATCAGGGACGCACCATCAAGACCTATGGCGTGAACCAAGACATCACCGAACGCAAACAAGCCGAGATGGAGATTCGCCATGCAGAGCGCCGCTTTCGATCCCTGATCGAGCACAGCGCTGATGGCATCAGACTCCTCGACCGGGACGAGCAGGTCGTGTATGCCAGTCCATCGGTCCGGGTCATCGAAGGCTACGACTTTGAAGAAGTCCTGGGTAGAAGGGCCTTGGAGACCACCCATCCCGAGGATCGCTCTCGAGTGAGAGACGCTTTTGAGAAAGTCAAAGCCCATCCGGGACTACCCGTCCCAGTGTCGTGGCGCTGCCGCCACAAAGATGGACACTGGCTTTGGCTAGAGGGGGTGGTTATCAATCTCTTGGATGATCCGGCGGTGGGAGCCATCGTCAACAACTATCGAGACGTAACGGAGCGGCGGCACCTAGAAGAGCAGTTGTTGGTGGCTCGCAAACTCGAAGCTATCGGCCAACTGGCAGGCGGGATCGCTCACGACTTCAACAATCTTCTCACCGTCATTCAGGGGCACGCTACGATCCTGGTCGACCATCGGGATTCCGAGGTTCAAGAATCGGCAGGACAGATCCTCGGGTCCGCTACTCGCGCTGCCGCTCTAACTCGCCAGTTGCTGACCTTTGGCCGACAACAGGTGATGCTACCTGAACCGATCGACCTCAACGATCGCATAACCGGTTTGGGCTCCGCTCTGCGACAGATCCTTGGCGAGGGCGTCACGATAAGAATGAATTTGCATCCTCAGACCCTGATGACCCATGCCGATGAAAAAATGTTGGATCAAGTCCTGCTGAACCTGGTGTCCAACTCTCGGGACGCCATGCCCGAAGGCGGAACGCTCAGCATTGACACCGGGCAAAAAATTCTCACCCCCGATGATGCCCAAACCCAACTGGATATCTCCCCCGGAACATACGTGTATCTGCGCGTCAGCGACACCGGCTGCGGTATCCCCGCCGCCGACCTGCCTAGAATCTTCGATCCCTTTTTCAGCACCAAGGACGAAACTAAGGGGGGAAGCGGCTTAGGTTTATCGACCGTCTTTGGAATCGTTAAGCAACACGGTGGAAGCATCGCGGCGAGAAGTGTGGTGTCGCAAGGTACCACCATGGAAGTTCTTCTGCCATCCATCGAACCGACCGAGTCGCCAAGCACTTCGGTAGAGAGGTCCGGCCGGTCGCGCGGGGGAACCGAGACCATTCTACTGGTAGAAGACGAGCCAGAGGTGCGCAGATTAACCAAAACCATTCTGCAGCGGGCCGGCTATCAAGTGCTAGAAGCGGCCCTTGCCGAAGAAGCGGTGAAACTCTTTACCGACCACCAAGAAGAGATCCGATTGCTGTTCACCGACATTGTCATGCCCGGAGGGGTGACCGGCCTGCAACTCGCCGCTGACCTACTCAAACGCGATCCAAAACTGAAAGTTATCTTCACCAGCGGATACAGCGTGGATATCGCGGGGCGAGAATTCACCCTGGAAGAGGGGCAGAATTTCCTCCAAAAACCTTTCCAGCTCAAGCAACTGCTGGAGTCCGTCCGCCGGTGTCTTGATCGCTAGTGCAACGTCCGTGAAGTTCGTCCCTACCAATTGTGGTCAGGCGCCGGGAACCCGCGCTTGCGTGGGTGGCCGCGCTTGCGTGGGTGTCGCAAGGAGAAGTGAACGCTTAATACCAGG
>JBJHCR010000233.1:0-10801 GCA_050486105.1 Vulcanimicrobiota bacterium
TCGGAGCACTGCACCTTAAAGCGAAGCGTTACGAAGTCTGCAAGCAGGAACAATTTCATTGTCAAGGGGGTTTCCGGCCAGCCTCCTAGGGATTCGTGGTTTTTTTGCGGTTGGCGCGAAAGCGAGTGGCTAGGGTTTCCCCTTTGGTGCTGGCTAAAGTGGCATAGATATGGTGCATACTTTGGGCCTGGAAAAAGCTCAACGCTTCTTGGGGTGGTCCTTGAAATGCCAGGTGGCCTTCGACCAGAAAGATGAGTTGATCGAAAAGCCCGATAGAGTCCAGAATGTGCGTGGTCATGACCACGGTGCGCCCTTCCTGGGCGAGCCGCGCACAGAGCTTCATGATCGATTTTTCGAGCTCTGGGTCCAGACCGGAAGTTGGCTCGTCGAGCATCAAGACTTTGGGGCTGCTTAGGAGTTCCATAGCGATGGACACACGTTTTCGTTGTCCTCCGGAGAGTTTCTTGACGGGCAGTTTGGCTCGCTCTTGGAGATCGACCGATTTCAGGGTTTCGCGAACCTTGGTCCAGAGGGCCTTGTCTGGTTGCTTAGGGTCTTGCAACCGAGCGTAGTAATACAAGAGACGCTCGGTCTTGAGAGGGAGGTGCAGGGTGTCGTCTTGAGGCACGAAGCCTACGGAAATCCCGGGTCGTCCGCTGAGACCCTGACCGTCGTAAAGAACGTTTCCGGCAGTAGCGGGGCGTCTACCCGCAAGCGTCGTCAAAAGGGTTGATTTTCCGCTTCCGCTCGGACCGAGGATGCCGGTGAACTGACCGGATTCGAGGGTTAGGTTCATCTTTTTAAGGATCTCAGTTCGGCCGGCGCTCACCACCAGACCTCGAACCTCCACCGTCATCGCTTTTGATTCTTGTTCATCATCATCATGATGATGGATCGCCGGTAATCCCGCCACTCTTCCTCGTTCATAGAAGCGCGCACCGAGAAAATCTCATCGACGAAAAGATGCTGCCGCTGACGTTCGGTTTCCAGAATCTGATCAACTTTGTCTTTGATTCTTTGAGACTCTGGGTCGTCGACGGCCATGAGCTTCATGAGGTCGACTTTCTGAGTCCTCAAGCGCTGGGACAACTCCTGCCTTTGGCGTTCAAACCGAGCTTTGATCGAGGGGATCGATTCTTGAGGTTCGGCAGGGAGGCTCATGGAAAGCAGGCCGACTAGGAGGGCGATTGTGAAGAGGCTGCGCAGCATGAGAGAGTTTCAGTCTCCCATATTCTGTCCGATATATTGAAGGGGTAGAACGGTTTCACTTTCCGAATGGAGCCATTCCTTGGTCTCGGTTGTAGTGGCCAGGGCCGACATCATTTCTCGGTCCAAGGGGCTGAATTGAGAAGTCTCGGGAAAAAGCTCCAAAGAAAAACCGTCCTGAGAAGCAAGTTCCAGCAAACTTTGGTCTAGAAGTAGTTCCTGGTGGTGTTGGGCCACGCTGGGGTTTGAAGCCTCCCCTGGGGGAGTGTTGCGCACCGAGCGCCCTAAGCCGAATCCGATCAGCAAGGCAGCAGCGGCGGCGGTCATCTGCAGCAGTGGGCGTTTCCAGGGTCGCACTTTGAGCCAAAACGGCCCAAATGGATTCGGGCTTTCCTTGGTGTAGCCGTTTTCTCTGATTTTTTCCCACACTTGAGCGCGCAATAGAGGAGAGGGCTCAAGTTCGGGCTCCAAGGTGTCTAGAGCCTCCCAGGACTCTAGGAAGAGATCGCGTTCCTCCTGGCATTCCGGGCACTGCTTGAGATGCTGACTCAGTTCGCGCCGATGTTCGGGACTCAAAGACTCTTCAGGCTCGAACAGAAGTTCGCACCAGGCTTCACATCCCGAGCCTCCAGGGGTCCGGGCAGGACCACTGCTTTTCATGCTCAGGCTACGCTCTCTCCGCGCTCGATGTAGGGGACCAATTTGTCTTTCAAGTTCAACTTGGCCCTGTGGATTCGAGATTTGACGGCTGGAACCGAGAGGTTCAAGGCGTCGGCGATCTCTTCGTAAGCCAAGCCGTGGAAACGCTGAAGGACCACGGCTTCTCTTTGTTGCTCTGGTAAGGAATCTACAGCCACCCGGACCATGTTGGCCAACTCAATTCGAGAGACTTGCTCTTCGGCTGACCCCACCGGATCCTCGAGTTCTCGCAAAGGCAACTCATCGTCTCCCTTGCCTCGCCTAGGCTGATTCAGAGAGGTGGTTTGCCGTCGCTGGGCCTTAGCCCGTTGATTTCGGCAGAGATTGAGGGTCACCTTATAAAGATAGGTGAAAAATTTGGCGCGAGCTTCGAAGCGACTCGAGGCACGATAGATTCTAAGAAAAACTTCTTGCGCTAGATCTTGTGCGATCTCACGGTTACCGGTGAATCGATAGACTAGGTTCACGACGGTCTTTTCGTGCCTCTGCATCAGAGTGTTGAAGGCTTCATCATCTCCAGCCTTTACTCTTGCCATCAATTGCAGGTCAATATCATCTGCAAACTCTGGCGGAAGGGCTTCCACCCGCTTCTCTATGTCTTCCGTACCTGTACTATTTAGAAAGCCTTGACTGGCCGCAGCAAGCATACTCATCTACCTCCATACTTAGACAAGAGTAAAAACCGGTAGGAGAGCGGAAAGTTTCCGATGTTTGAAAATTGTTAAAAATGTACTAGGGCTACCCGACGTAACGACTCACTTCAAAACAACGCTGTCGATATCGTCCACCGGGGCGGGGATCACGTGAACCCCCACCAACTGTCCAACCCGTCGGGCAGCTTGAGCTCCGGCGTCGACGGCCGCTTGCACCGCCCCGATATCTCCTCGAACATGAATCGAGACGATCGCCCCTTGAATTTGCTCGTAGTGGGTGATCTTGACATTGGCTGTTTTGACCGCAGCATCGGCGGCTTCGACCGCTCCGATCATCCCCAAGGTCTCTATCATTCCTAAAGCCTGGCTTCTGGACATACGCATAATTCTCACTTCCATCCCCGCTCTTGAGAGCCGAAGGGCCCGCACGGGATTTGTCGTCTAGGCTCGGTAATCCTGTCTGAACCAGGTCTACCGTGGACTATTCTTCAGGACTTCGCTTTCCAGTTGGGCTATCCGTTCTTCTCGGAGTGAGAGCTTCCACTGGAGTCCGCTGACCTGACGGTCCAAGTTGTCGATCTTGCCTCGGTATTCTTGCTCGTATTCTGCCGCTAGGTCACGAAGGCGCCCCTCCCTTTCGATCAGGAGTTCGGTTAGGCGGGCTGATTCTTTCATGGCCTTGTCTAGAGCGCGCTCGTTCTCTTGCAGGCGTCCGGCCATTTTCTGAACCTGGTTTTCTCTGGTCTGCAGACTCTTCCGAAGACTCTTGAGTTCGGACTCCAAGACGTCGATCCCGGATTCATTCCGTTGGTTCTTTTCTAATTGCTTTTCGAGGTCGCGAATCTTGGACTTGAGGGGTTCACTGTCGGCACCCTCGAGCCGAACCTTCAAATTCTCGTTCTCTTCGGTGAGCCTCTGAACGGTGGCGTCCAGCAGTTCAAGGTCTCGCCTCAGGGCTTCGACTTCTCTGCTGCTCTGCTCAGATGAATCGGGTGGTGGAGTTTGGTCGGCTTTGCTTCCTCGAGAGTGGGGTTCGGCTAATCTTTCTTCGGCGAGTTGCAGCTTGCGGCTCAGGAGCTGATAGCGAACCAGGTTTCTTTCCTGGAGTTCAATAAGTTCATCCAAGAGGCTGGAATCAACCTGCCCCTCCTGGCTTTTCTCACTCGTTGCGGAAGCCTTCACCGGAAATGAGTCCTTCTCGACGGTTTGTATTTCCTGACGAAGTCTGTCTTGCTCGAAGGCTGCTTGAAGCAGTTCCCGGCGAAGCTCCTCAATGGTCCCCTCGTGTTCCCGATTCAGACTCTCCCACTGCTGTTCTCGCAACCTTAGAGCTTCGAGTTGCTGCTCTCGTTCTAAGATTTGAGTTCGGGTGTCTTGAAGTTCCTGCTCGAGGGTTTCGGAGGATTTCGCCTGAGAAAGTTCCTGAAGAAGAGTTCGGTGTTCTTCCTCTTGCTGCTGCAAGGCTCTCCTGAGTTCTTCGTTCTGCTGACTCTGCTCTTCGGCGTCTCGAACCTGTTGAAGAAGAGACTCGAATTCTTCCGGCGAGATGTCGACCCCCGACTGGGGACCTTCCGAGATCTGACGACGAAGCGCGATCACCTCGGCTTCGAGTTCCCGGGTCTCACTGATGCGCTTCTCGAGAAATCGAACCTTCTCTTCGAGGTCTTCGCCTTCAGCTCTCCGTTCCGGTTTGACTCGTTTGAGCTTATTGAGTTCAGACTTGAGTTTTTGGTTTTCTGAAAGCAGAGCCTGGGGGTCGGAAGGACCGGCAGGATCGTCCTTGTCGGTGAAGATGTAGGACTTGAGCTTGGAGAAGAGTCCCTTCTTGCTGGGTTTGCGACTGGTGGTCTGCTGGGTGTCTTGGAGAGCTCGGGTCTGAGCTTTCTGGATCTCGTCCCGGTGGTCGAATTGGAATTTCTTGAAGTCATAAGGACGAATCCCTTTGCTGGCGTCCCCCTTGAGGACGTTGTCCTTGAGCCACTGGTGAACCTGATTCGGCTTGACGGCAAGTTTGTTGGCGACTTCTTCAACGGACAGGGATTGGGCTGATCTAGGAGCTTCCCCCTTGGGCATAAGGGCAGCGCCACCCCCCTGCTGAGGCCCACCTTGCGGTCCTAAATTCTTGCTGACAAGTCCTCGGCGTCCCATGAGTCGTTCTAGCCGTGCTGCTCTCGCTTAAGTCCAAATGGCCACGTGGGCCCAATACCAAGGATATACGAGATCGGCCTCTCGATTACTTTCTTTTCTCTTTGGAAATTTCGTTGGAGTTCCCAGGGTTCGGAGATCCTTCGACTCACAGTGGCCCTATCTCAGGCCACTTCAATTCGACCCCTTGACTCTGCAGTAGGGCCTGAAACTCCAGCACATTCTTGCTGCTGCGGGCTACTTTCTGAGGTGAGAGTTTGCGGTCTAGGCAAAAGTGTGTCAACAAGCCGGCTGCTTCCCCGGTATTCCATTCCACGGGGTGCAGGCGATAACATCCGTTGGTGATGTGAGTGGTGGAAAGGTTCTTAGCCCCTGCCAAGAGATTTTCCACGGCCTCTCCGACCAAGGCCCCCAGAGGAATTTGGAACGGAAGAGCTCCCACATCGAGATAGTTTCGGTAGGCGGTCGAGGGGTGAAGGTCGATGCGATAAGCGCCCACCCCCACGGAATCAGAGAAAACTTCGGAGGTCGGGCAAGCGGAGGCCTCAGAGCGCCTGGCTTCCTCGCCAACGTGATTTTCAGTGACCGTACTGAGGCCGCACAGGCGTCTGCTTTCGCGGATGTACGGCGCCATGGCCAAGCCGTCCGGACCTTCGGTGAGGTCTCCCCGCAGCCTTAAGCCCGGCCATCCCTGCCCGCCATCTTCTCGAGGCGCCTCGGTCTGCATCCAATACAGCATGCTGAGTGATTGTTGCCGGGCCTCGTAGAGGTACCGCTCTTTTTCTTGCGGGTCGGCCCCGATGAGATTGCCGTCAAGATAGTCGATCTGGGGCCAATTCACCAGGACGATGTCACTTTGGTAGACCCCGGCTCTAAAGTTCTTGCGGTCGGCAATTCGCCGAAAGGTCCAGAGATCCATGGGGCCCCGCTCAGGTTTGGGGTTGAGAGGGTCGAAGCTTCGCACCACCGGGTCTAGGGTGATGGGGTGAGTGGCGGACCAACTCAGCATTTTTGACCCCCATGGAGGGGTGAGTCCCGGGTCGTAATCTCGCCAACGTTCCCACTGCTCGGGTTGTTCAATGATATGCTCACCCTCGGGGTCATAGTCGACCACGAAGCACCAACTGATCCCCTGAACGTCGTTGGGGTCGGCCTGCTCGGGGGCGTGGGGTTCTTGGAATTCGGCGCGAGATTCTGCTCCGGTGCGAAACGGGGCGCCCGAGAGGGCGATGAGATCCCCGAGTTCTGTGGCATCGATAAAGAAAGGTGCGCTGACGCAACGCGTCCGACCGCTGCTCTGAGAGAGCAGGTCCACTCGAGTGATCCTTTGCTCCCGAACCTCGACTTCGGTTGGTGTCTCTCGCCTGCCAATGGTGAGTCGGCCGGAGGCTTGGTACGGAAGGAGCCAGCTTTCCAGAACGGCTAAACTGACCTTCGGCTCGTGGCAGAGAGTGGAGACGAAGCCGTTCCCAGGGTTGAGCCGCGGGTTGTTTCGAGCCTCCTCGGTCAGGGGATAATGTCGCCGATAATATTGTCGAATCTCATTTCTGAGACGTCGGTAGCTGGCAGTGCAGCCGAAGCTCTCGATCCAAGGGTGTTCATCGGGAGGAACCGCTTGGCTGGTGAGCTGTCCTCCCAGCCAACGAAACTCCTCACTCAAGAAAACTCGTCGTCCCAGCTTGAGTGCGGCCAAGGCTGCTGCAACTCCCCCCAGACCTCCCCCGATGACAGCTAAATCGTATTTTTCCAACGCGGTCTCCTAACGCTCCTAAGACGGCAGTGTTTTTGTGCCGGAGTCGAATCTCCCTCTTGCAGGCTCGGGAGGTTCCGGAGGAGTATTGCTTTGGCATGAGGGTTCTCTTCGTCTGCACTGGAAACACCTGTCGTTCCCCCTTGGCTCAAGCTTATTCTTCATCGAAATTCCCGGGTCTGTCCTTTCTAAGTGCCGGTTTGGCAGCCAGGCCTGGGGTTCCGGCCAGCAAGCCTGCTCAAGTTGTCGCTCGTCGCCACGGTTTGGACCTCAGTCAGCACGAATCACGTGGGCTCGACGACATCAGGGAGCCTGAGTTCGACCAGGTTTTCGGTATGACCGAGGCCCATTGCCGCAAGCTCGAGCAAGTTCGGCCGGAGTGGAAGGTTTTCTGCCTCGGAGAGTTTCTGTCCGATGGTCACGAGATCCCTGACCCGTTTGGGGGAGATGAGCAGCTCTACGAGTCGTGCTTTGCTCAACTATCTCAGGCATTGACTAAGGCGTGTCAGGAATTCGGTTGGACTGTTCCCTAACTCAGGGTTCGTTCTCGAAAGAATCTGAAACTCTCGTTCCCTCTAGTACAACGTCCGCAAAATTCGTCCCTAGCCCTGGCGGCCATGCATCCTCTCTCGCAGCGTCGAAGCTCACTCAAATACGCCTGGTATTAAGCGTTCGCTTCTCCTTGCATCACCCACGCGGACGTGGCCACCCTCGCAAGCGCGGGTTCCCGGCGCCTGACCACCATTCAGTAGGGACGAACTTCACAGACGTTGCACTAGCTGTACCAGGCTTGTCTATCTATTAGTGGTCGATCTTAGGTCGTTCATTGCGATGGCTCTCGAGATTCTGCTATACTGGCCTTTATCTTGTAAAGGTTTTGTGCAAAACAGTGGCGGGTCGCTATAAGATCAAAAGTATATCTGAGCTGACGGGGTTCTCCCCGACTCTGTTGCGGGCTTGGGAGCGCCGCCATCAGCTTCTCGACCCGGTGCGCCAACCTTCTGGCCACCGTCTCTACACCGATGATGACCTCGCCGTTCTGAGACAGGTCAAGATCCTTATCGAGCAAGGGCATTCTATCGGAGAAATCGCCGCCCGGGGTCGAGAGTTGCTCTTGGAGGCAGGGCGAGGACGCCCTCTCGCCTTTGAGGTGAGAGGGGAGATTCCGGGATTGCCCGGTCACTCTGACGGGGAATTGATCGACGAGTTGCGCAAAGAGATCGTGGCCGGAGCGCTGGAGTTGAACACCGGTAGAGTGATCTTAGCCATAGAGCGGGCGGAAGCTCAGTTGGCAACCCAAGACTTGCTCTACGGCCTCCTTCAAGTCACCGCCCGGGAGGTGGGCCTGCTCTGGGCCAATGGAAAAGCAACCGTTGCCTCTGAGCATTTGCTTAGCGGTATTTGGTCGATTCGACTTCGCGCCTGGACCGAGCGCGATGCCGCCGAAATCAAGCCGGGGAAAGGTCCGGTGTTCTGTGCGGCTTTTCCCGACGAGTTGCACGAGTTGGGTCTGCTCCATCTGGTTTACGAACTGAGACGGTTGGGGCGCGAGGTGACCTTTCTCGGGGCCTGTCTCCCCTTCGAGGACCTGGAGCGAGCGGTGGCCAAGATCCACCCCCGTTCCGTCTGTCTCTCGGTAACCAGGCAACCGGTCTACGAAGTCCACCGATCTCGCTTCAGCGAACTGGTCGCTCGCCATCGTCAAGTACAGTTCGTTTTGGGGGGCAGTGGAGTCTCGAATTTGGAGAGCGAACTCACGGTCATGGGAGTGATTCCTTGGCCTCCCTACCGCTCACTTCAGGACCTCGAGGAGGTGTTGCCTTGAAGGAAGTGCCGCTTCCCCCGAGGATCGAATACGGGGACCGTGCCCTATCGGAGGCAGATCTCAAGGATGAACCACTCGGACTATTTTCCTTGTGGATGGAAGAAGCGGTGATGGCGGGCATCCCTGAAGCGAACGGGTGCTGTCTGGCTACGATCTCTGAGACTGGCTGCCCCGATGCTCGGATCGTGCTTCTCAAGGGGGCTGACCTCGATGGTTTTCACTTTTTTACGAACTACCAAAGCGCCAAGGGTCGACAACTTGAGGGGCTCGGAAAAGCTTGCTTGGTGTTTTGGTGGCAAGCCCTACGACGTCAAGTTCGAGTTGCAGGCTCGGTGCTTCCGACTCGTCCTGAGATTTGCGATCAGTATTTTGCCGGACGACCCAGAGAGGCCCAGCTTGGGGCTTGGGCCTCGGCCCAAAGCCGACCACTGAGCAGCAGAGAGGAACTCGAGCAGAAGTTGCAGGAGGTTCGCACGCGTTTCGCGGGGGTGGAGGAGGTGCCGCGTCCTCCGTATTGGGGAGGCTACACTCTCACTCCGGATTCCTACGAGTTCTGGCAAGGAAGGGACAGTCGACTTCACGACCGCTTTCAATATCGTGCCCTGTCCTCGGGCTGGGAAGTCTGTCGCCTCTCTCCTTAAGTCCTCTAGGGAGGTCCTCGAGTTTTTACGACCTTCGAGCGAACATAGAAGACGTGTTGTCCTGAGGTCAGGATTTAGGTATGCTAGGAAGCATGAAGAAGAGTTTTCGCCGGGTACTTACGGCTGCTGCTATCTGCGGCTGGATTTCGCTGCTGGGGCCTCAGGTTGAGGCCAAGCCGGTGCTGGTTGGTCCTCCTCCCACTGTTGATGGGAAACCGGTGGAACTGCCGGTGGTCAAGAAGCATGGTCGCCTATGGTATCCTGCTTCCGTGGTCAGCCACTACCGCAAGCTCGATTTCGCTTATGACCACGCCACCGGGAAAATGTACTCTCACGGCACGGAAACGGCTATCGAAACCTTGGTGGTCGATGGAATTGTTTACGTCCCCATCGCCCCTCAGGTGACCAGTCAGAATCAGCTTCCGGGCAAGGAAGTCTTAAAGTCTCTCCGGCCTCAGTACGAAGAGATGGAGGCTAAGAACCCCATTAAGAAGGGGAACACCGACGCCCTCTTTCAGCATATGGAGATAGCTAAGCCGAACCACCCCTGGGCCGAACCCCAAGTGCAGCACGTTGGCCCGATCGTGGACCTAGACCCCACGGGCAACGCTCAAGTTCCAGCTCATCTCCAACCTGGTGCGGCCCCTCCCACTCGACCAGCCGAGCCGTTGCCCAACCGATTGTCTCGGCCGGGAACGATCCCTTCGACGGAGTCTCATTCTATCGGGGGCGGACCTCAGAGTCCTACGGGGTTTCCCTCTGCCGTTCAGGAAACGGGAGGTCCTCCCGTTGAAGGAGGAACGACCGCCTCGTCTCATATGCAGCCGGTCCCTTATCACCAAGCCAAGCAGCCTGAGTCGGTCGCCGGCCCGGTTGCCCTAGGTCCCGCCGTCAGTCAGTTTGCCCCTTCAGAAAAGCAAAACTCGGTGTTTTCCGTGGCTGTGCAGGAAGCAAAGTTGGCGGAGTCTCAAAGTGACACCCTCCTGACCGTGCGCCTGGAACAGAAAAATCTCAGCGTGGTTTCTCAAGCAAACTTGGGAAATTTTGCCTTGCGATGCAGTGACGGCTCACGCCTAGAGCCGATTCCTACCCGCAGTTTTCTGCCGGTGGGAACGCTCGCTCCCGGCCAAGCTCGAGAGGGCGAATTGACCTTTCGATTGCCGGCAAAAGCCGAGCCTCGTTCTCTTGAACTCGAAGGCACGATTCCGCTCTCCGTCGTTTTAGCCCGGTAGCTCAGAGGCTCTGCGCCAATTCAACCCCCATCGCCAAACTCGCCCTTTTTCCGCCATGGGAACCGCAAATTCTTGCAAGTAGGTCCACTATGAGCTTCGGATCTGCAATTCCCCTGACGAAAAATTGCTTCGTTTGGACTCGAGGCGATTCGGCGCACAGCCTCTTCAACACCAAGTCGGCGCCTTTCTTTGTCGCCTTTCTTTCTAGGAGAGGATTCTCGATCGCTTTTGCGAAGCCCCGCTTCATATTTGCCCACAGAGGGTTCAGCCCTCACAGGGAGGCGAGCGGGTTACCTTACCACCGATAGGTCTGGGGAGGGGCTCGATTCACGGAGGTGTTATGAGGAAAAGTAGATTTATGGTGAATCTGATGGTGGCGACAGCGCTCGGGCTGGCTTCCATCGGATGTGGCCAAGGGAGTAACACGGGGGCCATTCAGGCCACCGATGACATTCGGATCGCCGCTGGTCAAGGCTCCTCTCAGGAGCAAGCGTTCCTGAGGGAGTATTTGATCGTGGGCCAGCGAGGGTTAGAAACCTTCAGCCCCCAGTATGGTCCCGGGCAATCAGACCCGCCGGGGCTGGCGCAAGAAGTTGTGGCGGAGCCTGGAGACAGCGAAGTTCCACCTGCGCTGCTGTATGAGTTGGTAG
>JBJHCR010000234.1:0-10693 GCA_050486105.1 Vulcanimicrobiota bacterium
TGCGCACGTTTTCGGTCTGCTGAACGGTCTGGAGGTCAAAAATGTCTCTAGCGATGGTTCGCTTTGGTGTTTGATTTGACATAGGACCGGTCCCGTGGGCCGAATTGGTGATCACCGGGGGGGTGATGTCCGGGTTGCTCAAGACCCGTTGAGTCCGATAGAGCGTGTTGTCATTGTTGTGGTCAATGTAGTAGCACAATACCGAGGACCAAAGGATCCTTCCTCCACTGTCGTAAGAAACTTGATTTTCCGAATCCTTTGGAGAGCCGAAGGAGATTCCGGTGTACGGGGAGTCGGGATGGCTAAATTGTCGAAACGAGAAGGCCGCACCCTCGGAAAGGTCTGCACTCAACCACCTGAGCCCCAAAAGGAGAGTTCGTTGGGTTTCGGATTGGCTTCGGACTTTAAAGTAGAATCGATTTCCATAGGCGATCAACCCCCACACTTGAAGCATCATGAGCCCTACCAGAGAGGAGGCTACGATCAACTCCAGCAGAGTTGCGCCTCTGCTTGCTCCCTTGTCCCTCGAGGTCGACTTGTTGATGGTAGGCATTAGTTTGTCCCCGCCACGAAGGACTCGAGGAGCACTTCTCCGGTCTTTGTGGTGTCATCCCAGGTTACTCTAACCACGATTCTTCTGAGTCGGTCGTCAGAGGTCGCGCCTTCTTCAAAGACCTCGCGTGTCACCCGATAGAGAACGATTTGCTCGTCCCACTGATCGGCCGGGCCAGTTTTCCTCCGATTCTCGTTGACGATCTCTATATCCTCAAGCTCCTCGGCTCCGTCTTCACTAACTGAGAGTTGCTCGTAGCCCTCGCTGATCGCCTCCTCCATGATCTGTTCGGCCAAGTAGGTGGCCACCAGCAAGTGGCGAGACTTCTCCACTGCTCGAACTTGCATCCCCCAGACTCCCAGAAAAGAGACAGAAATTCCGGCAAAGATGAAACTGGCGATGATTACTTCAAGCAAGTTGAAGCCGCCCTGGCCGAGTTTAGACAGGACTCGACGATCGGTTTCTGTGATCATTGACCAGCTCAATCGTTTCTTACGGTTCTTGGTGCAGGCTCCACTCAATGAGTCTATCAGGTAATTCTTCCGTTGGCCAACTCGGAGACAGGTCATTCTTGACCTTTGCGAAGCTGCAAAACTGTGTTCATCGAGCGATAGAGTCGCCATCGTGTCGATTCTGCCAATATCGGGAGATCGGGTTTTTTTCGGTAGAGTTCTTGCTTGCCCAAATCGGCAGCTATCGTCCCGTTATTCATCACCAAGAAACGATCGCAAACCTTAAGCAACCAGTCTACTTGGTGGTCGATGAGGACCACGGTCCGCTGCTCGCTTCGCCAAGTGGTCAGGGCTTGCTCCAAGGTGCTCAGGCCTTCAAAGTCTAGTCGAGCGGTGGGTTCATCGAGTATCTGTATAGGCGCATCACTATACCAGCCCAAGGCAATGGCCAACAGGGTCTTCTTGGAGGCGGAGAGTTCTCTAGGGTGGATCTCCAGGCTGCCCTCCAAATCGAACAGCTCGGCTGAGAGTAGCAGTCTTTCTTTCGCTAGAGATTCCTCAAAACCTAAGAACTCTCCACTAATGAGAAATTCTTCGCGAACGCTGCTACCGAGAAACAACTCCTCAGGGTCTTGAAAGGTGTAGTGCAGGTCGCGAGCCAGAGCGGCCAGACTAGGCCTCGATACTCGCTCATGGCCGAGGTGAACCGAGCCCGAAGAGACTTCTAGCAAGCCTCTCAAGGCCTTTGCTAAAGTTGTCTTCCCTGACCCGTTGGGCCCCATGATCCCTAGCCATTCTCCCGGATGAACTTTGAGATCGACAGACGCCAGTATGGGCTTGTCGAGGCTTGCATCAGAGTAACTCACCCTTTCCAGGGTCAAGGGCCCGGCGACAGAATCGGACCGGGTATCCACATCGGGTGGAGAGGCCTCTAGGTTGCCCAGCACCATCTTGATCTGTTCTGGGCTCCAGGTGTTGAAGAATTCTTCTGGGTTTTGATCCTGGTCGAAGAAATCTAGCGGCACCTTGAGTTCGCGCTCGAGTTGCTGCTGTTTCGGCAGACAAGAGCCGGCGGAATTTTCTTGATAGAGCTGCGCCAAAGTCCTTTCTGTGACGGGGGACATACTCTCCGGGTTTGGGAGGGAGAAGAAACGATCGCACCAGCGCACCTCTTCAAGTTGACTGCTGCTCCAGACAGCGACCATACGACGTTCCTCGAGCATCCCTTGTATGGCCTCCCGGATGAGCCTACGATTGGCTGGGTCGAGTTTTGAAGTGGGTTCATCTAGCAGCAGAACCATGGGCTGACGGGCCCAGACCGCAGCTAAGCAGACCAACTGCTGCTCGCCTCCGGACAACCTTCCCGGTTGGGACTTCGAAAGATGGCCTAGGTGGAAGCGGTCCAAGGCTTCCTCTACTCTTCGGCGGCGTTCTAAATCGCTGAGACTGGAGCCGGCCAGACTCCAACCGATCTCATCTTCAACCGACTCCGCAACTCCAGTGAGGAAAAGCAGGGGGTCGGCACTCAGGTATCCGAAACAGCGAACTTGTTCGCTCGGGGACAGTGTTCGCACAGCCCGATTATCCAGAAACAAGTCCCCTTGAACCAATCCTCCAAGGGGACTTGGATGGAGCCCGGCCAGTATTTGAATGATGCTACTTTTCCCAGCACCCGAGGGACCCACGAAGGCTACTGATTGCCCCCCGGAAACGATCATCTCAAACGAGTGAAAAAGGGGCATCGAGCCTGGATACCTGAAGCTTTTTAGGTGCAGCCTCAGGTCCACCATAAGTATCCCAGGCAAAGCAAGAGTTGCCCCAGAAGCATAAGGTTGGCGAAAAGCGAAGTCGATCTCGGGGCGGTTTCCCTCCCGCCCCCCTTGCCGACGTCCTTTCTGCACAGGAATCCCCGACTTTGGAGATTGGCGGCCCGCGCAGGTAACTCCCCAAAGTAGCTGCCAAGAGTTGGTATCAAGGTCGCATACAGTCGATGAATCCGGGTCTTGAGGTTTCCTCCGACAAACGACAGCCCCCTGGCTTCTTGGGCCAACTTAATACGGGCGAATCGAGATTGAAGTTCGGGGACCAGAGTGGCGGCTCCCAGCAGGCAGTAGATCAAGGGATAGGGGACCCTGAACCGGGTCAAGAAACTGGTGGCAGAATTCAAGTCGGTTGATGAGCAGCAAACAAGGGCTAGGAACACCGCAGCGGAAATTTTGAGAATGAGGTGTTGGGCATACCTCAGGCCATCCAAGGAGAAGTCGAGTCCAGCAAATGGGACCGTGCCCGAGGCCTCTGATCCGAACAAGCCGTGGATAGCTATCAAGGATAGGCAAAGAGGAGCCACCAGGATGGCGCTTGTTTTCAGCGCCCGAAGGCACACAGCTGGAGCCAGGACGGTTTGATAAGCAATGATTATGACCAGCAGGGAGGCACCGGACTTGAGATCACTGCTGACGGAGACCGCTAGAAACGAAACCAGGTACGCCAAGATCTTGAGGCCAAAGGAGGCGGCATGGAGAGTTGAGGTCCTGCTCATTGCCAGGCGCGAAGCTGGTCTGAGTTTGATTTCGGGCTGGGAGCGCGGGCATCGTGCTTGAGGTTGGGGACGGTAGACCCTTTGAGACGCCACCCGAGTGCTCGCATTCCTGGGTCCCAAGGGGAAAGGGGTAAGACTTCGATGAGGTAGGGAGCGAAGAGCTAGAGAAATCATCAAGAAGGTGAAAGCTTTGTCTATGGGGTCAACTAAGATACCTTGCAAGAAAGCAGCTTCCAAGGCCGATTTTCCGTCGGCCCGGAAAAGAGCAACCAGCAGGTCGGTGCCTCCCCCTGTCACCCCACCAAACATGAGGGTGGCGATTGGGGCAGCGAGAGCGGCGGAGAATGTTCCCGTCGCGATGCCCCAAACGAGTGCCGTAGGAAGGCGCCGAAAAGCTCCTCGTCGAGCCGCCCACCCAGCGCAAAGTCCCACCAGACAAGCGACTGGAAAAAAGGGAAAGGCCGTGGGACTGGTGAGAGTCAACAGCAGGACTCCCAGAGCTCCGGCCAGAGCCGCAGGACCCGGACCGAGGAGCGCTGCGGTCAAAACTGTGCCCACCGAGTCCAGATACAAGGTAATTTTAAACACTGCGACCAGTCCGCCGAGAGTCAGGTTGAGCGCTACCGCGAGGGTGAGCAATGTCCAGCCTTGCGTGCCCAAAAGCTTGCCTTCAGCTCACTCTAGCCCGAGCGGAGCTTCTTCTCTAGGCGACTCTTCTCATTGTAATAATCCTCGCGGGTCAACTCGCCGGCGATATATCGCATCCTCAACTTCTCTAAGGCCTCACCGGGATCCGGTTCATCGGCCGAGTGCGGAGGAGCGGTAGGTTTGGTCTTTTCGATACTCCTTTGAACGACCGATAGAGTCTCACCGGTCGACCGGCCAGAGGACTTGGGTACGGAAAAGCCTTGAACTCGCTCTCGGGGCGGGGTGGGTGGCGGCGACTCAGGAGCAGGTGTCGGAGTCGGCCGATTCGCCGGGGGTTGCAATGGGCTTCTGAGAGCCTCGGGTGCTACGGCTCGGACTGGGGCCTGTGGAGTCGGGGAGTCCAGAGTCTCCAAGGCCAAGACCGATGGGGTGGGAGGGGGCGGTGAAACGGACGGCGGCTGAGGACGAGGGGGCAAGAGATTTGCTGGCAGCTCGCCGGAAGGCAAGAACGATCCACTCTCCTCGATAGAAGGAAAGCCCTGGGCTAAACGACTTCTCTGTTCGATCTCTTGGGCCGCTTGAATCGCTCTTTGATCCTGGGAAATCAGTGAGTCGGCTTGGTTCTCAAGGGCGGTTGCTCGTTGGCTTTCACCGAGGAGTTGCCAACGTTTGGCGTCGATGGGAAGCGCATCCAAGTCGGTGTGATGTACCCGGAGCTTGCCGCCCTGATAGGTCACTAACTCGATGGACTCTCGAGGGTTGAAATGGACCATGAATTGGATGCCCAGTTTGCGTAAGGGGTCCAGGCTCACTTCGGTGACGATCTTATTCCTGAAGTCCTTGACGATCAGGGTTTGGCCGATCTTGCTGAGAAAGACCACCAAATTCTTGGTCAGATGAATCACCCGAGATTCTTTGGGATAGGAAACTAAGAACCGCTCCTGAGCATAGGTCCAAATTACGAAGGCTCTTCGACCATCGCGCTCCATACCGAAACCTATGGACCCGTTCGCCGTGAGGAATCGGTCCCGGGAGAGTCGCCCCTCCATGACAAACTCACTGACCACCGACTCGTCGAGGACATCGATCAAGCGAACAGTGGAGCGGCCGTCTCGGTCTCGCTCAAGGACCGAAAGAAAACCAAAATCTGCCGAGGTCCACCATACCAACCCGGCGCTCGTTCTCGGATCGACCACGGTTTCGTAATAACAGTTGGAACTTCGGCCTGACCAGCGACTCAAGACGAAGCGGTGTAGGGTTGGGCCGACGTCGGCCTGAGCAGACTTTTGTCCCAAGAGTCGCTTGAGCTTAGAAGAGAATTTCTGGGCCGGGACAACCTGTTCGAAGGCCACCTGCTCGCCGTCGGCCTTCACCGCGAAGCCCTTTAAGGTTCCTCCTTCTGGTGACCCGTCCAGGGACGCCACGGCTTGACACCTTTCCGCGCGGACTCCCTTCTCTAGCCGCAACCGGAAGACTCCTTCATCGGATCTGAAGAAGCAGTCCCCGTTATCGGCCAAAGTGATCAACTCTCCAGCCATGCGATCGTGCACTCGGTGGGTGATCTTTAGGTAGCTGTCACGATAGACATAGAGCCGACCGGGCTCTCGGACCCCGAAGTATTCCGAGCTATTTGAAGCATAAATTTGAGTCATCTAGAGGGTTGTTCCTCTGTCCTAGTGCTAAGCAGGAGAAGCGCTCGAAAAGTGTAAGCGCTTCCCAGAAAGAATCTTTGCCCCATCGCGGGAGCCTTCCTTCCGGAGCCTATATGTCAAAACTTTTCGCGCTTCTCGCCCCAGTCGCTCTCGGGGCTGCCGCCCTCGAATTTGCCGGAATGAGGGTCGGCGATTGCCGGGTTGCCCTGCGGACCGACCGGATCACCGATAAAACCATCTTCTACGCCGATGATAATCGGGCCTGTCTGAGATTTTCTATCCCCATGAAGAACACCGGCCGCCAGCAAGCCCTGGTTATCGATGCTCGCCCCGTTCTTCAGCCTGTTGGGGAGAGCTTTTCCGAACTGCAACCGGTGCTCAGATGGATCAACCTGGAGGCCCCTCGTCAAGACGGGTACTGGGAGGCGCACATCATCAAGGCCGGCAAAGATTTGATGACTGTCGTTGAGATTTGGTTGGCGGCAGCGGACTTGAAGGAAAGATTGAAGTCCCTCGAGCTTTTCAGGGTCGATCTCCACTATAAGTTCTACTGTCGGACTCCTTTGAAGTATCGAAAAGAAGAGCTGGTTTTTCGGCTGGACAGTTTCGACGAGGTTTCCAGGCTACCCGTCCTAGATCCCCCGAAAGAGTCGCCATCGCAACCCAAGAAAAAGGCCGATCCGGCAACCCAAGTCCTTCCTCTAAAGACCGCACTTTTGCGCCCCGGAGACGATTTGGTGCAGGTGATCAAGGCCGCCACCGAGGGAATAGGGCAGCCCGGTGACTTGGTGGCCGTCGCGGAGACGGTAGTGGCTATCGTGCAAGGTCGCTTGGTTTATTGTGAAGACATCGACCCCGGATATTTCGCCACCCGATTGAATCGACTGTTCGATATGAATAGTTCGATGTCGTCTCCCTACGCATTGGAGATGGCCATAAGGGAAGTTGGTCTTCCGAAGATCCTGCTTGCGACGGCCGCCGGAATCGTAGGGAAGCTTCGGGGGCAATCCGGGGAATTCTACCGTATCGCTGGGCGAGGAGTGGCTACCATCGACGACTGCACGGGGACTCTTCCGCCATTCGATAAGCATGTCGTTATGGGCCCCGCCCGTGGTGATCAGTTAGTCAGCAGCCTGAAAGCGGCCACCGGTTTTGAGATTGCCGTGGTTGACGCAAACGATCTGGGTAAGGTTGATGTCCTGCACCTTTCAGACCCCTCCCGTCAGAGCGCAGTGGTGGAAGCTCTCAAGCCCAACCCCCAGGGTAACGCCGGAGAAATGACGCCTTTGGTGCTGATTCGTAAGGGCTTCCAAGCTGCTCCAAGTGCCAACGGGGGGACAAACTCGTCTAAGGCCAACGAAAGCGAAACCGCTGGAACCTAAGGGCTCACTCGGTCTTCTCTGAGCGGCGACTGGATTCTACCAGGTGCCTTCCAATCAATTCGGCCTGATCTCGATTCAACTCTTGAAATCGGATTCCGCACAACCACTGGGAAGAGTTATGAAAGTCTTCGCAGCGAAAAGGACGCACGTGAACCACTTGGGCCGGGACCTGAACTCGGTCACCGGCTAGGGTCAACTCCAGACGAACCGGTACGAACGGGGCGAGGGCTTTGGCCGAAATGACCGCTGCTCCCCCTAAGCTCAGATCGACCAAGTCTCCCGGGAGAGCATGGCGATCTCCGAGGAGGATGGTGAGCTTCTGTTGGACCGTTGCTCGGGCTTCGGTTCGTCTGGTTTGGAAGGCGTCTTGAGTCAGGCCGTACTCGGAAAGGAGCCTGGGAACCCAACCCTGCTCTCCCCCAGGAGTCAGGCGAACGCCCACATCCCATCCTTTCGTGCCCGGCCGAACCCAGCGCACGGTGACACGGGCTTGGCGTTCCGGTCGTCCGGTAGCGCCATAGGCCAGTGCCATCAGCAACTCTTGACCTCTTCGAAACGGGGGGCGACAGATGCCCAGCCGATTGGGCTCAGCCGACATCTGAACTCTGGCCCCTTCTAGGCTCAAATCCACCAAGACCGCTTTTCTACCCTCTCCTGCTTGAAGCAGAACGACCGGGATGCTGCATAGGATACGACTGTGCCTGCGGCGTTGGTCGAAATCTCGACCCTCTCCGAGAAGAATTCGGTGTATGTGTCTTCTCAGCTCGTCCAAGAATGGCATGGTTTTGGTTTCGCCCTGGGCGGGTGAACAACCCTTCCAGGATTCCAAGAAGCAGGATGTCGGCGAGGAATTCTCTCCCCTCTCTTCGAACCCCGCAAGCCATGAGCCAGACAACCCAGCCTGAAGCGGAATCTGCAACCACCGAGGGTAGAAACTTTATAGCCCAGATCATCGAGGCCGATCTCAGAGAGGGTCGGGTCTCGGGGCCTGTGGTGACCAGATTCCCCCCGGAGCCTAACGGTTACCTCCACATCGGCCATGCCAAATCGATCTGTCTCAATTTTGGCTTAGCTGATGAATTCTCGGGTCGCTGCCATCTGCGGTTCGACGACACCAACCCAACCAAGGAGGACACCGAATTCGTCGAGGCGATCAAGAAGGACGTGTCCTGGCTCGGATATTCTTGGGGCGAGCATCTGTACCACGCTTCGGACTATTTCCAGAAACTCTATGAATTGGCCGTCTCCTTGATCGAACAAGGGAAAGCCTACGTCTGCGACCTCAGCCAAGAAGAGGTTCGGGCGTACCGTGGTACCTTGACCGAGCCTGGAAAACCGAGTCCCTATAGAGACCGCTCGGTGCAGGAGAATCTTGACCTTTTCGAGCGCATGCGAAAGGGCGAATTCGGTGACGGAGAGCGAACTCTGAGAGCGAAGATCGATATGGCCTCCGGGAACATCAACCTAAGAGACCCGGCTCTATACCGAATTCGGCAGGTTGCCCACCACCGGACGGGCGACACCTGGTGCATTTACCCCATGTACGACTGGACCCACGGGATCAGCGACGCCCTTGAGGCGGTGACTCACTCCATTTGTACTCTGGAGTTCGAGAACCACCGCCCTCTCTATGATTGGTTCTTGGCACAACTCTATTTGCCGTGCCATCCCAAACAGATCGAGTTTTCTCGATTGAACCTGTATTACACGGTCATGAGCAAGCGCAAGCTCACCCAATTGGTTACTTCGGGAATCGTTAGCGGCTGGGACGACCCTCGGATGCCTACAATTGCCGGACTTCGGCGCCGCGGATACACACCTGAGGCCATAAGAGAGTTCTGCCACCGTATTGGGGTCAGCAAGAATGAAGGTTGGATTGAGTATAAGCAGCTCGAAGACTGCATCCGGGGAGACTTGAATACCAAGGTCAAGCGAGTCATCGGGGTGCTCGACCCATTGAAGGTGGTCATCGAGAACTATCCTGAGGGTCAAGAAGAAGAGATGCCGGCTCCCTTCTATCCTGACGATCCACCGCTCATGGGCGAACGAATGCTTCCCTTCACCCGGGAAATCTATATCGAGCGGGACGACTTCATGGAGGAGCCCCCTAAGAAGTTTTTCCGACTAGCACCGGGCCGTGAGGTTCGTTTGCGTCGGGGCTATTATATAACCTGCACCGAGGCAATCAAGGACCATGAAGGTCGCGTGGTGGAGTTGAGAGCCACCTACGACCCCGAGAGTCGAGGTGGGTGCACTCCGGATGGCAGGCGGGTGAAAGGAACCATACACTGGGTTTCGGCAAGTCACTCGGTGGAGGCCGAGGTCCGATTGTACGACCGGCTCTTCACGGAAGAACGTCCCGACTCAGTCAAGGACAGGGACTGGCTGGAATTGATCAACCCAGAGTCTCTCAAGGTGGTTTCAGCCCGCCGAGCCTGAAGACCGCCCAAGTAGGCGAGAGATTTCAGTTTGAGAGGCTGGGGTACTTCGTGGTCGATCAATCCTCGGGAGCTCCAGATTTGGTCTTCAATAGAATCGTCACCTTGAAGGACTCTTGGGCCAAGATTGTGGCCAAGGGTGGAGGCAAGACCTAGATGGGTGTCAGAATATCCGGTCACTACCTGGGGGGGCTAGGAGTGGCATGTCGGCATGAACCTTCGGGGACCGAGCTCAGAACCGCAGCTCCCGTAGACAATAACGGGGATGGCTCAAGCTTCTCTCCCACCGATCTGTTGGCCACCGCCTTGGCTACTTGCATGGTGACCTTGATCGCTATCGTGGCTGAACGAGATGGCTTGAAGCTCGATGGTTTGGGTTTTCACGCCGAAAAAATTATGGAATCAGACCCTCGTCGAGTTGGACGGGTAGAACTGGTGATCGAGATGCCTTCCGGCTTGGACCCTTCCAGCCGCAAAAAGCTCGAACGCGCCGCTCTCACCTGTCCGGTCAAGCGAAGCCTCCCCGAGGAGTTGCTCACCCCGGTAGAATTTCGCTATCCTGACTGACCCTTAACAAACTTTTCAGAATTTTGTCAGGCCCACCCGGTACTCTTGGAGTATGGGCAAGGAGAAAGATACCAAACGTCACGAGTGTTCTTGCGGAAGAACCTTTCGCCACGCCATCTCTCTCCGTCGTCACCAGAATGTGACGGGGTGTGCTGAACTGGTGGCCGCGGCTAAAATTGAGCCCGAGCCGGCGGCAGAAGAGACCTCATCGGCGCAGATCGAGCCGGCTGTTCAGATGGGAACTGAGGCTTCCTTGCTGCGAATCCTCCCCCAGCAGATCACTCCCCAGCAGGTCGCTTTATGGCAGAGTCGGCTGAGCCCGGTGCCCGAACCTCAACCGGCTGCTCAGAGACCCCTCATCGACCTCGCGGTCGCCGCCCAGGTCTTGGCTGAATTGGGGCACGATTTTCGGAAGGTCACTCAAGCGCTCGCCACTTTCGGCCGTTGGAGCGTGCAAGTCGG
>JBJHCR010000235.1:0-10592 GCA_050486105.1 Vulcanimicrobiota bacterium
GAGACAGTCGTCTGACCAGCCGGCGAATCTCGATGAAGCAAGGGAGGATGTCATGATGGAAGCCCTCGAGGCCGTCGACCCTTGGCGCCTGGCCTTCTTGTTTCTTTATCTCGGCGCTGCTTTTCTGCTCATGCTCCGGCTTCGCTTGACCTTCGTCGGTGAGGCTTTTTGGGGTGCTCTCAGGGCGGCGGCTCAGTTGGCGGTGATGGGCTCGGTTTTGCTTTTCGTGTTCGAAGTCGATCGCTTGCCTTTATCCCTGGCCCTGTTGGCGCTCATGATCGTGGTGGCCGCTTGGACGGCGGCTCGACGCGCCAACGTTTGGAATTCGACTCTGGCTTTTTCGATGGCGGTCATGCTGACGACTACGGTGATCATCGTGCTGCCCATGGTGTTGGTTGGAGTGTTCGAGCCTCGACCCAGCTTCTTGATCCCCATCTCAGGTATGGTGATCGGCAACGCCATGAACGCTACCGCTCTCGCCTTGGAGCGGCTGCAGTCGGACCTGGCGGCCCGTCGGGACAGAATCGAAGGCTACCTCGCTCTGGGCATCGATCCGGATACGGCGACCCGAGCGTCCGCAGAATCGACCCTCAACGCCTCATTGATTCCGAGCTTGAACAGTCTGAAGACCACGGGTGTCGTGCACATACCGGGGATGATGACGGGCATGATGATCGCCGGCCAGCACCCCATGAAGGCAGCCGAGATGCAGCTGACCATCCTTTACCTGATCTTCGTTGCCGCCCTCTTGAGTTCACTTATGGTCACCCATCTGGGCCGGCGGCTCTACTTCACCCGTATGGAAGCCTTGCGTCTCCCACGGCCCTCGGCAGACCGAAGGTCCGGCAGGAACCACCAATATTAAATTTGAGCTTTTTGACTGAACCAACGCCTCCGGCGCCAAAACCGTAACCCCCGATCCTGTGCGTCCTTTCGGCGCCCAGATCATGCGTATTCCAGTGAATACGCAGGTCAAGGCAAAAGCGAGGAGTGGTCGGTGAATAAGCCTCCGGGGGAGCACAGTGAAGTGAAGCTCGATGTCACCGAGGGAACTTGGATATCCTTGGACGTCTCTCCCGACGGACGCTACCTCTACTTCTCTCGAGACGCAACCTCTGGGCCCACCTTTTCTGTACAATAAGGATCCCAACGCCGGCATCCACGCTGTCGAGCGCCTGGATCGGCAAACCGGCAAGATCGAGCGCATCCTGGGAGGACGCCTGTACCAAGCCGATAACATGGCCGAACTGGCCCCCAATCCTGGACCGGAACCGAAAGTTTGGTGGAGATCTCCTCAGAACTTTTAACACCTTGTTCGCTCTAGTTCTTTGCCCCCTATGCTAGACTGGACCTATGTCAAACCAAGAGGCACTCCGTGAACTACTCAGCGCCGTCCACCGCATCGAATCCCGTCTGGACGGCCACGACCAGCGCTTCGAATCCATAGACCAGCGCTTCGAGTCCATAGACCAGCGTTTTGAATCCATGGACCAGCGCTTTGTATCCATAGACCGACACTTCGAGGAGCAAAAAGTGCAGGTCAACACTCTCACCGAGTTCACCGTGACCAGCCTGAACTCCATCGGACTAGAGATGAGAGTTCTTAACGGCCGGGTGCATAACGTTGAACAAACTCTCGAAACCCTAGACCACCGGGTTCTCAAGCTTGAGTTGAACTTCGAAGACTTCCGCTCTGATACCCGAGCCTATTGGGAGCAACTCAACGACACCCGCAGCCACTCGGCCCATCAGCAAAAGCAACTCGACGACCACGAAAAACGGCTGCGCCGGCTCGAAGCGAGCTAGTCTTCTCTGCTTCCACCCTGCCACCCAGGACAAAGCTTCGTAATCCTGGAACCTGTGAGCATGTTCAACGTCCGACTCTCAAGAGCACTCTTAGCTCTGCTCCTGGCCTCGACCCTGGCCCCCTTGGACTCACACCCAAACTCTCCAGGCCTCAAGCCCAAAATTCTCGAAGTGTGAGGCCCCAGCTCTCACCAGGAACAGGGGGACTGAGAATCTGCAATGAACTTACTCGGATGGGGTTAATTCGAGACCTTAAAGTTCTTGTCGAAAGCTTTATTGGGCGAGTTTGCTACACCAAAGAAGAATGGGATATGCTGCGTGGGGTCATCGACCCGAGCGATGATCCTGTAGTAAAGGTCGTGGACCTCATTTTACACTTCGCTGTAAACGATAAAGCATCAAGCGTCCGGTTTCTCCTTCGACCTGGGGAAACCAATTTTGGGGTCTTTAATGTGGTTCAAGGTGAAGAGACCGAAGTCATGTCGCCACCAACCCACATCTACACTGATATGCAAGCGATCTTGGCCAAGAGGGCAGGGCTCGAAGAGGGAAACGAACGCTCCTCGAACCAGGGCTCGTTCGAGTTCGACCATGACACGCGCGCCTACCAGTGTCAGGTGATGTTCAACGAGACTGGGTTGACCATCCACCTCAGATAGAGGTCACAACTTGTTGACTTAGGATCTGGCCAGGAATAACTTTCTAGTTTCGAGTGCGGAGGCGCCGGGGCCACCCACGCAAGCGCGGGTTCCCGGCGTCCCCGTGGGTGTGGCAAGGCGCTTTTGACGCGGTTTGTTTGACACAAATAAGGAGAAAGCAACGAAGCCAGCGGGGATGGATCCGCGCTCCAAATCGGGAAGTTATTCCTGGCCAGATCCTTACTGTAAGTTGTCGGCAACAGTGTCTGACAAGGCTGTCGGCGTAGCTGCTATGATCGTGCAAGGCAAGGAGGCCTTGAACGATGATACCAAAAGCTACCTAGTCCCAGCTCAATGAGCTTCGCTAGGCTGTTGAGAATTGGCGGCGGTCACCTAGGCCGCCATTGAGAATGCCCAAACACCTCTGGTCGGCAGCGGCGCTTCTCGCCACCGAGATAGGGGTGGGGACCGTTGTCTATGCTCTGAAAATCGAACATGGGAAGCTAGGAGGCTGGCCGAACAGCTACGGTACTCTGATCAATCGACCCAGACGTCACGATACCCCGAGGGTCTGCCCCCGGCGCCGACCTTTGTTGAAGTCCCTGCGGCCACGGTCGCAATGGGGCGGCTAAGTTCGCTGGGGCCTTAAAAGTCAGAATTCCCCATCCCGAGCTGAAAAAAGGTGACCTCTGCCCGAATTGCCCGCCTGGCAAGGTCTATCCTACCAAGAAACTCAACATTCTTATTCGGTTGGACCGAAGCGGTAACGGCTTCGCCTTGTGGCATGGCGCCCATTCAGGCGACCATCTACGAGATGGAGAGCCTTCGCTGCAATCTCTGTGGAGCGAGCTACACGGCTCCGGCTCCGGAAGGCGACGGATATCGCCTGGAGGCGGCCCTCGGCCCGGACGACAGCCACCTTCTCGACGACTACCAGGTCACTATATCCATGCCCGAGCTCGTCAAGAGCCTCCCGGAGGATTTGTAGAGGAGCCTGATTCAAATCTCTACGGTATCGCGGAAGTGGGGCTTCAGAGCAGGAAGATGGTTGCCTGGTTCAGATGCTACGGAACCTGTCAACTATCCCAAACAGTAGTGGTGCACTCGTCACAAACCTTGAGCAATCGCTTTTTCCGGCAAAAAGTCAGAAAGAAAGTGTCCAAAGAGAGCCCAAAGTCAAAACTGAACTTGGCACGATAGAGATCCCCTGAAGGCACCAGCGTGATTGGATCTCCGCTCAGAGAGCCTTGCTCGATCTTTTCGAGAACGGAAATGTTCGGCTCTCTGTAGGCGTCCGAGAACTTACCCAGGAGCCCCCGGAGCCAGAACTCAGGCGTGAGATCCCCTTCCAGGACAACTCTAACTTTTTTCCGTTCGTAGAGGAGTACTCCGGACAAATTTTCCTCGCCTTTTACCCGGATGTCAATCTGAAAGTCGGGTCCGCGCAGAACTCCAGGCAGCGAAACCGCTTTTCTGAGCTGGTGGGGTAAACGGAAATCAAGTTCGTTGCGCTTTACAAACAAGACAAACAAAGTACAAACGACAATGACAATAAGCATCGGGATTCGTGTGAACTTTGACGAAACCGGAGGCGGTGCCTTTTTAGAGATCTTTCCCGAACGTTTGAGTCGGTTCAGGTACTTTATGGCTGGTTGGTACCCCTCCTTTGCCACTTGGGCCAGGACTACAGACGCTTGTCTCTTTTCGTTTTCGTTTCCACTTTCCCGCAGCAGGACGGCGTACAGATACCTTGACTCAGCGTGCCCGGTCTCAGCGGCTTCCTTCAGCAGCGTCCTGGCTCTCTCCGGACTTCTCTCGACTCCCTCACCAGTTTGATAACATTCCGCCAAAGCTATCATGGAAGGCGCAAAGGATTGCTCGGCTAGGTCTTCTAGGCGACGCACTCCCTCCGGCTTGTCCGTTTCGACGCCCTGCCCCCGCAGATAGGCTATAGCGAGGCTGTGTTCGGCCGGAGCGAAGCGACGCTCAGCGGCCATCTGGTACCAGCTGAAGGCCTCTGAGGCGTCCAGGGCAACGCCTTGACCTTCTCTGAGAGCGTCGGCTAGTCGGACTTGTCCTGCCAGATGACCAGCTTCCGCAGCCTTACGATACAATTTCGCCGCCTGAGCAAGATTTTTGGTTACACCCTTTCCTTGCGCATAGGCCACTCCAAGTTCGTACTGAGAATCCACATCTCCGAACTTGGCTCGCCGCTTCAAGCCTTTAATGCCTTGGGCTTCTGGCCCAGGTTGCGAGAAGGCCGGTCCACTGAGGACAACTAAAAGGAAGATTAAAGCCGTTCGTCCGATGGTCTTCATCGGTTGGAATTTCAATCTTTATCTCACCTTTCCTACAAGGGAAGCTAAAGGGGAAGGTCGAGCTCAAGCGCCGAGGCAAGGACAGCTTTTTGCTGCTCAATCGAGGATTTCATTGGGTCAACGAGGAGCCCTACAATCGTTGAGCCCTCACTGACGTTTGCCCGACCTATCACCGGGATCTTCGCCTGTGGTAAACTACAGGTATGACCATCAAGTTGACCTATCGTGAATACGCTCTGCTGCCTGAGGGTGACCGCCGCGAGCTGATCGAAGGAGATTTTTCCATGACGCCGGCCGCGGGTGAGAAACATCAGCGCTTGAGTCGCAATCTGCAGTTCGAGTTGCACAAATTCCTTGATGAAAGTCCCCTGGGAGAACTCTACGACGCCCCTTTTGATGTGATTCTGGAAGAGTGCACAGTGGTGCAGCCTGACCTCTTGATCGTCCTCGAAGATCGCCGCAGCCGCATTGTCCCCGAGGGACTCCGGGGCGCTCCTAATTTTCTGGTGGAGATCTTGTCTCCTTCGGCCCCGGAACGAGACCGGATTTTGAAACGCCGACTGTACGAGAAATTCGGAGTCCAGGAATACTGGATCCTAGACCCTGAGGCCCAAACCGTGGAACAATTGGTGGCAAAGCAGGGGCAACTCGAAACCCTGGCCACCTACCATCGCCAGGATCGAATCCCTTCCGCGGTCGTTTCAGGAATGGAGATCAACCTCTCCCGGGTTTTTCGATAACTCCAGGAGCGAACCGAGAGCTTGGGGAAGCGGCCACCTATGAAGTATCTGTTGGGTTCCTTTGCCTGCATCCTGTTCTTCTTTGCTACGTCTCCAGTACTCGCCCAATCCGGGAATAGCGACGATGGCCGGCAGCCCTCTCCCTTGTCGGAGTCGGCGGTGGTGGAGCAAGCAGAGCTCCTTTTTGGTCAGAATCGCTTTGACGAGGCCGAGGCTCTGGCTGAAGAACTGCTCCAAGCGGCCCCGGAGAGTGAAGGGGCTCGGGTGATGCTGGCCAAGGTGGCCATCGCTCGGGGGAACGTCGAAAAGGCTCAGATCTATATCGACGATCTCCTCGAAAGAGACCCCAGGGACCCCGACTACCACACCCTACAGGGCATGGTCTTCGCCTTTGCCGAGGATCATCAGGCGGCCATCCACTCCCTGCAAACCGCTCTCGAACTTGGGGCCGGACGCTCTTCCCCAGAGCGCATGGCCTCTTATGGCAACACCCTGGTCCTCACCTATCATCGCTCGGGGGATTCGAAGAGCGCGCTTAAGGCTTGCCTGTCTTTCTTGGAGCAATACCCCCAAGACGGAGATCTTTATCTGAGCTGTAGCCGCCTCTACCGCGAAGCCGGTCAATTCGCCGAGGCAGCCGAGATCGCTCGCCAGGGTTTAGAGGCCCGACCCGATTTTTTTAATCTGTACGCCTCCCTAGCCCTGGCTGAGGCCGGCCTGGGAAATCACCAAGCCTCGGAAGCGGCCTACAGAGAGTTGCAGGCCCGAGATCCCGAATTGGCCCAGATGCTGCGCGCCACCCTGGACGGAGAACGTCCCGACAAAGCCGAGTACAAGCTGAAACACGAGTGATTCCGAGCCCTGACCACCCACATCTCCAACTGTTCAGTGCAAGCTTCTCCTAAAGTCGGGGCAGTCGCCCTTTAAGCTCGGCCCAGGTCTCGACCCACCGATGAGACTCTTCTCTTGAGAACTGCCAAAGCAAGTCCATACAGACACTAACGAAGAGGGAATAGTCGGGATGATCCGGAGCGAGGTCAGGAGCCAGCAGACGGTCCTCTATCAAACCGAGACAAACGCGAGCTTGGGCGATGAAGTCCTCTTTGCTGCGGTAGGTCTCAAGGTCGCGCGGAACAACCTGTTGAGCCTCGAAATCTAGTACGGCCGCCACTAACTCATCGGCATCCCCGGCCAGCAGGGCTCGCAAAGAACGTCGCTGCGCGGCCACAAAGTCTTGCTCAAACTTCTGCCGGTAGAGGTCGATCCGCTCTTGGACCGGATCGGCAGCAACCCACCAGGTTGCCTCTTGGGCCGCCGACTCCAAGACGAAACTGGCCTCAGTACGAAGACGCTGCGCCACTTCGGCCCAATCACCTCGGCTGCTCAACTCGAGTTGTTTGGCCAACTTCTTGAGTTCCAATAGGGTCAGGGTATCGAGCACCCTATGAGGTCCCGGCCGAACCAAAACACCAGTGGAAATCATCCGCTGAACCAGCGGCATCAGGGGCTGCCCCAGCAGCGGAACAAAGATTCTGAGATGATTGAAGGCTTTCTCGGACACCTCGAAAACAGGGGTCACTCGCCCCAGAAACTCGAGCAACTCCTGGCTTTCCACCCAACTCGATCCTCGCCGCTCATCCGTCATATCTCAGATCTTGCCGAATATAAGTCCAGAACTCAAGCCCTTGGTCAAAATAGGTCCTGTCAATCAAGAATCGGAGCCTACTCCTCCCACTCCAAGATGCCATCGATGGTCCCAACCGAAACACTGTGATAGTTCGGACGGGCCTTGCTGTAGATCTCTTTGGCCCAGGCTTTGCCTTCTTCGGTCTGAGACAAGGCATCGTAGAGCGGCTGCAAGAACTTTCTTCGGCCCACCTCCACCAAGAAATCTTCTAGGGCTTGGTCGGCCGGTTCATAGCCGTTTCTGATGGTGTGGAGAAACCACTGGCAGAGGATCTCTGCGTTTCCGGAGTCGGTGAACTCGAAGGCGTCGTCGAGATCTTCAAGTTGCTCGAGGGTCAACTCCTGCGGCAACCCTCGCAAGAAGCGCAGCCACTCGTGAGTGGTCCATCCGTCCACCGACAACTCTTTGGCACCCTCGCCCGAAGAGAATCGCTGCAATTGCTGGTCCACCCGCTGAAAACGCTTGGACACCGGTGGCTCGAAGGATGTCGGGACCCCAGGACTGTAAACCCAAGCCTCCACCTCCAGGTCCTCACCCAACTCTTGAGCCAGATATTCCAGAAACTGTTCGGTGTTGACAACCTTAAAGGCGTTTCGATCGAAATAACTCTTGAGGAAGGCGTCAAACTTCTCCCGACCCACCTTACGCTCCAAATGAATGAGGAAGAAATTCCCCTTTTCATAAGCGATGTCGGACAAGCCCTCGTCGGGATCGCGACCGGCCAAGTCCAGCTTCAAGTGGGTGTCTTCGGGATCTTTGTGTTCTAGAGTTTCCAGCAGGTCCGCATAGCCCAGGGTCCTCAGCATCTCGGCGTAATCCTTGCCATAGACCTTCTCCATAATTCGGCCTTCGATATAAACGGTGAAGCCCTCGTTGAGCCAGAAATCGTTCCAGGATTCGTTGGTCACCAGATTCCCAGACCATGAGTGGGCCAGTTCGTGGGCGATCAAGGAGGTGAGAGAGCGATCGCCTGCGATCACTGTGGGAGTCAAGAAAGTTAGGCGCGGATTTTCCATACCGCCGAATGGGAAACTGGGGGGCAGCACCAGCATGTCATAACGCCCCCAACGATAGGGTCCGTACATGGGCTCCACCGCATCCACCATGCTCTGAGTCTCGGCGAATTCATACGCCGCCGCATCCAAAACACTGGGTTCGGCATAAATCCCGGTGATGCCACCAAGATCTCGAAATTCCAAATCCCCCACGGCCAACGCCATCAGGTAAGACGGGATCGGCTGAGGCATGGAAAAAGTGTAGACTCCATCCTGGGTGAGCTCGGTGGGGTTTTCGGCGCTCATCAGAGCCAAGAGATCTTTGGGGACCTTCACCTTGGCCTGGTAGGTGAATCGCACCCCCGGGCCGTCCTGACAGGGGAGCCAGGTCCTAGCCAGGATGGCTTGCGACTGGGTGAACAGAAACGGATGCTCGCCTCCGGCCGTCTGCACCGGGTCCAACCACTGCAGAGCTGCTGCCTTGGGACTGGTGGCGTAGCGAATACTAACCTGCTCGACCCCTTCCGGCAAGGCAATCCGCAGGGCCTGCCCTAGGAGCGGGTCCGCCTCGGACATCCGGTACTCAAGGACTCGATCCCCGGAAGTCACCTCGAGGACCTCGAGATCTCGAACATCGAAGATCACCTCATTGGCGTTCTTGGCTCTGCTCAAATCCCAGGTGGCCGTACCTCGAATCTGCTTCTCCTCAAAATCCACCTGAACATCGAGGTCCAAATGTCGGGCAGCAACTTTGTCAGGCTCGGCGTAGCTGTGCGGATCTGCGGATCCGGCCCAGGCCGGGTGAACAAAAAGCAAAAAAATCAGACAGAATTTTACAGTTCTTTGCATGCCGACAGCTTTGCCTTGCGGCGGTCGATCCCTTGCGCTAACCTGTCGGACTGACTGCAACCCTCAGCACTTCGTAGAGTTGAGCGTTCTAGTCGGACCAAGCCTGAATAGGGGGACGAGCCTTGGGGGGTCCGGTCAAAGGATTGACCTGGAAAACCCCGGCTGCCGAACTCAGCATCCCGAAGCTGTTGTTGTGGGTGTCATTTTTCCGAGTCGCCTCAACCGTGCCGTCATTTGGGGCAGCAGGAGCCGGAGGAGCGGAGTCTTGCAGCGCTTCAGGAGCGGCCTTCGTCGGTGGCAAGAAGGGACTGGTACCGGTGGGGACTTGTACCGGTCTTCCTTCCAGTGCTTCGCCCTCCTGATTCTGAGTTAGGCTCAGAGCCGCTCTGATCCCGGCGCTCCGCACCCCGTGGGGGGCGTGGGCCGGTGAGGAGGGATAGGCCGCCGGTAGGACCTTCCGCTTGGGGAATGGACCCGACCAGGTGGGAGCGGCTGGTGTTGAGGGTTCATTGGGTTCGGCCATGGCCTCATTCTAACATCTCCAAGAACAGACTGAAAGTCACCTGACCGTTCGAGTTCACAAACATTTTACAAGAAGATCGGGATGCCCGAGCAGAAAAAATGGTAAGCTTTGGACGTATGAGTGAAATCCGCCAAAACTTCAACCAACAGGTCCGCCCTCCATTCTTTCCTCCCGGCTTAGGGGTTGCCAACTCCCAGCGCCCTCAGCAAGCCCAGGGTCCTAGACAGGGCATCTCCAACGCCCAATTTCTGGCCAACATCTTAGACTCGATCCGCAATCTGCAATCGGGTTGGGGCAACCTGACAGGACTCCCAGGCAACCCCGGATCTGGAGGCAGCAGGCCGTTTTGGACCGATCTTTTGGAAGGCCAACGCCCCGGCGGAATAGCCACCATGAAGTTCCCTTCGGACGCCGAGGACGGCGGCTCGGGCGGAGGGGGCGGCCCCATCATGACCACTCGAAAGGCACCCTCTGATGCCGAAGACGGCGGCGGCGGAACCATCGGTGGACCGAGACCTGGACCGGGTGCGGTCACTCTCAAGTTCCCTTCGGATGCCGAGGACGGCGGCGGCGGAACTATCGGCGGTGGGGGCATCGTCACCAAGAAGGCTCCTTCAGACCACGAAGACGGAGGGGAGAGACCTCCTATCGGAGGAGGGGGTGGAATCGTGACCACCATGAAGTTCCCATCGGATGCTGAAGACGGGGGTGGGGGCACCATCGGCGGCGGAGGCACCGTCACCACCATGAAGTACCCATCGGATGCCGCAGACGGTGGCGGGGGCACCTGCGGCGGCGGAGGCACCGTGACCACCATGAAGTTCCCTTCTGATGCCGAAGACGGAGGTGGGGGCACCATCGGCGGAGGCGGCACCGTGACCACCATGAAGTTCCCATCGGATGCCGAAGACGGAGGCGGGGGCACCATCGGCGGCGGAGGCACCGTGACCACCATGAAGTTCCCTTCTGATGCCGAAGACGGAGGCGGGGGCACCATCGGCGGCGGAGGCATCGTCACCACCATGAAAAATCCCTC
>JBJHCR010000236.1:0-10496 GCA_050486105.1 Vulcanimicrobiota bacterium
TCTGCAAATCTCAGGTTACCGACGCCAAAAAGTTTCTCCAAGAGCGGGAGGTCCCTTTCCCTGGTGATTCCAACCCGACAACCCTCTACCTTAATGAGACGGTGGACCGATTCGGGCTGCTGAGCGTACTTCAGGGGACTCTACCAACCCCGATCTTGGTCCCCTTTTCCGAATCTGCATTCGGCCCTGGAGAGACCTGGAGTAGGAGCCGACGGGAAACCTTACCGATCTTTGCTGCCAACGGACACGTCCGTACTCACGAAGTTAGGCAGGTCGATTATGAATGTTCTGTGGTCGACTTCGGCAACGTCGGTGGAATGGAAGTGGCGGAAGTGACTATGACCGGAGAGTCCACCGTCACCGAAGAGGCGGATTTGACTCAACGGTTTGAATCCTCAGGACGGATCCATTTTGCCCTAAGAGAGGGGCATATTCTTAGGGCTGAGATCGTTCGGGCCTCGGTGGTGACCCTCGGGGGTATGGTGCTGACCCACACGTTTCGAGAAAAGTTCAAGTTCTCCGATTCCGGAACGGAACAAACCGTGGGCGGAATGAAAGTCTGAGAGTGCCATCGAGCGAAAGGTCTAAGTGGGCCTCTAAGTCTCCAACAGCAGCAGCCGCCTATCGATGAGGGAGTTGAGACCACCCATGCGATCCGGTTCACAATACGGATTGTGTCGGTCTTCTTCCCACTGTTCACCATCGTAGAGAAATTTGTAGGCCCGTCTTTCTGCGTCAGCAACCGGTAGGGCCAATCTGTAGCTCCATATCCCATCGTCTTCTCTAATCAAGGGTATTCCTTGCCAATCAGTGAAATCTCCGGCCAAATCAACGTGCTTTGCTTTGGTTGAATAGACTCGAAAGACCAGTTCATGGCCCTCTCGGACCGGACCGAGTTGTTGCTCCAGGAGCTTGTGTCTCGGATGAGCGGCTACACTGTAGGCATCGGCTGCTCTGAGGATGCCACGTCCCTGCCTTTCTCTTGAAGCTTGGGGGAGACGACGACTGGTCTGAAGCAAGATTCTGCGAACCTCTTCGGGAGACAAGCCGGGTTGCAACTCCAGCAACTGAGCGATGGTTCCGGACACCAAGGGAGCGGCCACCGAGGTTCCGTCGGCGTGCTCATAGTAGGAGCCCACAATCTTATGTCCCGCAGCCTGCCCCTGAAGTTCATTGATTCGATCCTCTAGAGTGGCTTGCAAATAGTTTGGCGGTAACTGAGCTTGGGCGATCACTTCGGGATCCTCGCATTCTGGTTGGGCCAAAAGCCTGGCAACAGCGGCGGCTCGCCGTTGCTGGGGCGTTCCCGGAAGAATGGGAGAGGCCACCAGAGCAGAAGGGGCGATGAGATCTGGTTTCAGGATCCGGTCCGGAGTGAATCCGAAGTCCGAATGAAACATCTCGTCGCAGTGATCGAAGTAGCCCCCCACAGTGATGGCTTCCCGACACTTGGCTGGGCTTCCGACTTCTCCCCCGCTGTTCCCCGCGGCGACGACCACGCAAAGGCCCTGATCAGTACATTTCTTAACCCAATGATCGACCAGAGAATTCTCGCTCTTGCGGTTTTCTTCCCCGACTCCAAGTGAGATGTTGACGACTCTGATTCCATACCGCTCCCGATTTTCTAGCACCCACTTAAGAGCTCGGGCGATATTGTGAGGTCTAATAGAGAAACTTTCGCCAACCTTCAAGAGCACCAGGTTCGCCAGGTAGGCTGGCCCCCTGTACAGACCTTGACTCAAGAATCCATTGCCCGCGGCGATCACTGAGGTCATAGTACCGTGCCAATTTCCGGCCCTGGTCCGCCCGTCCAAGGGTTCCTGATCCAAGGAGAGATCATGGTGTGTCAAAATCCGGCATTGGGGATAGACGAGATCGGGATGTGGGTAGAAGCCGGCATCCACCACGGCTATAGTCACCCCGCGACCTGCCGCACGTCGGGGTGAGTCCAGCCTTACCAGCGACGGTGCGACCCAGTCTCGGACGTATGTCCAGCGTGAGGTTTCGCGGATAAGCGGATCGAGGAGTGTTTGGTAGGGCCTGTTCACGTTGAGGGGTTTTCCAAAAAGTCTACCAGGATTTCCCAAAGTGCCCAAATGCTCCTCCCCTCTAGCGGAAGGCTTCAATACAGCCTACTGATGGCCCTTGAATTTGGGGTTCTCTGCTATAATGGATATCTAAGGGGGCGAATCGCAAGTGACTTCTGGACTAAGATCTCTCAGCCGACGAGGGCTCGCATTACCTACGGTCTTGGCCCTAGTGACCTTGGTCCTGGTCATAGGATTGGCCTTGGGAAGTCTGTCGACCCTGAGCTTGAGATTCTGCTCTAGGATATTGCATCAGACTCAGAGTGAGTATGCCGCGCGAAGTGCGCTGGCTCGGGTCCTTTCCACTGTGCGTGAAAATGAGACCAAGTTTGAAGCTGACCAGCAACTTAATCCTCTCAGCCCTGTCCCCTTGGAGTTGAGAGAGGTTCTGGCCTCGGATCTAGTCTGGCAGCACGGACCCTACCGGGTTCGCCTTCATTTTCAGCCTGAACAGCCAGGTTACTCAACCGATAACCTGACCGGGGAAGTCCCCAGGCGGGGCTGGGCCGACGGCGATGGGGTAACGCGGATTCCTCCATATTCTGCCGACCTGGTCTTCATCGTTGAAGGGCCGGGTGGCACTGAGTTCTACCGGGCCTTGGTTCAAAGAATCTGGCCGTTTGCAGCCTATAGCGCGACGGGTCCTATCATGCTTATGGGCGGAGTTGAAGCCTCAGGCGTGGTCCAAAGCCCGGCGAATCCTTCGCGGGTTCTCGGACCTGTGTACACTCAGTGGCGATCCAACGAGGCTCTGGGTGGGGCTAGACTCGAGGGCTATGGGACAGGTGTTCTCACTGGACCAAAGGAACTTTTGGCAAACCTTGAGGCGAGGGTTGGTTACCATCCTCAGAGCCGTCCGGATCACCCTCTGATCATCGGTTCCATAGTGGGACTCAATCCTCCGCCTGAGCCTCGAGAGGTGGCGGAATTAGAAGAAAGCGTTTTCTATTATTATGGCTCCGAGGCGCTGCCGTACCGTCCTGGTGATCGAGAAGATTCTTGGACCTTTTCTGTTCCTCAGCAGGGCATCCTTGATGGGGGCAATCTTCTCGACGGAGATCTTGTCATTGATTACCAAGGAGATCCTGACCTTCAGCCCAGGGTGGTCGAAGGAAGCAGGCATCCCAATACCTTTCTCGGTCAAGTTGAACAACGTCCGGGTTTGGCGCTCGATCCCCTCTATTATTTCAGAGCAGACCACCCGGAGCGAACAGTCAATTTGGAGAATCAAGGATTTCAAGATCTGCCTCTGCCTCCATCGGAGGCAGAGCTTGAGCGACATTTTGGTCCTCCCCCTTTGGACTGCTTACCTTATCTTGAAGATGCTGAACCTGCTCATCTCCTGGTTGAAACTCTCAAGCTTAGCCCTGAGTTCAACTCTACTGGTGGGAATCACAGCAGTCATTACCGCTTTCAGGGCTCGCTGTCTAATCGCAGAGCCCTCTACACTGAGGATGCCCAGGGAGAATCCCGCAGGCTCCTAGTCCAGGAGAATTTTGCTGGTTTGGAGCTGCAAGACGTGGTCTTCTATGTTGCTGGTGACCTAGACCTGGGATCAAACTCGTCTACGCGAGAGATTCCAATCTATGGTTCTGGGGCAACGCTTGTCGTAGATGGTCGTCTGGTTCTTGGTAACGCTACTCTCAATTCCGGAGATCAGGGGTTTGTGGTGTTTGCCAGGGAAATAGTTTTCAAAGGGGGAGGTGACTTTCGAGGGCTTCTAATTTCTTCTGGAAGCGTTTCTATCTTGGGGAGTGGACCTGATCCACTCAAGATCGAGGGAGGTCTGCTGTGTGGCGGCTACGGCGGCATCACCCTAAGGGGTGTGGAGCTGGAGCACCAGCCGAGGTACCTGAAAAGCATCAATGGAGGAGGAGACCTAAGGCTTTACTCTTGGAGCCGAATTTCTGGTGACTCCTGAGAGGTACTCACCGTTCACGCGATGATTATCCAGGGCAAGAAAAGCGGTGCCCTTTAGTGAGTAAGAGGGGAGTTGTAGTTCCGCAGCAACGTTCTCTACCAACTGATGAGGGGCATCCTTGAGGTAGGAAAACCTCAAGTGGACAAAGCCTCCATCTTTGTAATCCGTAGCCTGATCGAGAACCTCCCAACTCTTGGCGTCTACCGTCAGTCGCATAGAACGGGTTCGACTTTCGGCAGATTTGGGCACTAAGGTTAGGAGTATCACCTCGCGACCGTCGAGAATCAGCGGACCACGAAGGCTGCTTCGATAGTTTTCCAAACTTGGGAGATTCCAGTTGAAAACCTGAGGGACGTTGGCTAGGTAACTGGGAGCGTTGGGGAAGGTCAGGTTGTGAGAGTCCGGTGCCTGAAAAGTGTACTCCCCGTTGAGACGCTCCTTATAGGGGAGGAATCCCAGGCGCAATTGAAAGGTGAAAACCGCTGTGGAGTGGAGTTCTTCCACCGAGGAGCGAGCGGCTTGAACCTTATCGTAGACTTCAGAGGCCTCGAGGGCCGAGAGCGGCCCGGTCAGCAGCAGAAGAGCCACCAAGAGCAAGCTGCATCGCCAATTTCCTGAAAGGCGCTCGACGAGGCTCTCGAGTGATCCTCGGCGTAAAAGGGGATTTCCCGTTTCGGCACCTGCAATCGGCTTAGAGCGCCGGGCACCCTGACATACTCCGTTGAGTAGCAACGAAACGAGAGCGTTGGCTGGGGGGTATAAATCGTGGGCGTATGGGTGCCGGGGCATACTAGGCATACTGGAGAAAACCTTTCTTGATTCTGGGAGTTCCGGTGACAAGAATTAAGTCGACTGCTCCAAGTGGGTCTCGGCCCAGTTGAGAGCTTCGTGAACAACTTCAGACAGTCCACCCTTGAAGGGGGAAGCCGTCGGCAAGCTTTGCACCAAGGTTGGGCCGTACCAACGACGCTGCAGTCGAGAGTCAAAGACCAGGAAGATACCCTTGTCTTGGTGAGTCCTCAAGAGTCGTCCGAAGCCCTGCTTGAGCTTCAGACAGGCTGCTGGAAGACTGAGCTCTCTAAAGGAGTTTCCACCTCCGTTTTCGATTCTTTCTGAGCGCGCAGCAAACAAGGGGTCCGAGGGGACGGGAAACGGCAGCTTGGTGACGATAACGCAGCAAAGTTGGCTTCCCGGAATGTCCACTCCCTCCCATAAGGAGTCTACACCCAACAATAGCCAACGGCCAGGGGAACGGAAGGTGGCGATGAGTTCAGAAGTAGGTCGAGTTCCCTGTCTCAAGATTCGAACTCCTGAGCCTAACAGGCCGTGACTAAGGAGCGCTTCGTACTCCTTGAGTCTTCGATGGGAAGTGGCCAGGAGCAAGGTGCGGCCACCCAAGCCAGTCACCAGTTGGACAACTGCGGGAGCAATGATGTCGGGGTAATCGTCTTGGTTTGGTTCGGGGGTGTCGTTGACAAAGCCGATAAAAGCTTTTTCTTCTGGGCGGAAAGGAGAGGAAATAACATGCCGATCTTCTGGCTGGTTTTGAAAGCCGATTCGGTCCAGGAGAAATTTGAAGCTACTGCCAACGGTGAGGCTTGCTGAGGTGAGGCAAACGCTATGAAAGTTGGTGAAAAGCTCTTGCTCGAGAATGGCAGAGCTGTCCACAGGTCTGGCGAGCAAACTTCTCGATGGGTACTCTATGGAATAGACCCACTCAGGTGAAGAGGCTTCCAAGAGGAACTCAAGATCGAGCTTCAAGTGGGTGAGTCGAGAGACGAAGTTTTCTAGCTCAGGAAACTCTGGCGTCTCCAACTCTGAGTAGCACTCGAGACACAAGGCCGAGCACTCGGTGGCGCAGTCTGTCAAATGGGTCAAGAAGGCTGCGGCCGACAGTGCGGCGTCCTCTCCTTCGGGCAGGCTCAGGCTAGCCATAGGCGCACTTCCTCTTTGGAGGCTTCGGCAAAACTCTGCGCCCAATCGGTCTAAGCAGAGCCAAAAGGTTTCGGCCGAGTCTCGAGCGGATTTCAGCAACCAGGTCACTCGAGCCAGACGGTCGAGCACTTTCGAAGCTAAGGCGGGTCCCAGGTGGACTGCAATGCGGAAGCGGGTGGCATCCATCCAGCTCGACCCGGCAGTCGTTCCTCCACCAAGCGTTTCCAGAACGGATTCGAGTTCTAGTTTGACTGCCAGGTGCTCAGTGGCCACTTCGTCCAATCGATGAGCTTCATCAACGATTAGATGAGCAGCATTAGGAAGAAGAGGGTTTCCGCGGCGTCTCAATCTGAGGTCAGAGAGTAGGAAAGCGTGATTGGTCACGATCAGATCGGCAGATTCTAAGCTTTTTCGCTCCTTGAATAGTCCACAAGCTGAAAAGTGAGGACAAAGTCTTTTGGCGCAGTCGAGCGGGTCTGCCTTAAGGTGTAGCCAATCTTTGCTTGGGACTCCACAGTTGTCTCTGGTGACTGCGCCGTGGCTCTCTTGAGTCTGCCTTCGCAGCCTCTCAAGCCAGACTTCAGAGCCGCTCACTGGGTTGTCGGAAAAGCTTTCAAATCTCCTGAGGCACAGATAGTTGGACCAGCCTCGCGCCAAAGCGACCAGCTTGGGTTGAGGCAAAATGCTCAGGACCGAGGGAATCTCTTTCTGCAAGAGCTGATTCTGGAGCTGGAGGGTCTTGGTAGATACGATCGTTTGGTTTCCTGGGGAAGAACTCTCAAGCAAGGCTGGGATTAGGTAGGCTAGAGATTTTCCAGTGCCAGTGGCAGCTTCAATGGCAATTCGAGACTTCTGCTCGAAGGCGCGGGCAATGAGTAGGGCCATGTGCTTCTGCCCGGCTCGGACCTCGTAACCGGTTCCCGTACGGGGGAGGACCTGGTCAAAGACCTGGCTGACCGTAGATTCTAGTTCACTCGGCATGCTGGCACTCTAAGGTTTCCCGGAATTTGTACAAAGGGGTGACGGAGCAAGGCCCTCGCAGGAATTGCTCCAACGAGGGCCTTGAGGACTCCGCTATTCCCTTAAGGATCTGGTCCGAAATAACTTCCCGGTTTGGGCCGCCGATGCATCCCCCTGGCAGCGTTGGTTCTCGCTTAAGTATTCTCGATACTAGTCGCTCGAACCGCCTTGCCACACCCACGGGGACGCGGGTACCCGGCGCCTCGACAACCGAAAATAGAAAGTTATTCCGGACCAGATCCTAAGAGTCTAGGAGGTTAGTCGTTATCCTGGTTTTCTCGAGGTCGTCTTTGACGAAGCGCGCGACGGCGAGGGGGACGGCTTTCGCTATCCTCACTGCGCGGACTAGAAGTGTTCTCTCTCGCGGGCCGTTCCCTGGGTTCGCGAGATTCGCTGCGTTCGCTGTTTCGAGGCTTCTCTCCGCCGGGGCTTCGACGACTTGAGCTTCGTCCGCTGGAACGACCTCCTCGATCTCCTCGGTCAGAGCGATCTCCTCGGTCAGAGCGTTCTCCTCGATCTCCCCGGTCAGACCGTTCACTTCTTTCGCCTCGGTCAGAGCGCTCCGGACGATCTTTTTGCTTTTCGGCCTCGGCCATTTCTTCTTCGGTATAGAGTCCACGGCGAGTCAAGTTGATTCGCCCCATGGAGTCGATCTCTTCCACTTTGACCTGAATTTCGTCGCCAACGTTGATCACGTCTTCAACTTTCTCCACTCGGAAAGGCTTGAGTTTGGAGATATGAAGCAGACCCTCCTTGCCGGGTAAGATCTCGACAAAGGCACCAAAGTTCATGAGTCGCATGACCTTGCCCCGATATTCTTCCCCAGCTTCAACGTCCTTGAGTTGGTCTTCGATCATCTTGATGGCTTGATCGACGGCGTCGGATTTAATGGCCGCGATGAAGACTCGGCCATCGTTTTCAATGTCGATCTTTACTCCCGTTTCGGCGATGATTCTGTTGATGTTCTTACCACCGGGACCAATGATGTCCTTAATTTTGTCTGGGTCGATGGTGATAGAGGTGATCCTCGGGGCGAACGGGGACATCTGTTCCCTAGGAGCGGCAATGCAGTCCTCGATGACGTCTATGATGGTCAAGCGGGCATCCTTGGCTTGCTCAAGCGCTTGCTTGAGGATCTCCATGGTGATGCCTTTGAGCTTGATATCCATCTGCAGTGCGGTGACTCCGGCTCGAGTTCCCGTTACCTTGAAGTCCATCTCGCCGAGATGGTCCTCGAGGCCTTGGATATCGGTGAGGACGCTGAACTCTTTTCCGCGTGCCACCAATCCCATAGCGATACCGCCTACCGGTGCTTTGATGGGTACTCCAGCATCCATCAAAGACAAGGTGCTGCCGCAGGTGGAAGCCATTGAGGTTGAACCGTTGGACTCGAGGCACTCGCTGACGACTCGGATGGTGTACGGGAATTCATCCTCATCGGGGATGACTGGGATGAGAGCTCTTTCTGCCAGGGCTCCATGGCCGATCTCTCGGCGACCCGGACCTCGCATGAACCTCGCTTCCCCGACGGAGAACGGAGGAAAGTTGTACTGGTGAATATAGCGCCGGGACGTTTCTCCGATGATGTTGTCAAAGGACTGCTCCTCGGCCAGAGTTCCCACTGTAACCAAGGACAGGACCTGGGTTTGACCCCGGGTGAAGAGTCCTGAGCCGTGAGTTCTCGGGATCATGCCAACCTGGGCGCTGAGATCGCGAATTTCGGTAGGCTTTCTGCCGTCGATGCGAACACCATCGTCGATGACCATGTTCACCATTTCGCGACCTTTGAGCTCCTTCAGGATGTCCCCGAAATCCGGCTTGGTCTGATCACCGAGAAGTTCCAGAATCTGCTCTTTGTCTTCGATGTCAGTTTTTTCCAGGTGCTCAATAAAGAAGTCTTTGTTGATGGCTCTCATGGCATCGCCGCGCTCGTTCTTGTCGGCAAGGCGCATCGCCTTGGCGATCTCTACACTGAGATGCTCGTCCATCAATTCTTTCAGCCGAGCATCAGGCAGAAAAAGCGGGAACTCTTTTTTCTCTTTCCCAGCCTTTTGAGCCAGTTCGTCGATCATAGAGATGATCTCTCGAATTGCTTCGTGGGCTTCTTCAAAAGCATCAATGAGGAGATCTTCGCTGACTTCGATGGCCCCGGCTTCCACCATCATGATGTTATCTCGAGTTCCGGCTACGACCAAATCCAACAGGCTGGTTTCCAGCTGTTCGATGGTGGGATTGATGATGAATTCCCCATCAACGTATCCCACGCGGACGCCGGCAACGGGGCCCTCGAAGGGGATCTCGGAGATCGTCAGTGCAGCTCCTGCACCAGTTAAGGCAATGACATCCGGGTCGTTTTCCTCGTCCACCGACAAGGTCATTCCCACGACGTGGACATCGTTTCGAAAACCCTCGGGAAAGAGAGGACGAATCGGTCTATCAATGAGGCGGCAGGTAAGGGTTGCTCGTTCGGGGGGGCGCCCTTCTCTCTTGATCCATCCGCCCGGTATCTTTCCTGCGGCGTACATTTTCTCATCGTAATCTACGGTGAGGGGGAAAAAGCTCGCGCCGGGTCGGGGTTCTAGGTTGCAGGTGGCGGTGACTAGGACCACGGTATCCCCATATCTAAGCAGGACCGCTCCACCGGCCTGCTTGGCCAGTTCTCCGGTCTCCATTCTGAGGACCCGGCCTCCAATTTCGCGTTCGACGATGACTTTTCCGGTTTTTTCTAGGGTAGCTGTTTTGCTCATACTGTTCTCTCTTACTATTAACCTTGGGTCTACCGTCCCGAAAGTGGCTCTCTTGGCTTGAGAGACTCCGAGCTGTATTCCAAGCAGCACTCGGCTTGCGTACGAAAACAACTCGTTTGAGGTCTCGGAGCTAGGAACTCCGGGGAGGGCGAAACCCTTGGAGTTCAGATTTTGGTTGGGCACAGTCGAAGAGTTTGGACCAATTCGACCCCGTTCGGAGTCTTGAGTTAGTTCCTCGGTTCTAGGACTTTGGGCCTCTGAACTTCCAGATGGTGAAAAGGGCCAGGCTGCTCTGTCTTAGTCCCCTTGAGCGGGTTAAGAATCGAGCAGTCTGACCCTGACCACATAATGTAGCGGTAGTCGACTTGGCGTCGAGTTGTTGGTGCCGAAAATGGTAAGGTGTCCGGCTCTCCGAGTTGCTCTGTTCTAGAGCGATTCTGGCTCCGGAAAGTTGTCCAAGGGCTGACTTAACCCTCGTGGTTTGAAGGTCCCCCTGTCCAGTTCGATGCTTTCCAACAGTCTTAGGCAAAGTCTTTGCAATAAACCTTAACGCCGGATTCCGAGCTTTTGAATAAGGTCTCGGTATCTCTTGAGATGATTCTCGCGAAGGTACTTAAGCAGACGGCGGCGTTTGCCGACCATCATCAGAAGTCCCCTCCGAGAATGGTGATCCTTGGCGTGGACTTTCAAGTGTTCTGTCAGATGGTTGATCCGGTTCGTCAGAACCGCAATCTGCACATCGGCAGACCCTGAATCCTTATCGTGGAGTCGGTGTTCTCCGCGAAC
>JBJHCR010000237.1:0-10408 GCA_050486105.1 Vulcanimicrobiota bacterium
TTGAGCATGAAACCGAATCCAATCAGGCTCACCTTTGACTGCCAATCTGTTCATCGCTACCTCCTTATCATCTGACAATGCTAAGGCATCAGATCTCGGGCGGTCTAGGCAGCGAAACAGCGCTTACATCAAGAGTAAGCGACCTTCTTCTGTAAGTTTATCAGCGCGCGAGAGAAGTTCTTTGATTTCTGACATGTGTTACCAGCTCCTTTAGATGCCGGTAGACACGGGGTCTACCGGGTGCTGGTCACGCGGTCGAACTTCCACAGCTCCTGGGACACGCTCGCCAACTACCTGGCTAGTTGCAAATCCTGTAACTCACGGGGAAGAAAATCGAGCTACCTCCCGGTGAGGGAGAGCCTACCAGACTATAGTGGCAATCCCACACCCGTTGATCTGAGAGCCGAACAGCCTTACCTCATTTTTCCCCTCGGCGATTTGGAAAGCTATCCACCTGAGGAGATTGTGGCTTTCGTGGGTGCACAGGCCCATCCGCATCCCAAATGGGCGAAGGACAGTTTTGAGCACTGGCGAGCTAGAGTCACTATCGAGATCCTAGGCTTGAACAGAGCAGACCTCCTTGTTCCGAGACGCGAATTGATCGCAGAGCTTGGACTGCTGCTAAGACTCCGTACCAATACAACAAAACCGGCCAAGTGGGACACCATTTTGGAGAAGCGGACTTCACCGACAAGTTGTTTGTCGAACTTTATGAGGACGATAGGATACTTCGTCAAAGTTGGCCAGGCAGGCCTTGGTAGAATTGGATTGGATGGAAGAGGCCAAGTTGCTTGAGGACTAGCCCTCAAATGGCTGACGTCCGAGGAAGTCTAGATAACCAGGGCTCTTTCAAGTTGATGAATCTTCACCCGGTCTCCTAGAAGTCGTACCGCCAAGTCTCGATCTCGGTCGAGGTGGGTGAAGAAGAGAACCTGAGTTTTCTGTGAGAATTCCGCCAAGAGTTCAAGAGCGGCTCCGGCCCTCTCTCGATCGAAGTGGACCAGAAGATCGTCGGCCACAAAGGGAATTGGTTCGTTGTGCTGTAAGCCGTGTTCGATGACAGCCAAGCGAAGCGCCAGGAAGAGTTGGTCGCGAGTGCCGTCGCTGAGTCCGCGGAGTCCAACCTTGCGATGGTTTCTCTCGCAGGCCAAGAGGATAGGTTTGTCTTTTTCGTCAAAGCCGATTTCCAGTCGAGGGTAGATTCCAAGGGTGAGTCTGGCGAAAGACTCAGAGGCTAACTTTACTAGGGGCCCCTGATGAGTTGAGCGATAGCGTTCGATCTCTTGGGCCAAGAGATACCCAGCCAAGCTCAAAACCATATAGCGCTCTACACCATTTCTGGTCCGTGCCAAGGCTTCTTGGGCGTCGGCATCTGCCTCAGCGGCCTGGTTAGAACCGTCGGTCCGGCGTTGCTCACCTTGCAGTTCTCCTTGGCAAACTCGAAGCTTGTCACGTTCACTCTCAATTTCCACGAGAGCGGCTTTCTTCTCGGCGATAAGACTGGGGATCAAATCTGCGTCGGCGGCCTCGACCTCCAGGCAGAAAGCGTCTGGGGATTGACTGGGACTAAGGTGGCGCAACTCACCTTCGAGGCGCTCCAACTGCTGGGTCAGGTCGCGAAATTTACTAGCGCGCTGCTCTATCTCCGGGAGTTCATCCAAAGTGGTAGCTCCCGCCTCTAGGCGCATCTCGTCCAACTCTATGCTGGTTTGACTTAATTGAGCCTTGAGGTCCAGTGTCTCTTGCTCAACTTCCGCAAGGCGCCCACTGAGATGCCGACGCTTTTGTCGATGCTCCTTGGCCTCTTCTAGCTGCTGGGAAAGCTGCTCAACGAAACTCGCCGCTTCGCGGTCACGGCATTCCAAGCCGAGTTTGAGAGCCAGCTTTTCGGTCGATTCTTCGAATTGGCTCTTCTGCTCTCGATAGGCTTGAACCTGGGCTGAGGTCTCAGCGAGAGCTTCCTTGAGCTTGCGCAACTCTTCGAAGGATACAAGTAGAGCGTTCAATTCACTAGGTTCAAGATTAGGGTCGACAGTCAATTGCTCAACTGCTCTAGTCCAACCTTGACGCTCTTTCTCAGCTGATTCCTCGGCCCGTCGGAAAGTCGCTTCTGCCTTTTGAATGTCTTGTTGCACTCGAGCATGGTCGCCCTGCAGCTTTTCACGCTGTGAAACAGCGAGCTTCCGAGGTGCCAACACTTCTTGTAGGCGCTCTAGTGCCTCGGCGAGAGAAATGGGCTCTGGCTTGGAATCGTCGGGGTGATGGGGGAGAGCCGTCATAGCCTTGGAAATCAGGTCCCCTCTCTTTTCGGTGAGTTCTAGAAGCTCCTGGCACAATTGGTCGGCCTGTCGAACCTCGGCTAGAAGCCTTGCTCTTTGTTCTAGCCAAGCACGCATCTCTTTAGGGCCTAGGGGCTTCTGGCCGAGAGGCAACCACTGTTTCTCCCACTCTTGCAACAGCTCTTGATGCTTACTTTGCAAGTCTTGCTCCTGGAGAAGCAGTCCTTTTAGTTTTTCCGATATTGCCTCGCGTTGGCGCTTGGCAGCCGACACATCGGCGACCCTCCCCGCGACCTCAAACATCCTGTCCGCGATCTTATCGCAGGCCTGAACTAGGTCTTGAAACTCCGCGATTTGCTTCTCTTTGGGTGAGTCTCCCGTTCTGAAGAGACTGACCATTTCGTCCCATAAACTCAGGCGTTGTTGACGACTATCCATCAACTCCTGTCGGGTGGGGAGGTCAACACCGCCTTGTAAATGGAGTAGTTCATTCTCTACCCTCGCCAATTCAGTGCGTGCACTATCCAGAGTTTTGCCCAGAGTCTCCTTTGAGTGCTGGAGACCCACAAATTGCGAATCGAATTGGGAGACCGTTTCTGTAAGAGGGAGCGCTAGCTCCCATAGAGCCTCAGCAGACCCTTCCCATAAGGGGAGTTGGGCGCATAGTCTGGACACCAGGCGAGACTGTTGCTCGGTCTTGGAACGGTGCTTAGAAATCTGTTCATCAAGTGGGATTTGTTGCCGAACAAGCGACTCGACTTTCTCCAAAGGATTAATATCTAGCAGCGGACCCAAGCGTTCCAGCTGAGCCTCAAGATTCGACAATTCTGTAGTCAGGGCACTAAGGTCGTCTTGGGATTTGATCAGGGTGCCCTGAGACTGACGATACTGTTGGGCTAACTCTGCAACCTGGAGGCGAAGGCCGACGTGGGGAAGGGGCAGGCTCTCTCGGGTTGCGCCGGGTTTTAGGTCTGTGGCCATGTTGTCCGCTTGAGTCTCAAGGAGGACCAGTTTTGCCGCAAGTTGGCTCAAGTTGGTAACAGAGGCCCGGTAGTTTTCAATCTGCTTGACCAGACTCGTGATTTCGCCTTCGCATTGTAGAACCTCATCCTGTTTAGGGGTCTCATCAAGGTCTTTCTTAAAACCGTCGCACTTGATTTGGGCCGTCTTGAGCCCTTGCTGAAGTTGGGATAGCCGAGCCTGTTTGGTTTTACGCTCTTCGCAAAAGCCTTCAGCAAGCTCCGGCGTTTCCGGTAGCGCGGCGTACTCATCTTTGAGTTCTCGATAGTGAGCAACTTTTGGAATGGCTTCCTGATGACGCTCAAGTTGGCTTAGTTCCTTTCCCAACTGAAGTTTGCGCTGTCCGAGGGCCGAAATCTCTCGTTCGATCTTCTCCAGTTCTCGAACAGCCTTGGTCCAAGTTTTAGGGAGAAGAGTCGCTTTGGTTATACGACCACGAGCATCTTTGAAGTCATGCAGCGCTTGATTAACGATATATTTGTGCCCTTTTCGACGCCATAGCTCCTCAGCCTCATCGCGCAACTTCTCTACCACTTTTCGAAGGCCAGGACCCATACTCGCCGACAACAGACTTTGAGCCACGTCCCCGTCATCGTTAAGCAAAGCTTGGCCACCCTCAACTAGGGTTTCATGATTGAGACCATAGAGACGGGCGAACAGGTTCTGATCCACGGCGCCCAAGAAAGGAGAGAGAGCATCGTCGTGGAGCGGGGAGCCTTCAGGGTCGATGAGGGTGTTCTTGTTGCCTTTGCGTCTCAAGAATTCCAGAAATTGGCCATCAGCCCGCTGCAGTATCCCGCCGACCCGAAGTTCTTTGTTGTCGTGAAGATAGTTGTCGGTGGTGGACTTCTCTATCCCGAAAAGCATGCTGCGTATGGCCCGAAGCACGGAGCTCTTACCTGCCTCATTGGGGCCATAAAAAAGATGCATTCCCGGTCCGTTATCTAGCTCTATGCGGCGCTCGGTGAAGGGGCCGAAGGCCTTGAGGTTGAGTTCTAAAAATTTCACGAACTTTCCTCATCTCGATAAGATAAACGTGAGGCTAGAAGGTTACTGACTTCCGGCATTAGTGCTCGCAGTAGCTCGGGATCAGTGGGCCGCAGAGGCTCAAAGCCCGTCTTGAGTTCTATTGGCAGTTTACCCTCGAGCGTGGAGAACAATTTGGTAGCCGCTTCGGCCAAAGCTTCGGGATTTGCTTCCAGGTGAGCAACACTGTTTAGGAGACCTGCAAAGACGTCATCGCGGGTAGCTAGCTCTTGAGGATCAACGAGTGAGCGGCTGTTCAATCGGACTTTTTCCACCCAAACACGGTCTCCGGCAAGCGCTCGAATCTCATTCTCCCAGCGATCCGGGCAATCTTGCAACTCCTGATGGGCGGCGCAAGCCCCTTCACCTGTCACCCGAAGAGCCAAGAGGCGGTCGCCCTTGTCCTCTCGGAGGGCTCCAATCTGCTCATCAACGAGGAGAAGCACCTCATCGGCCGATTCGCAAAGACTGAGATCGAGGCGAAGGTGATGCCAGCGCACCACGTCGAGGGGGTGGAACTCCGGTTCGCTCGCGATCCCATCTTCCACGGTCAGGAGCAGGGCACCCTTGGCACCGGTTTCGCGAATGTGTCTTCCCTGAATGTTTCCCGGAAATACAATCCACGGGTCTCTGCACAGAGTTTCCCGCTGATGAACATGCCCGAGCGCCCAATAGTCGTATTCCTTGCTTCGAAGCCCTTCCACAGAGCAAGGAGCGTAGTGACCGTGCCCCTCCCTGCCGTCGGCACTGGTGTGTAGTAAGCCAATGTTGAAGAAGCCAGGCACTGCTTGAGGGTAGATAGCAGAGAGAGCCTCCACCGTTTTGGGATGGGCAAAGCTTTGGCCGTGAAGAGCCACCTGAAGATCCTCGACCCGAACAGTTTCGGGTCGCTTATGGGAGAAGACAGTGACGTTTTCGGGCCAACTCAAGGATTTGGTGATTTGGCTCTCCGCATCGTGATTGCCTTTGATAGCAAAGACCCGAATACCGGCATCCCCTAGCTCCCGCAGGCGGTGCATCAAGAAGAGTCCAGTGTTGAAATCTCGCCAGTCCCCATCGTAGAGATCGCCGGACAACACAACTAAGTCAACCTCTTCTTCGATGGCCAATCTCACCAGGCCACGCAGCGCCTCCCGCGTGGCATCGCGTAACTCCTGAACAGGGGCTCCTTCGTATCGAGAAAGACCCCGTAAAGGGCTATCGAGGTGGAGATCGGCTGCGTGGAGGAAGCGGAAGTTCATAAGCTTTGGAATCCCCTTTGTGTCTGCTTAGAATGGCGCTATTCGGCTTGTACGACGTATTGGAAGATAAGCCCTACTGAGGGGCGTCTTGGGGTTGGCTGAAAGCCGGGATCTTGGCAAAGGCCCAGCCTGTTCCTGATTCAGGCTGCCAAGACCGAGTCGGATAGAGTGTCGGGCTAACACACGGTTCGAGTCAAAAATCAGCCCTAGTCTTGCCCGAAGAATTGATCCGATTTTCCAGATCCTGGAGTTCCTCGAGAATGATTTCCCAGGTGGGAGGCTGGGTTCCGAACATGCCGGACGATATCATCTTGGTATAGTCCGCTTTCAAATACTGCTGCAAGTCATCTCCGGGTACAAGCCTTAGAGCGCCACGCCGCGCATCCTGATATTTCGCCCAAGATGCCGGGAACAGTGTCTCTTTGTCTTTGGACACTTTTTCTAAAAGATGACGCTCTGAAGTAAGAGCAGCTTGTCCTTGCTGATGCTTGGACAAACACACCAGGTCATAGTAATGTCGAGCCTGCCGTTCTGCGGTGCCTTCTCTTACTTTCTCGATTGGGCGATGCCAGAGCATATGGAGCAGGGTTGCCTTTTCCCAGAAGGTACGAGACCCAGACAAGACGTCAACCTTGCTGCTAGGGAAAGTGATCTGCGGAACGTGTGGGGCCGCGTCACACTCGACTATGTGCTTCTCGGAGGGCTCGATGGGATTTCGGGCCCCAAACTCTATTCTTACAACGGGGTTCATGTACGGGCTTGGACCTTGAATCGTTACACTTTCATAGTGCAGGAGAAGAGTGGTTCTTTCATCTGGGTCTAGAGCCACCTTCGCCTCGGCCGATACGCTGAGTAGAGGGACATACTCTGTCTTTATCAGCTTGCAAAGGTTTTCCCGGACCTGGTTGAGTGCTTTTCTTATCTTGGTCTTGCTTTCTTCGTGCTCATCAAGCGAATACCCCAGATCGAACTTGTTGATAGTAAGGTCCACATCTTCGGAGAAGCGGTCGATAACTCGGTAGACTTTGGAAAGGGAAGTACCTCCCTTAAAGACGAGTGAATGCTCGCGCTTGTCTACAAAGAATTGCTCCAAGGTCCAACAAACCCAAAGGTCCTTCTCAATAACGGCGGGTGTTCGACCGGTCTGCAGCGCTGCGCGCTCAAAAACCTCGCGCTTGCCGCTTTTGTCTAAGTCGAAGAAATTCAAGTGGGCTGGCAAAGCTCTTTGATGATATTCGACATCCAATTAGGCAGATGAAGCTGGCTTTGGGCAAGTGCTTTCTTTTCTTGAGGAGCTATTGTCTTACTAAGAAATTGGATCTGCTCTTTGGTGATCCCGTCCTTTCCAAGATAGCGAAGGGCTCTAACAATTTCGCCAGCTTGACCCGCCAATTCCAAAAACTTCCGATGAGTTTCCTTGAGGCACACACTCTGTTTACCGATCTTCACTTTTCGCGAACGGCCGCTGGTTAGATAGACCGCCTGCACAGGAACCTGGGTAGACAAACCTAGTCGGTTTGCAGCGTCTGCACCTGAAGGGCGGATCAGCTCACCGTTATGCGAAGCGATAGCTTGAACAACTTCTTCAGTAGACACAGTCATCTCGCCTAAAATAGGGTGCGACTTGGGTTTTACATAGATGCCTGGAACGACTCTCTTGAGTTTTCCATTCTTAGTGAGAGCACTAAGTGTTTGGTCTACCATCCCTCGATTTGCAAAGCTATGAAGAGGTTTCGTAGAAAAGGGCTTCCCTTTCGGCTGACCGTTGACCCATTTTTTTATTTTTAACACTTGTGTCATGTTTAGGATTTTATGGCAAATTTCTAAATTTTGCAAGATTGTGAGGTTGGAGATGATGGGAGTGGATTTTAGGATGAGACAGTTTTGTTGGTTTGGTTGAGGACACTCGCAAGGCGAGAAGTGCTTGGCGGGTAGCGCGGCGCGACTCTTTTCTCGGATTCAACCGAGTCTTCTTAAATAGTCCAAGGAGTTGACGCCCATGCGATGAAATCGAAGTGCAGATTACCTGGGGAGGGTGTTGTGTACGACTTTTTGTCGATTGATGTAGAGACCGCAAACGAGTCTCCGGGTTCTATTTGTCAAATAGGGCTTGCAAAATACAAGAATTTCCAGCTTGTTGATACCTGGGACACCTTGATCGACCCTGAGGACTATTTCTGCGGTCTTAACTGCGCTGTGCACGGCATTGAGCCAAGAGATGTGCAAGGAGCGCCCACATTTTTCGAAATTTTCGCGGAGTTGGGGCGGCAAGTGGAGAACCATCTCTTACTGCACCATACCCATTTCAGTCGCACAGCGATAAATCGTGCTTGCGACTTCAACAGACTGGAGACGCTTGACTGGCGGTGGCTGGACAAGGCTCGTGTTTCCCGGCGGACGTGGGAGAAGTTTCAGCGTTCCGGGTTCGGTCTCGTCAATCTTTGCAGTCACATAGGCTTTGAATTCAAGCACCATAACGCCAAGGAAGGCGCTATGGGCGCTGGAGCTGTCTTTGTCGAGGCTTACAGAACCAGAGGAGTTCTTCCGAAAGACTGGCTAGAGCTAGTTAAGGCTCCGATTGGGTCCAAGTCATCCGCGGCCGGATACGATCACGGTGAAGGCAAACCCGACGCGCCTCTTTTTGGCGAGTTCATCTGCTTCACTGGCACCTTGGACAGTCTTAGAAGGAGTAATGCGATCGAGATGGCTAGGAAGGCGGGTTGTACAGTGGAGGCTCGGGTCACCAGGAAAACCTCTATGCAGGGCGATCAAGATATCCTTCGGGCTCGTGGTCAGAAGATTAGTAATAAGATGAGAGAGGCTGAGAAATATGCTCGGAACGGGCAGAGCATTCGGCTTCTTCGTGAGAGTAATTTTTTGGAGTTGGTGGGGGAACGTGTTTAGTGAAGCGACTTAGTCTTGACATTGAGATTGCCGAGCAATTTGACCTCAGGCCCGGGGAGAACCTGGATAAGTATGGTCCTTTCCACATTACCGTTGCCGCAACGGTCACTTTCCAGGGAAAGAGCAGGCTCTGGTATTCGCAGGACGCCACAGGGCGCCCTGCCGCGCAGCTTACACAACAGGGGGCCTATGAACTGCTAAGATTTTTGGAGCAGGAACAGGCCGCCGGGTCTCAGATCTTTGCCTGGAATGGGCTGGGGTTTGACTTCAAATGGCTGGGACATCATGCCGAAGCTCCTGAACTAGCCTCCAGGGTTGCTCTTAAAAGCTACGATCCCATGTTCCAGTTCTTCAACATCACTGGGTTTCCAGTGGCACTGGCCAAAGTGGCTGAAGGCATGGGGATCAGGCAGAGGAAGACACTGCACGGGAGCGAGGCTCCGGCGCTGTGGGCGGCCGGGGAGCACCAGACCGTGATGGACTATGTGGTTGGAGACTGCAGGCTGACCAATCAGGTGGTGGCGGCCATCGAACGGTTTGGAGAGGTTCGGTGGATAACAGCTCGCGGGACGCCGTCCTCCAAGTGCATGCGTGGGCTTAAGACGGTTGAAGCGATCATTAAGGACCCGCCGCCGGACCAGTCGTGGATGACGGACCCGCCGACGAAGGAGTCGTTTTTTGAGTGGTTGTATTAGGGAGATGAGGGAAATGCTGCTCCCCAATTATCAATACGAACAGATGGACAACTCTTGAAGCCCAGTGAGGTCGAAAAGAACGCCGATTCGCTCGTTCAGAACCCCTTCGTGCTCAGGGCTGCTTGGACCAAGCTACAGACCTACTATTCGAGTTGTGAGGGAGGGCCCCGTCTTGAGATGAAACAGTGGACCGAGAACCCCTGGCATTACCTCTTCCAGTTGTCGGAGGGACTGGTCGGTGGACCTGAGGCGCTGGAGCTAGGACCGTTTGAAAGGCTTCCTTACCCCAAGCCTGGGCAGGACATCTTGCGTCCCTACTGTTCACCATCGGTTAAGGGCCAGGTCGCCCACCTGGTCTACCTGGTGCTTTTGACTCCGTTTTTGGAGGCGCAGATGGAGTGTTTCAGCTTTGGCTCAAGGCTGTATCGACCTATGATTCGAGAGAAGGGCAAGACCGAGGACGGGTTTTGGAAATGCGGTCCTTTCTCACTGTCTGACGAGAAGCTCTTCACAAGTTATCGCAGGGGCTACGGCCTATTCCGAAGAGTCGCCCATTGGGTGACCTCTAAATGGCTCAGTTCAGAGACCACGCAGCCTCCGTGGGGGGCTGCTACCAAGGAGGACTATGCCGTAGATAGCCTTCCGTTCGTCGGTCAGAAGTATCAGATTAGAGCGGAGAAACAACGACCAAGCTCGCTCTCCTATGCAAAACTCGACCTCAAACGGGCGTACCCCAATGCACGTCTGGACTTGGTTGAGAAGGCATTGCTTCGAATGGTGGGTGCCGAGTTCAAGAGCAAAGGTTATCTGCCACCTCCTGAATGGTCTGCAGAGACACATCTGTCTGAGCCCTGGAGGCTTCTGGAAAAGGACCCTTCCCTCAGGGTCGAGCTTGCCAAGAGATGGATGAATCTCTTAAGGGCAACCAGCTCTACTTGGGAAGAGAGGTCCTGGCCTTTCCTTCCGGCCGAAAGACTGGACTGCGTCAATTATGATGACAAAGGATTGTGTACGGGGCTCGCTGTGAGCCCTGTGCTCCTCAACGTACTACTCACTGACCTAGATATTTCCATCGCAAACGAATGGGACGAAGAGGTAGGGCCAAGCTTTGCCTATTTGCGTTTTGCCGATGACATCATTTTGATTTGGGTGTGGTCAATTTTCAGCAAGCCTCTTGAAGGGGTCGCCAGAGCCCCGGTGGATAAAGCCGTTCCTGTTCCTCGGTGATGTGGAAGCTCCAGTA
>JBJHCR010000238.1:0-10236 GCA_050486105.1 Vulcanimicrobiota bacterium
AATCTGGTCCAAGGTGTCTTTCTTCAGGGTTTTGGCCATCTGGACCCTGCCATGTCTTTCCAGCGGCAGGCCTGGCTAGCTCAACTGGAGAGAGAACTCTTCTCTCGAACTTGAGCCGCCTGGGGAGGGAGAGGAATATTGTCGTTGATGTCTTCGGGCTCGCGATCGATAGGGAGATGGGTGTGGTAGGTCCCCAAGAGCAGGTCTCCTAGGGGAAAGACCACGTTATAGTTGATGTTGGCCTTACTGTGGTGGAGTCGATGATGCTCGGAGAGGAATTGAAACCACCTGGCCTTGCGAAACGGAAATTCCTCAGGGCAGTGCATGTACCAGTGAAGAGTTTCGTAGCCTATGACGTAGACTCCCGTGCCTGCCGCTACACCTAGGGCGGCAGCCAGTCCGACAGTGGTGTAGGCCACGATAAAAAGCGGAGCGTGCAAAAGCCACAAAAGTGGCATGAACGAGGTCTCAAAAAGATGATACTCTTTGAGTTCGTCAGCCTTGGCGTAATACTTGCCCGGGGCCTTTCGTTCGGCGTGGTGCTCCACCGCGTGACGCTGGTGAGGGGTCTTCATGAACTGCACTGAATGCATCAACTCCTTGTGGACGAACCACTCGACGATGCTGCCAAAACAGAAGGCCAGAAGAAAGCAAGCAACAAAAATCAGCATACTCATGATTGCTGACATTCTGGCCTAGGAATCTTTTCCCGTCAAGGCTTCGGGCAGCCGAAAGAGTCGCCATGGTCCGCTGGTTTTGTCTTGGTCTATCCAGGTGTCGGGGAGGTGGAAGGGAGCAGGTCGGTTAGAGACGAGCATCCAGGCCGGCCTTTCCAAGGCTTGTTCCAAAGTCTGGAGTTGTCCAGGTTCGACTCGAAAGAGGACGGCGATCTCGTAAAAAGCGTGGGCTAGACTTAAGGATTCTGGGCGCACACTCACCATCCCACCCATGAGCTGGGAGGCCAGCCCGGCTTGGCGCAGCTGGGCTCTCAGGTGATCTAGAGCCTCTCTGGTGTCGGTGACTAGAGTCAGTCGATAGCCCCGAGCGGCCAAATCCAGACAGGGTTGCTCCTCGGGAGGATAGAGCAGCAAAGTGCGGCTGCCGGCATGGGTGTTCTGCAGCAGCAAGGATGCAAGGTCGGAGGCTTGAGGAGACATCTCACCTACTCTCCAGCAATTCCTCCACTAGAAAATCTGCCTGATAGACCTTGGAGAGAGCTTCCAGCATACCTCGAACGTCCACCGAAACGGCCCGGGCCACCTGATCCTCGTAGCGAAAGTCCAGCACCAGAGATTCGATGTTGCCGTCGAAGATCAAGCCTACCAGGTGGCCGTCAAGATCCACCACTGGGGAGCCCGAATTCCCTCCGGTGATGTCCGGGGTGCTGACAAAGTTGAAGGGGGTGTCGAGGTCCAAACGCGACTTCGCCTCCAGCCAACGCTCGGGGATGGTGTAGGGTGCCGCCTGCTCGAACAGCTTCCCTTTTTCGTAGAGGCCTCGAAAGGTGGTGAAAGCGTCAATTTTCTCGCCCTCAACCTCATAGGGAAGGATGGGTCCAAACGACAGACGTAAGGTGAAAGTGGCATCGGGATAACCAGCCGTCACCCCTAACTCGTGCTCTAGTTGGGCCAGCCTGCCGTAGGCCTCTTGCATGGGGCCGGAAATCTGGGTGTCGTGCATGGTGCGAAGTTTGCGGGCTTGCTGATCCACCAGGGCGGCTAGCTCTAGCAGCGGGTCGGGTGCTGATTGCTGCTGTGACCAGATAGCTTGCCGCACGGCGACTTCATCCAGGCGGCTGTCATGTACTAATTGGAAACTGCGCTGTCTGGGAGGCAAGCCGTCGAGCACGGAAACCACCAGAGGGTCGTCGGCTCCGCGCATCTCCACTAGAAAGGCCAAAGAGTCGGCCAACTTCTCGGCTTCCAAGTCTTTATGGATGGGAGCCTCAGAGAAAAGCTGTTGCTTGAGGGACTCCAGGGCCGAGTCCCGGTACTCTCTCAGGCGCTCCTCGTTGGGTTTGTTCTGCTCGGTCTGGTAGCGATAGAGATGCCTAGCGATGTCGAAAAGCTCGGTGTTGAAGGCCCGCCCGGACTCTAGCAGGTAGTGGTCGTGGGCGATAGTCTTCAAGACCGCCAGAGCTTTTTCGATATCTCCGTGGGGGTCGCCGTACTTCTCTTTGAGGTCCGGTCGAGCCTCGAGTTCAGCTCGCACCCGGTCTTCGTGCTTCTTTTTGTCTCGAAATAAAGCCGGGTCTTGCAAGCCCTCGAGTCCGCCTAGGTAGGCTTTTCGGGCGTTCTGATAACCGAAGAGCTCGTCCTGGGCCCGCCTTTTGTTCTCCGGATTTCTTTCACTGTAGGTGCGCAAGAGAACCTCCAGCCTTCGGATCATCTGCAGGGCCAGGGGATACCGATGATCTCTGAGATACTCTAAATTGGCCACGGTGTTCAATCGTTCGGTGCGGCCCGGGTGTCCACTGACGAAGGTCAACTGCCCAACCTCTGCGCCCTGGGGATTCCAGCTCAGGAAGTGCTCGGGAGTCACCGGTTTCCCATCCTCGTAGACCCGGAAGAGAGCCATATCCAGGCAGTATCTCGGGTAGCCAAAGTTGTCGGTGTCTCCTCCATAGAAAGCGATGCCGATCTCCGGAGCAAAAACCAGACGGACGTCGGTGTAGCGCTTATAGCGGTAAAGATGGTAGGACCCTCCACGAAACAAGGTCACCACGTCGCTGCGCAGGCCGGTGGCCTCCAGCGACTCTTTCTCCAGGCGACTCAAGATCGCTCGACGGGCGGCCTCGGCTTCCGCAGCCGACATTTCGGGGGTGAGGGCTCCGCGAACCTTCTCGGTGACATCCTCGATCTCCAAGAGGACGTTCAATTCCAGGTCCTTGGTGGGCAGTTCCTCGTCCTGAGTTCGGGCCAGATAACCCACGGCGAGCAGGTCTCTCTCTGGGGTGCTCAACTTCTGGATGGCATCGGAGGCCACGTGATGGTTGGTCAAGACCAAGCCTCGAGGGGAAACGAATGAGCCCGACCCTCCATTATTGAATCGCACCGAGGAGCGCTGTACGGAATCAAGCCAAGTTTGATCGAGAGTTGCTTCGTGCCGGTCCTGGAGAATCTGCAATGGAGGATCGTTGAACAACCACATACCTTCGTCGGCCCAAAGGGGAGCGGCGCTGATCAGGACCAATAATAGGGATATTCCTAGACGTGGTAAGGCTAGAGGGATTCGCATAGGCTGGCACTTCTGAACTTTCCCAGTCCAAGCCTCCTTTGAAGATCGCACCAATCGAGGGAAAATAACGGGACCTAATGGACTAAAAAAGTCGGGATAAGCAGGAAGATCCGACTAGCTTGAGTAATGCGCGCGAATCCATCCACCGGGGGATCTCTATAAGTAGTCAGCCCGGCATTGAAACCAGGAGACCGTGAATGCTAAAACGCACTTTGCACATCATCACCTTATGCTTGGTTGCGCTACTGGCCGCAGGTTGTGCCTCCGTGAGCACTATCGACCCGCCGCCCGTACCCGCCAACAATCCCACTCCCTTCCCCGGCTTTTCCTTTGCCACTCTGGATTTAGCCAACGGGGTGGTCCCTCTTCCCAACGACCTATTGCGCAACGCTGAGACCGGACGAGTGAGCTTTCCCGGGACCGGAGAACCTTTCGACGCCATCAATAGTCTTGACGGCTTCTCCACCTCGGGTCCCATCATTATTCCGTTCACCGGTCTGATCGTTGAAGAGTCTGTCAACAACGACTCTATCCGCCTGTTCGACACCACCAGCGGCGAGCAAAGAGCGCTGTCCTTCTCGGTGTCCGATAATGGCACCAACAGCACGGTGATCGCTTTCCCCGTTAGGGCTCTGGAACCATCGAGAACCCACATCGTGGTGATCACCCAGGGCGTGATCAGCGCCCTCTCGGGCACCCCGATTCTGTCGGACAACCCCACCAACTTCACCAAGGAGACCTCTCCTCTGGTGGACGGCAACGGCAACTCCACCAGCCGATTGCTGACCAACGAGCAAGCTCAGGCTCTGGAACCCGTTCGCCAAGGTTATCAGCCCATCTGGGCCGGGGCCGAGCAATTGGTGGGAACCAACCGAGCCAACATTCCTTTGGCTTTCGCTTTCACCACCCAGACTCTTTACCAGGATCTTCCCTTGGCTCGAACTGCGGTTCTGCAGGCCAATGCCGGTTTGGTGAACCGTAACCCGGTGATCCCGACCTTTCCGGTAGCTCAAGGCCACGGCCCTGGGGGCGGACCGCTTCCTACGGTCCCGGAGTTCTATAACCAATTCGTACCCCCGCCCTTCAACGAGGCCCCGATCGAAAGCATCGGCTCCATCTGGCTGGGTTCGGTGGACGCTCCGGTGTTCCGGGAGACTACCGAGGACTTCTGGAGCAGCCCGCCCGTGCAGACCGGCACCCAAGAAGTGCGCTTCTTCCTTTTCTTGCCCGATGATGGCGACCCGCCTTTCCCAACCGCCATTTTTCAGCACGGCATCACCCGCAGCAAGAGCGACTCTTTCGTGTTGGCCAACGCCTACAACAGCCAGGGCCTAGCCCTCATCGCCATCGACCTGGAACTGCACGGGGACCTCCAGCTTCCGGTCATCGACCCGGAAACCGGAGAGCCCGAGATCAATCCCGACACCGGACAGATCGTTCGCCTACCCAGCGGCGAAGGTTTCATCAACCTGGGGAACCTTCGGGCTGCTCGGGACAACATCCGGCAGTCGGTGGTCAATGAGTACGCTCTAACCCAAGCCATCGTCTCTGGACAGAGCGCCTTGGCTGGTGGGGGCAACCCGCTGCTGGCTCCCATCCCGCCGTTCTTCACCGGAACGTCTTTGGGTGGTATGGTGGGCACCCTGTTCCTGGCCACCGAAGAGAATGTCTCTCGAGCAGTGTTGAACGTGCCCGGGGCTCGAATCTTCCCGTTGTTGATCACCTCGCCGGCCTTTGGTCCTCCCGTGTTGGAGGGTCTGGCGGCCAATGGAGTCGTCCAGGGAACCACCCAGTTCGCCCAGTTCAGCCTGATCGCCCAGACGGTGATCGACGATGCCGACCCGGTGAACTATGGCCGCAAGGCCATCGACGGCTCTCTCTTGGCCCGCCAAGGCTCTCAGTTGCTGCAGCAGATCGCCTTGGCCGACCAGGTGATCCTGCCGGAGCGCCAGTACGACCTGTCCATCCAACTCGGCACTGGGCAGTCCGACCCGGCCTTCAGCCAAGTGGACGCCAAGAACCCCATCGAGCTGCTCGCTCAGGTGCTGTCTCCGTTTGTCGGTCCCGGGATGTTCGAAATCCCCAACGCCGGCCACGGTGCTCTCTTGAACCCGGCCGATGGACCCACTGTTCAGGTGGTCACTCAGGTGCTGGCCTACCTCGGGCTGGGAACCATCATCGATCCCGGATTCCCGGCTCTCTTGGATAGCCTGGGCCGAGTGACCGATGAAGGCGAACTGGAAGACTACCGAAGAGCCATCAGATTCTAGCTCTCTCCCTCAGGGACGCTCTAGAATAACGCAGAGAGGGCTCCGGTCAATGACCGGAGCCCCCTTCTGTTTAGGGCCTGATCTGTCTCAGCAGCTTATCAGACCTTCTGCCATTGACTGACGACGAAGAGGCTCAATCTCTTGCTAAAGAGAGGTTGCATCAGGAGTTCCAGGCGGAGTAGTCCTGGGCTCAGGATTGCCTTAAGTCTTTGGGGAATCCGGAATACTAGAGAATTCAAAACCAACAAATAGGCCGGACCCCCTAGAAACTTGGTCAGACGAGGTTGGAACAGCGACCGATGGTTCTCAGTCAAACGATCGAGATCAATGGCCTGCTCATTCTCCTCGAAGAGAGGGTCCCAGCGGTACCACCACTGACGCAAACTCTCCAAAATGCTGTGTCCGTGGGGCTCAGAAAAACAAAAAATCCCTCCAGGCTTCAATAGGCGGTGAATCTCCAAGATAGCCTCGTCGAGGTGTGGAGGTAGGTGATGTAAGCCTCCGAGAACGGCCACTACATCGAACGACTCGCTGGGGAAGCCGCTGTCCATGATGGAAGAGGCCTTGCCAGGACAACCACAACGTTCGGTATAGACCGAAATTTGCTTCTCCGAGATATCGAGACCTGTGACTTCGGCCCCTCGGTTTGAGAGATAGATACTGACATCACCGTTGCCACACATGGCATCCAGAACTTTCAGGCCAGAAAAATCAATATTCTCAAACAAGGGGGTGTGAATGAAGCGCTCTCTGTATTCGAGGCTCCATCTATCGGAGTAATGTTCGTTGTAGAGCTCAGAAATCTGGTCGTAATGGTCCTTTTGAATTTGCTCAGGGCTACGCATATTCAGGAAAACTATCGCTTTCAAGCCTAGCAATCCTTCAGTGAAGGCCGGACAGGTTGGTTGGATGGACGGAGACTTTGAGATGGTAAGGTGACAGGAACGGTCCGCTCAGGTCGTTACTGAAGGCAAAGCGAGGCGTTCGGAGAATGAGTGTCAGCTCAGATGCCCCCTCCAACTTCACAGCAAAGTGAATATCAACCGACGCTGGCAGTGCAAGGTCTCTTCTGGATTCTGATATTCTGCTGGACCATCAGCCCTCTCGCAGGCTACGATTATTGGTTCTATCTGGCCTCAGGCCGGAGCGTATTGGAAGAAGGCACCATCCCCTGGGCCGACTCATACTTGGGTACCACGGCTATTTACGGATTCGAGCGCTACGCTGACTCGGCTTGGCTGGGCAACACCGTCTTCTACTTGGTCTACGCCTTAGGTGGGGTTCTAGGTCTAACCCTATTCAAGAGTGCTCTGCTCACGGCCACCACCTACCTCACCTACTTGAACTGCAGATTGCTTGGGCTTCATTGCGGTTGGGCCATGCTCTGGAGTGCCTTGGCACTGTGGACCATTCGAGGTCGATTCGAACTTAGAACCTATTTGTATACAGATTTTTTCCTAGCGGTTCTGCTCTTTTGCCTACTCAAGCACTCAGAACACCGAGACTTGAAACGCCTGGTAATTCAGGTAGTGCCCCTTATGGTGCTCTGGACCAACATTCACCAGGGAGTGGTCGCGGGTTGCTATCTTCTTGTTGCTTGGTGGCTGCTGGGAGGTGTACCAAGGCTCCGGGGGGGTCTGGTTATCGCCCTGGCAGGAGTTGCAATTTTCGTGAAGCCCTACGGCATCTATTTTCTTGATTTTCTGAGAGACACATTCGGCAACACTCTGGCGGTTCAAGGTGTGATGGAATGGGGAAATCCGTCTTGGAGCATTCTTTTAACTCAATTGAGCCCTTTACTCCTCTCCCTGGCCATACTTATTCCCTGGGGCGTGCTCCAACGCAAGAAAAAACAACAGCCCCTTCCACCTCTTCTCTACCTGGGAGTGGCCCTGTTCTTCCTTTTTCTAGGTCTACGCTCGATTCGGGCCATCTCAGAATGGTTGCCAATAGTGGCGCCCCTAGCTGCGGCCTATTTTCCCTCTGGTCAAGGCTCATGCCGGTCAAGGCGTACGGCTACCCTGACCCTGGCTGCCCTTTTTCTGCTCACTTTTCGACCTTTCTCATGGCATCAACTTACTTCGGTGGACAACCGATATCCCACAGCCTTACTGCAAGCCCTTCCTAGAGATGGCCAAGTCTTCAACTCCTTCGAACATGGTAATTTCTTGGTCTTCAAGGGTGTCCCGCCTTTCATTCACGGCATGACCGCGCTCTACCGGGAAGAATTGCTCCAAGACTATATTGACGTGCTCAATGCCGGCCCTAAGACCTCGCAAATTCTCGAACGGTTCTCGGTGGAAGCCATGATCTTGCACTTTCCGTCCAGCCTTGATGCCACCGGGAATCTGCTGGAGTTTCTGACTCGCTCTCCTGAATGGCAGCTGAAGGCCTTCGACGATCAGGGCCTAGTTTATCTCCGGGATCTTCAGAAAGGCAGCCTGACCGCCCTGAGACCATGGAACCTGGAACAACCCTGGACCAGCCCGGAACTGGCTGAAGCTCAACTCGATCAACTGGTTCGAGAGTGGCCCAGCGCTCGAGCTTACGTCCTGCTGAGTCGATTGGCCGCCGAGCGTGACGACTGGACCGCAGCCAAGCGCGCTGCCGAAAGAGCCGTCCAACTCAGGCCGGACCTCTATCAGCCTTGGTACCAGTACGGTTTGATTTCCGCCAAAACGGGACACCTAGCCGGGCTGCTGGAGGCCACTAGAAATACGGTCCGCCTAGCCCCCAATGACGCCACAGCACATCTCCATCGTGGCCTAGCTTTGGAAGCCCTACGAGAGACTCGTCGTGGTTTTGCTCGCTGGTGGACGACCCAAAGGGCCTGGTACCACCTGCGCCGGGCCCTGATTCACGACCCTTCTTTGGAGCCCGCCGAGCTGCACCTTCGCGCTCTCTGAAAAGACTCACCAGGACAGTTCCTCCAGGGTCTGATAGAGTTGCGGGAGGATCTCCAGAAAGTCAACCTCTCCTCGTTCCAATTGCCTCTTCAATTCGAACCAGCGCCCCCTACCTTCTCGATGAAGGATTCGAGACAAAGCTTGGAGGGTGTATTGCTCAAAGAGATACACCTCACCCTCTCGTCGACTGCTCTCGGTAGCCTGTGCGCCTCGACTTATCTCTTCTAGAAACGGGGTCCATCCCTCTCCCGTCAGGGCCGAAAGACCAAACACCGGAACATCCCTGCGGAACACTCGCAAGGCCGAACGCAGTATAGCCACTGTCGCTTGACTGTCCCCCAAGTCGGACTTGTTCACGGCCACCACGTCCACTTCTTCCATCAGACCGCGCTTCAGCCCCTGGACCTCATCGCCAGCCCCCGGCAGGGCGACCAAGAGCAGGCGATCCACTAGGTAGCGCGCCCCGATCTCCGATTGTCCCACCCCAACGGTTTCGACAATGATTCGATGATAACCGGCTCGCTCCAAGAGAGCGCAAGCCAGGGGAGTTCGAAGACCTAGGCCTCCAAGGGTCTCGCGATTGGGCGAAGGCCGAATAAAGACTCTGGGGTCCTGAGCGATCTGCCCCATGCGAGTCTTGTCACCTAAAAGACTGCCTCCTGTGCGACGGCTGCTGGGGTCGATGGCCAACACCGCTACCTTTTCCCCATGTTCGAGCCAGGAGAGCACCAACCGCTCGATCAGCGTGCTTTTCCCGGCTCCTGGAGGGCCTGTGACTCCTAAGCGGAATCCTCTGGGGGTCTTGCCTAGGCAAGCGAAGAGAGAAAGAGTAAGCTTTTCATGATGTTCCAGAGTCGACTCCACCAAGGTCAATCCCCGGGCGATGGCTCGGCGCTGCCCAGCCTCAATCTGTTGGGCCAACCGCTCTATCTCTATAGGCTCGTTCACTCCCTTGGGTTCGCAGATGTCATGGCCTCCTCCCCCCGCACCCAACGTTCAGCAAGGGCCGATTTGAGTTGGCTCGGACTATGTTTTTGGTATCTTTTTACGGTGCTCTCAAGCCCGGCCGCGGCCTTACCTCAGAGTTTCGGTGAAGATTTGGTGCACACTGTGAGTGAAAATGATACGGTGTTCAGCATCGCTCGAAAGTATCGATTAGCCCCGGACCATCTGTTGTGGGCCAACGGCTTAAGCCTGAACCGTCCCCCCCAGGTCGGGGACCGCCTGCACATCCCCTTGGCGCGCATAGCCCCTTTCACCCCGAACGAATCGACAGCCGTGGTGATCAACCTCCCGGAGCGGATGCTCTATTTGTTTCGAGGTGGGACCCTTAAAGAGTTCTGGGGGGTGGCCATCGGTGGAGACAACTATCCGACACCTACGGGACGCTTCCCGATCATTGCTAAAGAAAAAAATCCGGTCTGGGAGCCTCCCGCCTATCTCCAAAGAGAGAAGGTCCCTCCTGGTCCGGACAACCCCTTGGGAGATCGATGGATGCAGCTCACTCAAGACATGGTGGGACTGCATGGTACCAACAACCCTGACAGTATTGGGGGAGTGGCCTCCCTCGGCTGCATTCGACTTTATCCCGAAGCAGTTCGGTCGGTCTACGATCAAGTCGGCGTGGGCACCCCTGTCTACCTGATCTACGAGCAAACTCGAGTGGGAGTCAACCAGCGAGGAGAGCTCGTTTGGAGCTTCTTCCCGGATCCTTACTACAAGCGTTACGGACTCTTCCAAGCTCAGGAAGGCCTAAAGTCAGCTCGCCAATCCGGAGTCGACATCGCCCTGAGCGACTTTGAAATTAAGGAGCGAGCCAAAGC
>JBJHCR010000239.1:0-10234 GCA_050486105.1 Vulcanimicrobiota bacterium
CCCCATATCGGTAGGCGTGGGTCGTTCCGGTCGAGGTCGCGGGATAGGTGCGCGATCACTTGTTGAGGGGGCCTTGGCTGATGGGCTCGTTAAGGCAGCTGATGCTGTGGGTTTGGTACTGACTGGAGCAAGTGCCATTTTTTGGGTTCCTTCTCTGCTGGTTGAATACGAGCGTAACCCATTGAGGTCACCTCAGGTACGGACCAACTTTTGACAGGATATGAACAGTTGTGACTCAGGTTAGCAAATGATTGAGCTTTTTCGATTTTTTCTGTAGACTTCGGATCTTGAACCTTAGGGAGCATCGAATTCAAAGTGGTACTACAAAGAGAGGCTTGCCCCACTTCAATTCTTGGAAAGTCCAAATTCATGAGTTTCTCGAGCCATGGCCTATGGACTATGGCGTTCCTATTGCTGTGTTGCTCTGGGCTCGCTGCAGAAGTCACGCCTCCGAACCCTGTGGGCCTTTGGTGGGTGAGTCACGGAGATGGGGAGCCATTGCAGTTTCGCCTATATGCCGATGGTAGTGCCTGGAGCGATTACCCCGACAACAATCCGGGGCAATGGAAGAGCGAAGGAAGCGCTGTGATCTGTCAATGGGCCGATGACTGGAAAGAAGTGCTGAGCTGGTCTGAGCAAGGCTGGCAAAAACATGGCTACGCACCCGGTCAAAGCTTGGAATCTTCACCATCGAACTTCTCTCGAGCTTTCCAAATCAGCCCAAGGCCCGACGGTTGGTTTGGAGTCAAGCCTCGGTAGCGCTTTCGCAACAACTTGTCAAAGATTTTCCTTCTTGATTCCAGTAGTATTCAACTAGCAAATAACGGATCTCTAGAGGATCCTTGGAGGAATAATTCATCATGTTGATTTCAAGTGCAACCCCACAAGTTCGAACCCCCCAGGCTCAGGCCCAAGTGGCTCAGAAGCCCGAGATGGAATCTTTGGCAGGCGATGGACCTAAGGAGTCGTTTTCTTTTTCCAGCGCTTCCAGCGGTGGTCACTATAGTGGCGGCAAGGTCCTCACCCGTATGGCTACCGGGGCTTTAACCGGTCTCGGTGCTCATTACTTTACCGGCGGAAGCGTAGGCGGGACAGCTCTGCTGGGCGCCGCTATCAACGGAGGGGCCGGAGCTATCGTAGGTGGTGCTGCTGGGGCCGTGATTGGCGGCGTGGGGACTGGCAACCCCGTTCCTGGAGCTGTTGTTGGTGCTCTCGCGGGTGGTGCCGTTGGAGCTGGGACCGGGGCCCTCAAAGGCGCGGCTGTAGCTCTAGTTGGCAACGCCTTCGGTGGTGGACCCATCGCTTTCGCTGCTGCTGGGGCGACCTTTGGTGCTATCGGGCTGTAAGACCTTTAAGAACCAGCTTGAAGATAGGGAGTCTCGGGTTATGCTCGAGGCTCCTTTCTCGTTTTTCGAGTAGGCAGGCCGAACCCGAGTCCAGTCGAACAGCCCTCGGGTGATCGAACCTTCAGCCTGGTCGCTGTTGCCTCCGCTTCTTGCCATAGCCCTTGCCATTGCCTTTCGGCAGGTCTTCATCGCTCTGGGACTAGGCATCATTCTCGGCGGGATCATGTTGGAGGGAGCTTTTTTCGCCGGCTTGGCTCGTTCAGTGGAACTCGTGGTGGTTACCTTGAACGACCCGGGAAATGCCATGGTGGTTCTGTTCACCTTCGCAATTGGCTCTTTGATATCCAGCATGGAGAGTTTTGGGGGGATCCGGGGCTTTGTTTCCACGCTGGAAAGAAGTGGATGGCTCAGCGGACCCAGGTCGGTGTCCTTATTCGTTTGGCTGATGGGGGTGGTGATCTTCATTGAAAGTAATATCACCATCCTGGTTGCCGGAGCCTTCGCTCGACCTCTCTTCGACAAGTTTAAAATGGCTCGAGAAAAGTTGGCCTACCTCATCGACTCTACCAGCGCTCCGGTCTGTCTTCTCATCCCCTTGAACGCCTGGGGAGCCTACAATATCGGGCTTCTCAATACCCTAGGAGAGCCGGAACCTTTACGTTTATTCATCGCCTCCATCCCCTACAATTTCTACGCCATAGTGGCCGTTTTGCTAGCTTTCTGTGTGGCTATGTTCGGGTGGAACCTGGGACCGATGAAGGCTGCTGAAGCTCGAGCCGCTACGGGTAAGGTTCTTTCTGACGGCGCTCAACCCATGATGGACGAGTCACTTTTTAGTCCTCCAGACGAAACTGTTCGCCCCTCGGCTTGGCTGATGCTGGTTCCTATCGCCATCCTAGTCGTCGCCATGCCGGTATGCCTGTACATAACCGGCGATGGAGATATCAGACAAGGGAACGGCTCAGTATCGGTTCTCTGGTCCGTACTGTCAGCCTTAGCATCACTGTGGTTCTTGCAAAGTGGCCGCTCCAAGAAGTCTGTGGGGCAAACTCTTGATGAACTGGTTCGGTTCTCATTGAAGGGGGCTCAGGGGATGTTGCCCCTGGCCTTGATCATCCTGCTGGCTTTGACCCTGGGATATATGACCAAGCTCTTGGGGACCGGCGTTTACGTGGCAGATTTGGCCAGCGCAAATCTGCCCAAAGCAGTCATCTTACCGGCACTATTCTGGGTGGCAGCAGCGGTGGCGTTTGCTACGGGAACTTCTTGGGGGACTTTTGCCATCATGATTCCTGTCGCTGTTCCGGCGGCGGCAGCCCTTGGAGTGGCAAAAGCGCCTTTTGTCGCAGCAGCCTTGTCTGGTGGGATTTTTGGGGACCACGCTTCGCCGATCAGTGACACAACCATCATGGCCAGTATGGCTTCAGCTACCGATCACGTGGATCATGTTCGAACTCAACTTCCCTATGCTCTCATCGCAGGAGGGGCAGCAACGGTGGGTTACCTGGTGGTGGGATTGTCTCTTTGAACAGGTTATTGACTTTCAATAGTGAGCGGTACGCGGCTCACTTTCAGGAGGTGCTCGGTGATGGTCTGTTGGTTTCGGGTCTTCCCCTCCAGGGTGCTCACTCCGTTCAACTCACCCTGACTTTTGCCGCTGGAGCCTACCAGGAGAGGTCTGGCCAAGAAGGCTCAAGATTTTTGTTGGCCACGCTCTTGGGTCGAGGTTGTGGAGCTTGGGATCGCCGACAATTTGCTGTTGAATGCGACCGAAGAGGAGCCAGTCTAGAGTTCTTTGCAGGTCGCGACACCTTCACTATCGAGATATCAATTCTCCCAGACGATCTCGATTGGGCGGTTCAGGTGCTGGGGACCCTGCTTTTCGAACCACGACTTGAGCAGAGAGAGGTTGAAGTGGCGATCGAGGAGCAACTCGAGATGTTGGAGGCCAGACGAGACGAGCCCAGGCTTCTGGTCGCAGACACCTTGAGAAAGTCGCTTTTCGGAGAGAACCACGCCTATGGTCGGAGCACACTTGGGATGGGAGCCACAGTCGCTGCTCTAACCTTACACGAACTCCGGGTCTTGCTTGGAGAAGTTGTCGGGAAGGAGGTGCCCTGCGCTTTGGTAGTGGTAGGGCAGTTCGAACCAGAGGGTCTACTTAGAGCGCTCAAACGAGATCTTAGAGACCTGGGAGTGGGGCGGAGACGCCCCCCCAGCCGCTGGGTCGAGTGCGCATCTGCTGAAGGCCATTCTCAGAAGGTATCCGTCTTGGACTTTGAGGTCGATCAAGCTTGGGTCGCTGTGGGATTCCCAGCATTTGGCAGGACTCATCCCAAGCACCTAGAGACTCTGTTGGCCAACGAACTCTTCGGCGGTTCGTTTCTCTCGCGAGTCACCCGAACTTTGAGGGGAAGAGACGGGCTTGCGTACTCGGCAGACAGTCGATTGTGGAGCGGCTTTAGAGGGGGCTTTCTGTGGCTGTCTTTACAGACTGATCGATTCCGGGTCGGACAAGCCTTGGAGTCTCTGCGAGTTGTCGTCGATAGTCTTCTTGAGGAAGGGCCGACGAAGCGAGAGTTGGAGCACTTCAAGGAGTTCTTCTTGGCTTCACTGCCTTACGACTACGACTCTTTCGAAGATCTCTCCGTGCGCCTTCTGGAGTCTCTTTTCTTTGCCGAGGATTGGCGCCCAGAGATTCGTTCAGAAAAGTTGAGCGATGCCTTTACCAGAGAAAATGTTGAGAGTGTCTTTCACCATCTTCTGCAGGTTGACCATGCCAAGGTTTGCCTATTGGGTGAGGGTCTTAGTCGAGATCTTGCTCAAAATTTTTTCTTGGAGAGCACAACTTCACTCCCCATTCCGTCCTTGCAAGTTCCAAGTTGCGAAACGGGTCAGATCGCAGAGGCGGGGCTCTCGAGCTCGGTTACATTGCTAGAGAGTTGGACCTTGAGCCAAGGTGTCTGTGCTTCTTTGCTTCGTTTTGGGAATGGGTATCATCTGCTCCATCTTCCTCGCCCCGAGTTTCCAGCCATATCTTTGCAGATTTGGTCGCTCATAGGATCCATGGATGAGCCAAAGGGACGATCAGGGATGTCTCACCTCCTAGAGCACCTCATGTTTAGGGGTACCTACCGATACCCAGATGGGCAGTTCGACCAGGTCTTGGCCAGCAAAGGAGGATTGAACAACGCCTTTACCACCGAGGACTTCACGGTCTACACCGACTATATCGTTCCTCAGGCCCTCAAAGAGACGCTCAAACTTGAAGTAGATCGCTTCACCGAGTTGGTTATTAGGCCCGATCTCTTTGAGCTTGAGAGGGCTGTCGTTCTCGAGGAGAGGTCCCTTAGAGTCGATTGCCATCCCTTGGGAAAACTGTACGAGTGGCTCCAGGAACGGGCTCTGGTTGAGCACCCTTATCGCCACCCGGTGATAGGACGTCGACAGGAATTGATGAGCTTACAGCCCACGGACCTGAACGAGCATTACGACAAGTCGACTGATGCCAGTCGAGTCCTTATTGTGCTGGCCGGAGGCTGCGATCAAGATGAGGCAGTAGCGGCTGTGGCAGAGACTTTCGGGAGCGTTTCTCCGGGCAGGACGTCAGGAGGATCAGTCGAGAGTTCATTCCCTTGCTTATGTTCCGAGGCTTCGGAGTTGCAGCCGGTCGCTTCGATTCGAGGTAAGCTTCAAGAGCGTTCGGGCTATTCTTATATCCTTCTAGCTTTTCGAGCTCCCAGAATTGGGCACCCGGATTATCCGGCGGTAGAACTGTTGTCTCGGATACTTGCCGGGGGGGAGTCGAGTCGGTTGTACGAAAGATTGGTGCGCCAAAGTCGAAAGGCCCTCGAAGTCTGGGTGAACTACGAAGGAGAGTGCCGAGAGCATCCCCTCTTGATCCTGGGAGCGTCCTTCAGAGAGCCGATTCACGCTCGAGATCTAGAGAGAGAGATCTGGGCGGAGTTGGCGTCTGTCAAGGTCACCTTGAGTTCCGACGAACTCTCCAGGGCCTCTAGAGGTTGGCTGGCAGACGAGGCCTTTGCCGCCGACCAACTAGAGGATTGGGCCACCGAGGTTGCAACCAGAGTTTTGCTGTTGCCGTGGCACGATGTCTGGAGGGTGAGGGAGCAACTCGAACAGGTCACAGTGGAACAAATCCAGGCTGTTGCCGAACGCTATCTTCGAGGAGACATGACCAGTGTCGCCGTTCTAGAGGCACTCAAAAGCTCGGACTAAAGCTCACAAATCAGGAGCTTTCGGGCCTAGGGTTTCCGGCCGGACCGCTTGACCTTAGGTAAGGCTTCAAGCCCATCAGGCGCCGAAAAGATTCCCATAAGGAAGGCACTTCGGAACCCGTGGAGTTTTGATACATTTCTACCAACTTTCCGAAATCTCCGTCGTCGAACCAAACCGTTCCTGTTTCCTGGCACCGGTGGATCCGAGGTTCCGGAACTTCTTCACTGAAGGATCCCTTGGTCATCCTTGTTTGACACTCGGGACAAAGTACAGCCTCTTCAAGTTTCTCGTGAGAATGGGGAGAGGAATGATTTCCCTGAAGAGCCGGACGCAGAGCCGAAAGTTGCAGATCTGGTTGGGAAAGAAGTTCTACTAGGGTAGAGCCTTGGACCAGCACTCCTTCGCAATGGGGACAGATTTCGGCCGACCATTGACGAAAAGCGATAGTCGACAAGGGACGCTCGCATCTTGGACATTGAGGGACGCTCATGACAGGTCCCTTCTTCCTTGGACCTCAGGCTCCTGGATTCCGCCTCTCCTGCAGGCTGGCAACTAGGAAAGCCGAACAGATCGCAATGCTCAAATTCATCGAAAATCTGGACGTTTTGAGTCGTCGTTTTCTAGGGGCTATTCTGATGGGTACCGGCCTGCTCGTTCTTGGACAACCAGCTCAAGCCGAGGGAAAACTGGTAGAACTGATCACGGTGGATCCCTCCTTGGTTCTCGATATCAGGTATGCGTCAGATAGGAACTTTCTCGGATTTCCCGTCTATCCCGAGGCCAGGGCATTCCTGCAAGAAGAAGCAGCCTTGGCCCTACGTGCCGTCCATAGAGACTTGCGCTCGAAGGGTTATGGCTTACTGATACTCGATGCTTACCGCCCCTACTCGGTGACCAAGCTGATGTGGGACCGCACTCCACCTGAAAAGAGAGCTTACGTGGCTGATCCGGCCCAGGGGTCACGTCATAATCGAGGAGCGGCCGTTGACTTGACCCTGTTGGACTTGGAGACGGGCTTGCCGGTGAAGATGCCGTCGCTGTACGATGACTTCACCGAAAGAGCACATCACGACTATCAAGGGGGGTCAGAGTTGGCCCGACAGAATCGTGCACTTCTGCGTTCGGTCATGGAAAAGCATGGTTTTCAGGCCCTATCCAATGAATGGTGGCATTATGATTACCAGGGCTGGGAGAGATTCCCCATTTCCGACAAAAGTTTCCAGGAGTTGACACCCTAGGAGGCTGGCCGGAAACCCTCTCAAACTGAAATCGCCCCTACTCACAGTCATGCACAGCGCTCCTCATTCGAAATACAACTAGGTATTACGGGCTTCGGAGCACTGCACCTTACTGCAAGTAGGAACAATTTCATTGTCAAGGGGGTTTCCGGCCAGCCTCCTAGAGCTTCCCAAGAAGTTGCCAAAGGTCCCAAACTGCTAGGCTGATCTCAGCAGGAGACCGGGTTCGCACGCTTCTGTCCGTCGGCAGCCCAAACCGGTGTATGAGCTTGGGAATAAGAAGTTGGTCATGAAGTTCCAAAGCTCTCGAGAGTTTGGACCAAGGGGCGTGACCGCGTCCCATCGGAAAAGAACCGGAAAAGTCGATGGCCACCAGGTGCTGGTCGGCACTCCAAATCAGGTTGCTTTCTCGACCCCACTGTCCCCAGTGATCGTGGCCTAGGTCTCCGTGTACTAGCCCGGCTGTCTTGAACGCTCTCAGCAGAGAGTCCGCCTGCTCTAGAAGCCGATCCGAGTTTACAGACTTAGGCTCGAGCTCTTCAACCGGGATTCCGGGGACGTGCTCCATGGTGACACTGAATCGAGAGGTTCTTCTGAGCAGAGCGGGGGCATGGCCACTCCCTTGGAGCCGAGAGAGGGCCCATGCTTCTCGACTAACAGCAAAGCTGCCCACCGTCTGACGGTACAACGGTGAGCAGTGAGCATAGGATTTGGTGACTGCCAGAGAGCCGTCGTGTTCTCTGACCACCTCGACCGTGGGAGAGTTGGCCCGAGCCCGACGATAGTGGTGGCCAGGTGAAGGGTTCTCCACGGCTGCGATCAGATGGTAGTTTCGATCTTCTTAACTTTGTATTTCGAGAATCCTCGAACGGTCTTCACCTCGACGGTCTCACCGAGTTTGCGATCGATGAGAGCTCTGCCCACGGGTGACTCGTTAGATATTCTTCCCTTTTCGATGTCACTTTCGGTGGTACCCACCACAGTGACAACGTAGACCTCTTTGGTGTCGAGGTTTTCGAGTTCCACGGTGGACCCTAGGTGAACCTCGTCGGTAGTGAGTTCATTACGGTCAATGATCTTTGCTCGGGTGAGAAGGCGCTCCAGTTGGATGATTTCACCTTCGATAAAGGCCTGGTCAGACTTGGCCGATTCATATTCTGCATTGTCCGAAATATCGCCGAACTCTTTTGCTTGACGGATTCGTTCGGCTACTGCGGATCGCTCAGCCGTCTTTAGACGGTGGAGCTTCTCCTTGTACATGGTGTAGCCTTGCTCTGTCATTGGGATAGCTTCGTCGCGCATAATTGCTCCTCTCAGGGTCGGAACGTCTCGGCGCCCTCTAGGCAAGGGGTCACCGCGGTCAGACCGACGTGTCAGATACTGGTAATGCAGAGAAAACCCTGCTGCAAAGGTCCTCTTTAGGGAAAATACTGCTCGCTTTCGAAGGGTTCGAGGGGTGGTGGGAGGAGTTCGGGCTCTTCCTCGGTGAACTTTTCGTCTTGAGCAGCTGAGAGCTCGAGGTATCTGCGAGTGATGGTTGAGACATATTGGGTGGTCTCAGGATATGGTGGGATCCCGCCCCAACTCTCGACTGCACCGGGGCCAGCGTTATAAGCCGCCAAGGCCAACTCTAAGCTACCAAAGCGGTCCAACTGGTGGGCTAAATAGCGAACGCCACCTTCGATATTCTCAGCTGGGTCCCATGGATCTTCCAAACCCAGGAGCCAGGCCGTATCTGGCATAAGCTGCATGAACCCCATGGCTCCGGCTGGGGAAAGAGCAAAGGGATCATAGTTGGATTCTTGTTCGATGATCAAGTGTATCAAGGTGGGATCGATCATGTAAATCTCGCCGTAGTGCTCGATCAACCTAATTAGGTAAGGGTCGTTGGCAAAAATTCGCGTTGACACGACACCGGTCTGGGTGCTGAGATCTTGTTCGATATCCCAATCATGGACTTCGTCAAAGCTACCTCTTAGACCGGCTCGACTCTCCGAAACCAAGTCCACCAAAAGAGACAGAGAACGGACGGTTTCTCGCTCGAGAGTCAGGGGCGCCGACTGTGGTCTTGGGTCAGTGTCACTTCGAATCGAACGGAGCAGGGCATACTGCAGGAGACTGAGTGCTATCAGCGCGATGACAAAGTAGCGACTCAGCATCTCAAGGTGTTCGAAGAGAGGATTGAAGCATCCTCGTAAGAGGGTAAAGTGACGGAAGTGTAGGGTTGGGGAAGGAGTCTCGCAGAGAGAACTCTAACATCTCTGAAACGGCCTAAATCTTGAGTGGAGGACATTCTGGTGCTGTACATCATCGCGACGGTTGGGGTAGTGGGGATCTTGATGGTTTTCACCGGCTATCGGAGCGCACTGGGACAGTCGCGATGCCGGGACGCAGAACCCGAGCCCACAGAAAGCGTCTCGTGTCGTGAGATGACCGACTTAGTTCAGGAGTTAGGTCGAGAGATGAACACCCTGGATCTAGTGACTGCCCCTCAGTTGGCCCAAGAGCATGGACACATTTGGAGTGCTCCTTGCGGCAAGAGAGTCTATATCAACTAGAGAGCGTGGGTATTCGGCGCTTCGCTTGCGGTCCGCAAGCCGAAGGCGTTGCGTCCCCGTTTAGATCAGCAGCCTCCTAGTACCAGCCCTCGCCTTGGGCACGTTATCTCGATTTAGCCGGTGTCGGCGAGTGTAGCCGGGTCCCCGGGTGGCCTCTGGCAGACGAAAGTTGAATGTCCACACGTCAGAACTTACTAACAATTCCATTGAGAACCTCTGAGGAAATTCCGAGGACCCAGAGCGATCTCTCTGGAAGCCACTACCATGGCCAAATTCGCAAACCTCCCTTTCCGGATAATCTTGATCGGTTTCACTTGTCTGTTCTTGTTTGCCTGTGACTGTAGCGAAGGCGACACGACCTCGGCGTTCGGACCAGATTGCGGCGAAACTCAGGGAGAGCAAGGCCAAGGCGATTCGAGTGGTAATGGGGGAAACGGAGCGAACGGACAGGGGACTCTCATTGTTAGTGACCAAGGAGAGGCAAGCTTTCGTCGCTTTACCGAGGTCAATCGAGTGGAGGGACCTCAGGCTACCCCACCGCCTGTGAGAGGGCCACTCACCCGCATGACGCGCCCTCAGTTCTTAACTATGGCAGACAATCAACTGATTGTTTGTGATGAGGGAACCAACGCCATCCTCTTCTTTGAGGACCCCCTCAATATTGATGGAGATATTCCTCCGAGCAGGGTGCTCCAGGGCTTAAGCACCGAACTTAACGCTCCGGTTCAGGCTCATGTGGATCGACAAACCGATGAGCTTTGGGTGTTGAACCGGGCAGGCTCATCTCTTCTGGTTTTCGAGAACGCCTCATCCATCGACGGTGAATTGGCACCCACGAGACGGATCTTTGTAC
>JBJHCR010000240.1:0-5245 GCA_050486105.1 Vulcanimicrobiota bacterium
TGCCGACTTAAGTTCGCCACAAGCTGCTCACCTCTTGGACTCAAGCACTAACCTGGTGTGACTCTTATCTTCCGACAACGCCGAGATCTGGGTTTTCACCAAGCAACACAGATTGGTGATGGAGCGCATCGCCCGTAGCGTGACTCCCAAGTTGCCCGTCTGGAGTCCGGCTCTGGCTAAAGAGCAAGCAGGTTTGGCTAAACCCCCTTCTCAGTTGGACCCCAGGATGTTTGCTGTGGCAGGTGGGTTGGTGATTTTTTTTGGGGTGTCTTGGATGTTCTCTTTGGTGGTGAAGAACCAGCCCCCGGCTCCTGCGGTAGCGACCACTCCGATAGTGGACGAACGTCCTCCGGCCATGCGATCTATGGCCTCTTTTGTCAATCTCCTGCGCATTCGGCAGTTCCCTCAAGCCTATTCCCTGCTCCACCCGGACCTCCAGGATCGAGTGAGCGAGGAGGATTTTCTGGCCCAAGCCTATGCTTGGTTCGGAGATGAAGCCAACGCTTGGGAGTACAACCAGAGAACCCTGGCGGCCGAGAGTATAGACGAGCAGGGCGCCTCGTTCTATTTGCAACCATCGGAGGAGTTCGAAGAGGGCGAACGAGTTTGGACATGGAGAATGGTCCTGGTGGAATCAGAACCCGACGGGAACAGTGAAGGTGAGGCTGTGAGACAGTGGCGACTCACCGAGTTTCGCGGCGGACCCTTTGATAAACTTTTTGAGCGCTAGAGGGCTGCTCGAGCTCCCCGGAGCCTCACCACGCTGGAGCGTCCCTCGTATTCCTCGAAGAACCCCAAATCGACCCACTGCAAAAATGAAGGAGGCGACCCGCAGGTCGCCTCTTTCATTTTGCAAAGGCTGTAAAGACCGCTAGTAATAGCGTACGCTCAAGACATTAAAGACTGGAGGATTTTCTTCATCGTCTAGGAGGTTGATGTCGAAATGGATCACCGCCGGCAGTTTGTCGGTCTTGACGAGCCCATCCTTATCTCCCTCTAAGGTGACATTGTTAGCCATGACCGCTCCGTACAACGCCCCACGTTTGATGATGAGATCGGCTTGGGGGGCGTAAGCCACGTAGTAGGCCTCTGGACTTCCCATGTCTTCGCCCTCGGACCCCTCCAGAACACTCCGACCTTCCCCGGCTATCAGAAACTGCAGGTGCACCGGCTTGGTGCTCGGGTTGATGACGGCCGCCCCCTCCATATGCACTCCGGCCAGGGGATCCACATTGGGCTTCATCCCGGTGTCCAGGTAGACCTTGACGGTCACCGGGTTGGGGTTCAAGGGGTCCATAGGGGGCTGGAGAACTTGCAGCATTCCCCCGTTGAGGTGGATGCCTCGAAAAATGTACTCGGCCGTGCTTCCCGGATCCATGTGGGAGACATCCAGGATGGCGATGTTGTTTTCTCCTTCCACACGCAGGTCGTGATAAGCTCCGGGTTTCAAGGGCACCTCTCCTAAGACGTCGACTGTAGGGAAAGGAGAAATGCCCAGGTCGATAAGTCCGACGTCGTTGTGAACCGGAAGATTGGTGGGCATGACCACCGGATCCATGTTGACCTCTTGGCTGGCGGTGACGAAGTTTTTATAGGCTCGGTCTTTGCCCTGGTCACCTTTCACCGTCTGCTTTTCCACTGAGCCGGGAGGGCCCATGACGTCGGCGTGAGGTTTGAGTTCGACTTCGCTGCTTTCCTTTTTCTTCTTCTTCTTGTTGGTGTTGGGGATGGTGGAGTTGGCCCAGCCGATAACCACGGTGTCCTTATCCTCGATTTCCACCCCTTGCTTGGGATTGTTGGTGGCGATGCTGGCCTTGGAGTGATCGAGGTCTTTGGCCAGCAAGAGAGGATTCTCACTGTCCCAGGCATCGGTGTAGGACCCGGATTTCATCTGCACCTGGTTGTTGCCGAAGGCGGCGTGGGTCCAGCGGCTGGCGGTGATATTGGCCAGGATGGCCACCTTCCGGGAGCGGAGCTTGGCCCCGGTGCTAGGGTCGATGACGTATCCGGTGGACTCCACCAGTAGGCAATCCTCGGGAACATTGCGCTCTTTAGAACCGGATTCGAACACCACAGCTTCCCAGAAGGCCCTTTCCGAGGGCAATTTGCCACTGGCAGGCTTCAGATCCCCGGACCTCACCTGCCCCAACTTGGTGTAGGCTCCGGCTCGGGCGGCATACACCGCCTCGAGGCTCTGTTGGCTGCTGTGGGCGCTCATCAGGTGCCCCGAGGTGATCAAGATCATGGCCCCGGCGACTGAGCCCAGAACCATCAGGGCCAGCAGGACCACGGCGATCCCTATCCCTTGCCTCTTATTTTTCACTGTCCATGTCATGGCGCACTCTCCTTGGGTCTATCGATTCGGCATAAGAACTAAACTTTGGCTGGTGACGGTGGTGAATCGATCGGTGCCGGTGGCCACCGAGCAACTCAAGACGATCCGAACTTGCTGAGTGCCGATGCCTGGAAGGAACTGTAGATTGCTTACCCCGCGACTGAGGCCCCGAGCGTTCCGATTCCCGGGAGGGCGAAAAGCAGGGAGGTTCGGGAAGTCGGGTTCATCGAGGGTGATCACCGGGGCCCCGGCAACAGGCAGCGTCGATTCTACCAATTCAGAGCGGCCGTGGTCCAGGTAATAGCTCACCCAACGATGGTACTGCAGATCGGTTCCGTCGTAGGTCCAGTCCTCTTCGGGGTCTTCAAGCTCCGGGGACAGGAACATGATGAAGTCGGATCCCACTCCGTCATCGACCAGAGTCGGGTACATGTGGTGGGGGTTCCCTCTGCGTAAGCCCTCAACCATGACCCGCATGCCCATCAAGGTTTCTCGATGGGCGTCCTGGTAAGCCGCCCCCAGCCTCAGATACCGCATTCCTCCTTGCAGCACCATGACGATGGAGCCCATCAACAGCAGCAAGATCGAGGAAAAAACCAAAACCTCGATCAGACTGAAACCTGACCTGCTCGAGAACCTAAGCGGGGCCAAGGTTCTTCGTCCGCCTCCGGCAGTTCGATCAATGAACAACGATAGTCTCCAACTGCACTCGTCGATCGTAGTTGTTGCCCTCGTTCCAAATCACGGTGACCAGGATGTGCTTGCGCTCGAAATTGTTGGGAGCCGCCCCAGCTGGAAGGACGCGAACATCGACTTGGGGGCGAAACACGATGATACTCAAATTCCCATCGATGGTGGCTTCCATGGGAACCTCGTATGGGTCAACGGAGGTGATGCTTCCATACCCTCTGGTGATCATGCGCTCCATCTCTTCCACCGCCAAATCCGAAGCAATGGTGAGGTTCTTGGTGCTGGTGGTGGAACGGTTGGCGGTGGCGAAAAGCCCAAACGTGAACAGCAGGGCCATGACAAATATGCCCAGACCGATGACGATCTCCAGCAGCAAAACCATCCCAATTTGCTTACGTTTTCGCATTTTTATACCCATTCTCCCATGTCAAGGTTATCACAAAAATTTAACATTGCCACCGAGGGTTTACCCTCTTTGTCCTCCCCATTAGTCGCGAAAGGTGGCCTGGAGGGGGGCACCAGGAGCTTTCCGGATTCCGACAAAACGAGACCTGGGGACGAATCGAACTTTCCAAGGAGGAACCTATGCTGAAATCTTTACCCTACCTGGCGGCGTGCGCCTTGCTCTTGTCGCTTTCGGGACTGGCCGGCGCCCAAACTTTCGTCGTGGACAAAGCCCACACCCAAATCGTATTTTCCGTGACCCACCTATCCCTCAATGAAGTGGAGGGGCGTTTCAACGATTTTGACGGGAAAGTTGTTTGGAACGAAGCCGACCCGGCCAAGTCCCAGCTCAACTTCACCATCCAGGCCAAAAGCGTGGACACCGCCAACACCAAGCTCGATGATCACCTGCGCAGCGATGATTTTTTCAATGTGGAGAAACACCCCACCATCACCTTCAAGAGTACCAAGATCGAAAAGCTCAACGAGGAACGCTACAATCTGACCGGAGACCTCACCATCAGCGGGGTCACCAAAAGCATCTCCTTCCCGGCCACCATTCGAGGGCCGGTGGATGCCAAGGGTCAGGGCAAGAAGAGTCTCGGGGTTCAAGCCAACTTCAAAGTCAACCGCATCGACTTCAAGGTCGGGGACACCTGGCAGGGTGGCAGCGATAAGGTGATCGGTCACGACGTCTTTGTGCGCATCAGCGGTCAGGCCCACCAAGACTGAAGTTTCGACTGGGGGATCGCGCGGAGGGGGAGGAGAGTGAGCGACTCTCTCCCCCTCCCCAAGCATAGCAATCTCCGTGCCTCCGTATAAACCCCATCCCCTCCAACTCCTTCCATCCCGAGTAAAGGCTTTCACACGGAGCGGGAACCCGTCGAAGACCGGTGTCAGATAGAGAGGATGTTTCCTCGGGCCCCGAAAGCTTGCCCCTCTTGTACTCGTCACGCACTCGACTGAAGATTTTCGCTGGGCTTTTTTGGTTGCTCCTGGTTGGGGGTGGGCTGATTTGGGCTTTTCAGCAAGACATGTCCCCCATGCAAGCACTCAGGGGCCTAGGAAATTTCTTGGCTCGCTCGGAGTTAGGGCCGCTCTACTTTGTCCTCATCTTTGCTTTGCGCCCCCTGATATTCTTCTCCGCTACCCTCCTATGTGTGGCTGGGGGTGCCCTTTATGGGCCCTGGTGGGGAGGGCTCTACACCGTTTTCGGGGCCAACCTTGGGGTCAGCGTGGCCTACGGTGTGGGCTACCTGTTGGCTCGAGAAGTGAAAGACGAAGGGAAAGGAGCCTACGGTCTCGGCAAATACGTTCGCAAACTGCGGGCCCAGCCGTTCTTCACCATGCTGAACCTACGCCTGATGTTTTTCCCTTACGACCTGTTGAACTACGGGGCCGGGTACCTGAAACTGCGATTTCTTCCGTTTCTCCTCGGCACGGTGCTCGGCTCCCTTCCAGGGATGATTTCCGTGGTGCTCTTCGGAGCCTCGTCGGGATTCTCCAAAGAGCTGCCGGAACTCGACCCTCGCCTATTAGCCGTCTCTGTGGGTATGCTGATCATCAGTTTTCTGGTCTCGCGAATAGTGAAGAAGCGCCAAGAGCAGGAAGCTTCTGAGGGCACCGGCGATGAGACCGCTAGTGCTTGATCAGGATGCACTGATAGCGGGCGGTGACGATCGGCACTTCGGATCGGCTGTGCAAAAACTCATCTAAGGCTTTTTTGACTCCGTGGCAACCTTCCCATTCATAGTCATCGAAGACCATGACCCCCCC
>JBJHCR010000240.1:5255-10100 GCA_050486105.1 Vulcanimicrobiota bacterium
GAAGAACTCCAAGGCGTCCTTGGTGGTCTGGTAGAGGTCGCCGTCCACCGAGACTAAGCAAAATTTGGTGTCTTCCACAGGTCCGGTGGTGTCCGGGAAAAAACCAGGGTGAAAAACGACGTTTGGGAATCCGGCCAGGAAGTTTTGCACCGAATCCAGCGATGTTTCCGAGAATTCCCCCTCCACGTGGCCGTCGATGCTGGGATCGTGCTTGGGTAACCCACCGAAGGTGTCGAAGAGATGAAACTCTTTCGAAGGAGCGGCGGTGGCCAAGAGGCGGGCGGTCCCGCCCTTGAATACCCCGACTTCGGCGAAGGCTCCCTCTTGAAACTCGGCGTTTCGCGCTAATTGATAAAGCACGAAGCAACGGTCGGAAGAAACCAGAGTTCGCGGGGCGATGAGCTTGCGCAATCGCCGGAATCCCGGGTCTTGGTGCCAAATCTTGGGACGCAGATCCAGGCCGAGCTTTAGAAAGAACTTCTTAACGTGGTGCAGGATTCTGACCGAATTCATGGCGGCGACTTTGGCAGGTGAAGAGCATGGACCTGCCCGGTTTCCAGGGCCACGGCCGCGCTGCTCGGCTGAAGGTGCTCCAAGGACTTTGAGGAAGGCTTAAGCTATGTTTGTGCGTGATATCATGCAGCCCGATGTTTTGTGCGTCCCCGAGACCATGACGGTTCGGGATCTGTGGCAAGAGTTGGAAGCCAACGAGATCACCGGGGCCCCGGTTCTCGATTCTCGAGACTATCTGGTGGGGGTGGTTTCGGTGACGGACATTGCTCGCTCCTTGGTGGGGGATCGCGCCGAACAGATCCGCCCAGATTTTTACGGGCCAGTGGCTTTAGACGCTCTGATCGCCTACCCGGACCAAATCGAGCAAACGCTGCTGGTCAAAGACATCATGAACCGGCAGATTCACAAGCTCACCAATCAGAGCAGCGTCGAAGAAGCTTTGGACTTGATGCTCGATGAAGATATCCACCGGGTCATCGTCACCCACAGGGGGCACGTGATCGGTATACTCACCTCCGGAGACCTCCTGCGAGCGTTTCGAGACTACCTGGCCGACGATGGCGACCATGATGAAGACGGCGATGATGACGACGACCAGGAACTCGATGATGAGCTGCACGACTACCCAGAGGACAACCTGGAAGACGAGTAGGTTCCGAATGAACCTCTAGTTTTCTTCGCCCTCTTCCTCGCCCTCCATGGCTTCCTGAGCCTTCTGCCGATTTCCCAGCACCAGCAGCACGTCTCCCCGGCAAATGACGGTGCTGGCGTCGAGGTCGACCACGGTTTCTGTAGACCTGCGGATGGCCAGAACGTTCAGGCCAAAGCGGCGCCTCAGATGCAGATCTCCCAAGGTTACGCCGGCGAAGGCCGAGGGGGCGGGCATCTCGAACATGGATTGCTGCACGGTGAGGTGAAGCACTTCGGTGAAGCGCGGGGTCATGAAGTCCTGGGCTAACCGATGAGCCATCTCTCGCTCAGGAAAAACAACCCGATCCACTCCGATCTTCTCCAGCACCTTCCCATGAAGGTTGGTGCTGGCCTTGGCCACCAATCTTTTGGCTCCTAACTCCTTGAGCAATAGGGTGGTCATGATGCTGGCCTGGATGTCCCCGCCGATGGCGCAGATCACCAAGTCGAATTGATCCACCCCGAATTCCCGCAAGACCTTTTCTTCGGTGCAGTCGGCGATCATGGCATGGGTCAGTTCGTCGGCGGACTCTTCCACCGCGTCTTCTCGATGGTCCACGCCCATGACCTCGGCTCCCAATTGCGCCAGATCGAAGGCCAAACTTTGGCCGAACCGGCCGAGACCTACGATCAGCACCTGCTGATGTTTCTTCTTTTGTCCCATGTTATCCCTATCCTTGAGGCTGCGATTTACCCCAGCAGAATATCTTCCTTCGGATATCGGTAGTGTGGTCTCTGTTTGCGCTTGAGCACCGAGATCGCCAGGGTCAGAGGACCCACCCGACCGGCGATCATGGCCATGCACAACAAAAGTTTGGCCGGCGTTCCCAGCTCTGGAGTGATGCCGGTGGACAAGCCCACGATGGCTAGGGCGGACACGCTCTCAAAAAGCAGCTCGGCAAAGGTCATAGGTTCCAGATAATTCAGTATCATGGCCAGACCCACCACCGAGAGCACCGCGATCACCGTCATGGCCAGGGCCTGGGAGACCAACCTCAGGGGGAGGCGGCGGCCGAAGCACTCCACGTCATCGGTCCCTCGGGCCTGGGACCAGGCGGCCAAGATCAGAACCGCGAAGGTGGTGGTTTTTAGGCCGCCGGCGGTGGAGCCCGGAGAGCCCCCGATGAACATGAGAAAAATGAGCAATTGCCAAGTTTCCGGCAGCAACTCTCCCGTGGGCACAGTGCTCAGACCTGCGGTGCGAGTGGTGGACTGGAACAGCGAGATCTGCAGGCAAGAGAGCCAGTCTCGTCCCACCAGGATCCCTCCGTGGCTCTCAAAGATAAAGAAGATCAGGGCCCCTAAAAGAACCAATAGCCCGGAAGTGACCAAGACGATTTTGGTGTGGGTGGTCATCCGCGGCTGGGATCGGTTGATGGAGGTCAGTACGTCGCGCATCACCGCAAAGCCCAAGCCGCCAATGATGATCAAAGGGATGACCACCAGGTTCACCCCCAGGTGTTCACCGTAGCGCACCAGGCTGTCGTCCCAGAGGGAAAAACCGGCGTTGCAAAAGGCTGAAGCGGCGTGGAAAATCGAGTAATAGACGCCTTCCCATCCTGGCATGTCGCTGCGCCAACAAAGCCACAACAGAAAAGCTCCGGTGAGTTCCACTGACAGGATGAAACCCAAGATGGGTTTGGTCAAGCTGCCCACGTTGGACAACGACATGCCTGGGGTGTGCTCGGCCACCAGCAGTTTATGTCGCAGCCCCAGCTGCCCACCAAGAAGCAAAATGATGGTGCTGGACCACAGCAGCATGCCCAGGGCACCCAGTTGGAACAGGCAAAAGATCACGATCTGTCCGATCACCGTAAAGTCGCTTCCGGTGTCCAAGACGACTAGGCCGGTGACGCAGAGCGCCGAGGTGGCGGTGAACACGGCGTCAACAAACCTCAGGTCGGTACCTGGCTCTTGGCAGACAGGCAGCATCAAGGCTGAGGCTCCCACCAAGATCAACACCAAGAGAATTCCGATCATCACTTGGGAGGGGGTGAAAAGGTCTTTTCTCTGTGGTCCAGGCAAGGGATGCCCTTTTTGCAGAACCTCTCGAGATCCTCTTCGAACTTCGGTGATCGGGCTTGCAGGACGCTTTAAGGCAACGGTTTAATCACCCGAGAATGGCGGCGTTTACGGCGTGGATCATCGGAGCTTCCCTCACCTGTGCTGCGATTCTCGGCACTCACGCCCTGCGTTCCCGACTCAGTCTGGCTCCTCTTTATATTTGCCTAGGATTCATCGCTTCGTCCATGATGTGGACCTCGGCTTTGGGGGCTCGAATCGAAGTCTTCGATCTCACCGTTTTGTGGGGATCGACCTTGTTTGCCAGTCTGCTTATAGGGGTCTTCGTTCTTTATGTGTTCGACGGCACCCTAGCTGCTAGGTTGGCCATCGTAACGGTGATGGCCGTCATTCTGGTGACCTACGGCTTGGAGATGGTCATGTACTGGCTGGCGGAGATCGGGGTCACCGTCGTGGACATCCCGTGGCCCAAGCCGTCTTTCCGGGTCTATTTCGGTTCGGCTTTCGTCAGTTTGGTGGACCTAGTGGTTCTGGCTGTCTGTTGGGAGACTCTGCGTCGCTGGGGTTGGATGGGCTCCCTGACCCTGAGCATCTTCCTCACTCTCTTGATTACCCTGGCCATCGATTCTTTGCTCTTTCCGGTGCTGGCCTTCGGCAATACTCCGACCATGAACTCTATAATCCAAGGCTCCCTGGTGGATCGGCTCTTCTTGAGTTGCTGGGTTTCTCCCATCTTGGGGATCTACTTCCATTGGCAAAAGCGAATTCACGGGTCGGACTTGGGTCGAGGACATGTTCTTTCCATCCTTCAGCGCACCGCCGAATCGGAACAGCGCCTCTTTCTGGTTGAGGAGGAACTCGAAGAGTATCGTCAAGTGGAGAAGGCGCTGTACGAGAATCAGCAGCGCTTGACACTGGCGCTCGATGCCGCCGCCGCCGGCACCTTCGTTTGGCATATCCCCGAAAACCGCTTAGAGTGGGACCATCGAAGCTTGGAGATTTATGGTCTGACCGTAGATGAGTTCGCCGAGACCTCCGAAGCCTGGCTTGAAAGGCTTCATCCTGATGACCGGGAGACCGTGGCCGAGGCCCTAGAGCGAGAGATCCAGACTCCCGAACGGTGGCGCCGAGAGTATCGAGTGATCACGCCCGAAGGGCAAATCCGCAATGTGACGGCCGCAGGCTTTTTCGTCTTGGATTCCTCGGGTCGACCGAATAAAGTGGTGGGAATTCATCTCGATGTGACCGAGCAACGCAAGGCCCAGATCGCTCTCGAAGAGGCCAAGCGAGCAGCCGAGTCGGCCAACAAAGCCAAGAGCGATTTCCTGGCCACCATGTCTCACGAGATCAGAACCCCCATGAATGCCGTCATCGGCTTAACTCATTTGGTGCAGCGAACCGATCTCAGTCCGAAGCAGGCAGATTACCTCAAGAAAATTGAGAAGTCTGCCAACAACTTGCTGGGGATCATCAACGACATCCTCGATTTTTCCAAAGTGGAAGCTGGCAAATTAGATTTCGAGAAGGTCGATTTCGAAGTCGCCGAGGTGCTCGAGAATCTGGCCCAACTCCTGAACGTTCGTCGGGAGAGAAAAGAAGGGCTCGAGGTCCTTATAAGGG
>JBJHCR010000241.1:0-10071 GCA_050486105.1 Vulcanimicrobiota bacterium
GACCAGCAGCGCGTCGATGCGACCTTCGGGGTCGCCGTCCGGGGTCCGGGCGGCGGCGAGCCGGAGCATGGCGACGCCGATCAGCAGGTAGCTGACCGGGAACAGCAGCGAGCCGATCACAGCGAGCAGCGCGAGTACCCGCAGTGTGGCGGTGTAGTCCCCGAGTTGATCGAAGAGTATGCCTGCGAGGAGCGGTCCACTGGCTGCGCCGAGCATTACCACGAGAGATGAGAATCCCATGATCGCTCCGAACGAGGTGCTATGGATGGGCATTCCTCCCGTTCGGGTAGATCTTCTTCAAACGGTGGACGGGGTGGATTATGATAGAGCCTTTGCTCGACACGAACACGTAGAATGGCACGGCGTGCAGGTCAACATGATCGCCTTGGAAGATCTCATCGCCTCTAAGAGAGCCGCCGCAAGACCACAAGACCTAGTCGACGCTGAAAACTTAGAAATGCGCCGCAAAGGCAAATCGACAGACGAGTTCTGAACATCCTGGCCTGGTCTCGGGGAATCCTCGGAGAGCAGGGCCCCGGCACGGCAGGCATCGGTGAGCACCACCACCTGACTGGCTTGACCGAGTTGATAATCGACATAGCGTTTCAGCTCGTCCATAGGCAGGGCGGTGGCCCCCAAGTGCTCCGGTTCGCTGTCGTAGGTTAGGAGGTAGCCTGCTTTGCCAGTCCCCAGCCTCCTGATCTGACCGTGACTGCGGTGCCAGTTCGTCCAAGAGGTCAGCAGAGGTGACCAGGACCTTATACGGCTCTTGCCCTAGTATTGGCCTCCCCGAAAGGGGATCGCCTTCGCAGTGGTGCTGATCTACGCCGTCGAGAAAGGTTGGTGAATTCTCGTAAGACCGGGGAATTGGTCAAATCCGGAGTCGAAGCTTAGGACTTTCGAAACACCTCGGCGCTCCATGACCGCTACGTGAAGCGAATCGCGAGCCGATACCGACGCAGGACCGAGTACGATTTCCCTCGCTCGGTCTAGATCCGACATTTCGATAGGGAAGGTCTCGTCTAGAATACTCTTCAGCAGGTCGAAGGTAGGTGTTATGGCATCTCTTCGGTTGATAGCGCAATACCGATGAAGTATCTCCTGAAAGACTTCGACATCGGCCACAAGTCGATCTCCGTTGACTATGCAAGCATCTAAGAGTTGTCGACTTCGATCTTTGTTCGGATGCGACCCTCCCACCAGGTACATCGGGATGTTGGAGTCGACGAATATCAACCGTGATGACCGTACCCTTGCTCGATTTCAGAAAGTATCTGGTCGATGTCTCCAGTCGGAAATCCATGGGATGCGGCACGCTGGACAGCTTGCAACTTTTTTTGGGGGTCCTGACCTGTTTCGGCCTCGCGAGCGGACCGAAGGGCTTGACGCACCCATTCAGATACCGTCGTCTTTCGTCGCCGAGCTATTCTTTCAATCTCAGCCAACTCGTCCTCATCCATCATGACCTGGAGCCTCTTACTCATGGAGTGAGTATAACTTACTCAAGATCTTGAGTCAAAAAGTGCAGATCGAGCGGATCAGTTTTCCCGTACCATTGGTCCCCACTTTTTCCTGTGTTCTCGAGACAGTCGCTTTATCGACAAGGAGTCGAGCACGGAGCTGGCGGTCGGAAACCTCCAGAGGCTGGTAGCTCTGACCCCCAAAGTCGGCTGGCACAGCCACGGCGGAGAAACCTTGCCCCAAAACCTCATCACCCTCTGCAGTGCGATAACCAGCGGGCCTTGCTACCCCAGCGGTGCCCGTGAAGTCGACATTCCACACCGCAAGCTAGTTAAGATGGTCGGATTGCGTCAATCGGGATTCTCGCCGGGTTCGGACTTTGTCGTTTTCGGGTTTATGGTACACTCAAAGGAGTGAGAACTCGAAGGTATAGTTGGCTGCTTCTCCTCGTCGTGGTAGCGCTCTGGGTGCAGTGGGAAGCCATCCGCAAGCAGGATAGCCAGATTCTCGAAATTGCCGAAGTGCAGCAGGAGCGACCGAAGTCGCCCATTGACAGAAAGGAGCCGAGAACCAACTTTTTAGAAAGGACAGAGGCCCTCAGATACTATAGGGTCGAGTATCTCGGGTGCTAGGAGTCGGTCTGGGCCGATGGGCTTTGCTGGCGTTCTTAATGGTGGGCTTGCTCGATGCTTTGGTGGCGGTCTATGTTCTCACCAATCCTGCTTTGGTGGTGGGCCTTTCCTGGACGACTCCGCTATCGTGTGCTCTGGTACTGTTCGGGGTGTTGGCTGGGGCTAAAGCGATGTGGGCCCATCCCAGGGGGGTCATTTGGGTGATCGTGCTTGGAGCGTTGGCCACGCTCCTGATTGCCCTGGTCTCTATTCCGTTCAGAACCTTATCACCCGGGGAATACCGGATCGAGGTTCGCAAAGCCCAAAGAACTCTAACTTTGTTTCACCAGGACCGAAAAGTCGGTGAATATCCCATCGCATTGGGGCCCAATCCCGAAGGGGACAAACAGCGTGAAGGGGATTGCCGCACCCCCGAAGGGACATTCATCATCACGGACCGGAGTTATGAACCTTTCCATCGATGGCTAGGAATCAGCTACCCTGATGCAAGGCGTGTCGCGAGAGGTCGTCTGGAGGGAAGGCTGACCTGGCCGGAGTTCTGGTACGCAAGATTCAAAGCGATCAACGGCATGACGTCTTTTGGTCGCACCCAATTGGGGGGATCAGTCGGCATTCATGGGGGCGGTTCGAGAACAGATTGGACCCTTGGGTGCATAGCTCTCAATAATGCCGATGTGGAAGAGCTCCACTCCAAGGTTCATCCCGGCACTCCCGTTTCCATTCTGCCTTAGAGGCTGTGCGCCGAATCTCCCCGAGATTCGAGTCTGGAGGCCCAAAAAAAGCCCGGCCCACTCTCCGAGGGAAGCGCCTGGTGCGCTCGCCGGATAAGTGGCCGGGCCTTGTGACAAAAGCTCAGGCTTCGAGGCCCTCTTTAAGGAAAGGCCTCGAAGAGGGAGTTATTGGGTGACCACCTTGACCACGGTCTGATCTTTCTGGTTGTCGGAGCCTCCAATAGAAACTTCGATTCGAAGGAATTCAGGGGAGGTGTCGTCGAGGATCAGAAGTCCGTTCGTCTGGGTGCTGAACCTCGCCGGGGCTTGCCCAGTGTTAGGGTCGACGGACACAGGCTGCCCGGTTTCGTCGTCTACCAGGGTCCAGGTGGCCGAAGATGTGACATCTTCGACGGTATCATCGGAGTAGAAGGCCAGGCAGTAGTACTGCTCCGAGGTGCTGGGAATGCTGGTCAGGATGTACTCGCAATTGCGGGGGAACATCTGAACCTGCACCAGTTCTAGGTTGCCCGAATCCGGCGCTTCGATAGTGCTGTTGGTCGTTTGAGTCGTACCGTCGTTATTGTAGGTTGTGCTGACGAGAAAAAAAATTAACTGCGCCATGGCCGTCCGTGCCTTTCCATAGAATGCGGCCGGTGGGCGTGACATCCAGGTCCGTGTTGGTCACGGAGAAACTGATCAGTTTCGCTCGAGAGTTCAGCCCGGTGTATGCGTTGTTCGGCCCGTTATAGGTGGGATAACTTCCGTGCCTGGAGCTATTTTGGACCCGGCGAGGATAGCCGCTTCGGCTGGTGCTTCCCGAGTCACCGCTGATAGTAAAGTCGCCACCGGTGGAGAACTCATAAACAAGGGAGGCTCCAACTCGTTCGGGTACCTGGTTGGTGCTATTTTCCGGAGTGAGAAAGACAGGGTTTTCCGAACCCACAACCCGCCCGAAGAACTCAAATTCTGCCGTACTAACAGGGTTCCAAGTGAAGGGCATGGGAATGTCTGCCTCGTCCACTCCTGTTCCAAGATCTGCCAGCTCGAGTGCGAAGCGAACGAAGGCGTTGCCGTTCACGGCTTGCTCTGACAGTTGACCAAGATAGGCTTCCACTCCTCCGTTGGCGGACGCCAGTAGGAAAAATTTGAGGTGTGAGAACCCGGGGGGGTCAAGTTCTGAAAGACCGTATTCCAGAACGTCATTGTGTTCTAGGCCCAGAAATTTGGCCTTTCGAGCTTTGCCTTCGGAGGGGCTCAAGCCCCCTGATGCGGCCACTTTGGCAGCCAAGGTAGTGGGGATGTTGAGAACCACGAAGCGGCCGCCCTGGTTGTCGTCGACCCGCTGCCGGGCGAGGAGGCGCCGGGTACCCGCTGGCTGGTCGCCCCCCCCAGGCTTTCCGCTCATCCGACAGGCACTAGGGACCCCTCGAGACAGGGAGAGAAATGTTTCCACCGCTCAGGACGGCCTCGGCTGCACGTCGGTCAGGTTTATCGAGCTTGCTATTCGTCCAAAACTTGGGCCTCGGTCAAATCGCCGTCCAAAAACTTGTCTTGGAGTTGCTCGCAATCTTGGTCAATGATGATTCGAAGATCTTTGCGCGATTGGGAGCCTGAAGATTTGCCGCTCAAATCTATTGTACGAAAATGAAAAGTCCAGGAGATTTGCCCAAGTTTTTCAGCTTTTTTTGAGTCGACCAGCGTATTCTGAGTCTAGGACATCGAAGCGCAAGACGTTTTGAGCCACAAGCCAAAATAAGGATGCTCACTTACTATGCTAATCCAAAGCACAACATCTCAATCTGCACGCCCAAGCCCTGTTCCTGTCCAAACGACGTTGGCCCACAAGGAATTCGTTGATTCAGCGGATGAGCCGAAAGATAGTTTTTTTGAAACTCCACTAGGCTGGGGCCTGATCGCCGCCACTACCGTAGGCGTTTCCTCAAGCCTCGGAGCACTGGGAGCGAATCATATCGGACAGCTAGCATCTCCTTTTGCGACCGGAACGGCTTGCATGATCGGAGCAAGAATCGCCAGTCGGGTAAGCTCGTCCCACTCAAATCGAGAATTCAAAAGTTTCGACGCCGAGATCGCTGGTACAACTCTAGGTATTGTTGGTTTCATCGGCAGTCTGCCTGGAGCGATCTTTGGATTCCAAGGCGCTCTTGTCGCTGCCGGAATCGCCGGCGTAGCGGCAACCGTCATCGCTGCCAAGAATGGTAAGAATTAACAAGGCTCACCTCACTTAGGATCTAGCCAGAAGTAGCTTTCCGGAATCAATGAGGTCGAGTCGAAAAAGAATCTCTCCAGCATGGAACGATCCGGCTCTTTAAAAACTGAAGTGATGAGCTTTTCGGAAAACACTGAACTGCAAATGAAACGACTCTTCGCGAGTTTGTCGGAAAACGACCTCCGTGGCTATGCAGGGGTCGAGGCAACCAAGCTGAGACACGGCGGATTCGAATACAGATCAAGACTTTTCTAAATCGACCAGAAGATTATCCAGCGAGGACTAAAGGAACTTCGAGCCTCAGGTGACCCTGCAGCCGGTATGATCAGAAAAGAAGGGGTGGCCGGAAGGATACCGTTCAGCAAACTCAGACGTCCGAATTGGAGCAAGACTTTCTAACGTTGCTAGAAGACTTCACGGCTGGCGACCCGATGCGAGAAGGAGTTCTATAGACGAATCTGTCGTTACGAGAGTTCTGCCGAAAACTGAAACATCGAGGGGCCTCCTACGGTTCATTCCGACCAGGTGGAAGGCGTCGTTCCCTTCGAGGATCGCCATGGGAATCCCGAAGGAGCCATCTTTTTTGAGTCGAGCCACGTCGTGGCAGTGCAGGTGGAACGTTTACTCCGGGAGCAGCAAGAATTTACCCTCTCGGCCTGGATATGGCCTTTTATTCACAAATGGCGAGGGGTGATTATGGCCGACTTCAGCTCTGGTTCAGAATTGCAGTTGGCGCTCTCTCGCGACAGACATCTCGACGCGGTGCCCGTCCGCATCGACACCGGTGAGCAGCATGGCTGGACAAAGACGGACAAATCCCCCGACCATAGGGTGCCTGTCGACATGCAAGGAGCCAGGGACTGTTAGACTCTACCTGAAGGTCTCTTTTTGGGGGTCCACTGGCGGGCGCACGTCCACATAGACATTACTGAATGTGTCCACGTAGTAGAGTCCGGTTTGGTCGCTCTTCTTAAGATAGACTGGCCTGGGACTGTCGGCCCCACTGCTTCGAATCACCACCGCCCAACCCCGTCCGGAGGAATCGGCCATGCAGGAAACGACTTCGAGTTCATAATTGTTGGGATCCATAGCGTAGCCGTTCGTCGGACTACTCCCTTTGGCGTAGCTACGAAAAATGTGAGGCCTCTCCTTGATCCGTTCCACAAAGGTTCGCGCCGAGGACTGGCGGTACCATTGAGGCGAGTCCTTATAGGGTATGGTGAGATAGCCGAGCATGGCGGCTCCCTCTTCTCCGGTTTCTCGATTCATGGTGGCAAAAACAGAGTCGAACCACAATTTCAGAGCCGCCTCCGGAGTTGAGGCTTGGGCGGCGTGGCGCTCCTTGAGTTCCTCCACGGTGGTCGGCAACGAGGCCCCCGCGGCAAGGACCAAGGCAAGCCCGAGGATTGCCGAAAGTAAGAGTCTTTTCATCATTTGACACGCTTCGCCAAGGGCTTGTGCAGCCCTTCGAGGCGGTGAATCCAGGCGGGCATCGGCGAAGAGTGGGAGGGCTACACCAGCAGGGTGGGCCGAGGGGGTGTTAAGGGGTGATGGTGAGTGACGCGGAGCCTTATCTGATTGGGTTTTCGTGGGACCTGGTGGTGGGGTGTGATGGGCTGGGTTGGCGGGTTGGTGCCGGATGGGTCGCCAGGGTCTTATGAATCGGCCTCGGAGGAAGGGAAAGTTGTAGCCATCTCCACCAGGTCTTCGATGATGTCGTTGGCTGTTTCCACATACACTGGAGCTAATCTAGCATTTTCAACCAAGGTTCGAAGGCGTTCAGTGACATTAGGAACATAGAATAGAAGGTCCACGAGATGCTGGGCGACTGGATCAAGAGCTTCGCGAAGAAGCTCGTCCGCCACCCGAACTGTTTTCAAAAGGAACGTGTCACCTACCTGAACGAGTGTGTCGCGCAGGTACGATTTTCTGCTGTCGTCGACCGCCGGGTAGTACCGAGACAGCCGATTGCCAAGGTCAGCAAATTCCTCGTCGGAGACGATTGAGGAAACAAATGCATCAGTTAGCTGACACCATGCCTTTCGGCTTGCCGAATCCGAAACTTCGACCCCCGACTCCAAGGGAAGGCACAATACGGGAGGTGGCTCAATCACATTCTTGACCTCGTCGAGACTCACGATCCTGCAGTCTAGCTGGGCCGCGTTGAGGATTTCGCTTAGATTGTTGGCCCTGAATTCAGTCTCTGCCGTCCTTTCGATATCTTTAGAATAGGGTCCGTTTGCGACACGGTCGAGGGTCGACAGTCTCTTGAGATTCACCCAAACCGCTTCGTCTCGGTCGGGGTCATAGAGGATGCCAATGACCGGCAGTGAGTATCGAGCCCAATATCCGTAATGATCTTGCTTGGCTATGAACCAGAAACGGCAACCCGGCTCTGCGACAAAAGACTTTCCCGACTTGATCTGTACAGCAACTAGCATGCCTGTGGCCATCCCATCGCGTACTATCTCAATATGGCCATCAATTCCAACATCCGTCACTACCAGCTCTCGCCAGACATGGCCCGCGCGTGAACAGATCTGTTGAACGAATGCCACCCCAAGCCGCTCAGTATGAACCCGAGTGTCAACTTTCATGTATCCCCCCCAGCACGGATTTCAACTGAGCATCTCCCTTAACTGGGTCAGCGCGTTCGGGTTCTCGCAGAACTTTGTGAGCTTCTCCACCCACGCCTGTGTATACAGTACCTGCTGGTTGGGCTCATCATACAAGCAGTATCTTGGGTCAAGAGTATCGACAGTTTCTCTGACTTTAAAGGCTTTCCACGCCAGTGTATGCTCGTTTATTCGAAATTTGGGCTTGGCGGGGGCGGTGACCTGGGATTCGCCTGCTATGTAGCGGCCTTTGGGGCCGCCGAGATATAAGATGAGGGTATCGTCTGGTTCTATCTTCTTGAAGTGTGGGGCGGAATCGGTGAATTCTCAACACTCGTGTTCCATCATAAGATCGTAGATGTCAGCAGCGCTGAGGGCTTTGCCTTCGAAGGGCTTGAGGTCACTGGCTATTAGGAAGTACTGGGCCACGGTCTTGGGTTCATTCTGCAGACTGGTAAACCTGCCCCTCAGCGCTGAACCCCGTTAGTCTTGGCTTCTCACGATTTCCGGCTCTTCAGGGATCTCGATCTCTTCAGGGGGCACCAGCACCACCTTGCCGTCTTTCCAGGTTGCTATAGCAACACCGAGAGCTTTGTGTTTGATCAGAGCCTCGCGAACGCCGCGCCGGATGGCGGCGGTGACCCACTCATCATCTTGGAGCTTTTCTGGAATGGTCATCTGGATACAGTTTTCCATAGATCTTGGGCCAGCACCAGCTCGGTTTGGTCAAATCCAGCCCCGGCAAACTCCCCGGAAGGGGTTGGCCCAAGCGCTCACCTCTTGGCGGGTCTGCCTGTCGACAAATACCAATTTCACCTTCCTCTCTATCGCCAACATCAGGCCATCAAGAATTCCGATATCTTTCTAGAGCGCGGTCACCTACAAGCAACGCGTTACGAAGTCCCGGGTGCTTCATCGGATGGCGGAGTTGCTGGAGCCGATCTACGAAGTGCTCAGCTCCTCGGTTCTAAACAGTAAGATACTCACGGCCGATAAGACACCCACGCCCGCCGGTAGGGACAGGAAGAAGGGCAAGATGAACAAGGGGCGGGTACCCGCAAGGCGGGTGTTGGGCTTTCTTTGGTGACCAGAAAGATATCTATTTTCTCTTCAATCCATCTCGAGCCCAAGCAGTCCTCGACGATTTCTTGGTCGCCTTTCAAGGCCACCTGGTCTGCGACGGCTACTCGGCCTACGAAAGCTTCGTGAAGAATACCGAAGGCACCGAGCTCGTGCAGTGCTGGTCTCATACCAGACGTGAATTCCTCAAAGCTGAGAAACGAGACCCGGAACGGGTCAAGTGGATTCTGCGACAGATCCAATTGATGTACAAAGTGGAGGAGAAAGTCCGTGGGAAACCACCTAACAAGATCTTAAAAGCTCGGGAGGTCGAAACCAAACCCTTGGTCGAGACGGAGGGGTACGACTTGATGATCACTACGGACCAGAATCTTCAGTACCAACAGCACCTGAGTAGTCGCTCGATTGGGATCGTAGTCCTACTCTCAACCACTTGGCCTCGAATCAAGCTAAAGACCAGCGACGTGGCGTCAGTCGTTAATACAATCGCGCCAGATGGTTATCAAGAGGTGGCCATCTGAACGGGAGACTGTTCGGCGAGGCCAAGAGACCACAGAATGACTCGATTCGAATCACCAGTGTGCCAACTGGACCACTCTACTCGGCACTAAACTCACCTGACCCGGCCTGCCTCGCGTGTCGAACGCGCGGTCCTATTTGTTTTCAACCTCAAAGTGCTTTCAGCAGAGGAAACGAGCTTCCAACTCCATCTCAACGGCACTCAGCAAACTGTACCAATCTCGACTCCCAACTTACCCGTTTTCTTGCGAATCAACGGGTCATAGAGCGAGGTGATATTGATCTGCAGCGGAGCTGAATGAGTAAGGATGGGTAAATTCGCACAAGGGAGCGCGATTGATGCAATCCTACGGCGCTACGAAGTCCCGATTTCTGCAGAATTCGGCTTCTGGTGTTGGACAGGTTTGAGCTAGATTGATTCTGGTTGAAGGAGTGTCGACGCGTTGGCACACAAGTTCCAAATTTGGACAAAGCAAAAGGGAGCTTACTTTTCTTCCGCAGGGGTGATGATCGGAAAAGCGAATATTTAACTTATGGACAAAGCGGACTCGATTTTTGATTTGAGCGTTGAAGAGAAGCTCCAACTGGTCGAAGACCTTTGGGATGATCTCGGTGCAAACCCGAGTAGCGTTCCCGTTCACGAGTGGCAGAAGGCTGAACTTGATGCGAGAAAGGAACGGTTAACATCTGCTCCCACATCCACCCTCGGATGGGATGAGGTGAAGGCCCAGATCCGAAATCGTAGTTTACTCTGAAGTTCGCTTCACCGAAGAGGCTAGGGACGAGCTCGCAGGTGCGTATGACTGGTACGAACATCGCCGGGT
>JBJHCR010000242.1:0-2984 GCA_050486105.1 Vulcanimicrobiota bacterium
ACCTTGCAGAACTTAATTTCATAGAAAGCCTCCTCGTTTCGGCCTAGCCGTGATGGTCCAAGGGAGGCTTTCCCTTTTTCTTGCTATCTCATGCCTGCGGGCTGCACCTTAAGTGGAATGCGCCCGATGGCGATCGTATAGCTTCTGCCTGCGAATTGAAATCTGCGGGGGCAACGTCAACGCCAAATCTTGAGCCATACACTTTTCCGGCGAGAAAAGCCTGACTCTTGAACCTGATGCCTACGTATCGCAGCCCTTCAGCTTGAATATCAGTAGACTTCTCATCGAGTGTGATCTCAAACGAAAGGAAATCGTTCAGGTCCAGGCGCCCCGCCGCTTGCAGTCGCTCGAGAGTACTCTCGGGTTGACCTTTCAGATTCAGATCTATGTCCTTGGTCGCTCTCGCGCTTTCAAGTCTGAGTTCAAGCACCACTCCCCCTTTCAGGACGGCATCATCACCAAAGCTCTGGAAGACTCTGGTCAAGAATCGTTCGTAGATGACAAGTTGCCGCAACCGGTGAAGATCGGTGCCGGTTTTCTGAGAGCGGGTACGCAGTCTTTGTTCAAGCGACGCCTTGAAAGCCAGTGGGGTCTGGAAGCTTTTCACTTGACGATCTCGTTTCTAGAGAATAAGCCTCGTTCTAGTCCTTCTTCGACTGCCTGGTCAATGATGAGTGGATCAACATGAGCAGCGCGGCAGTCTTTAATAGTACGAGCAGGAGTGGTCACCGGAATACATCCGTACCAGCGGCGCTCTTCAACATCGATATCATCGAAGACCGGCGCCACGGAATCCGGATACTGAATGCGGCGCGTCTTCCAACTCCTCGGCAAAGTTACGTGAATGCTCGAAGGCAAGCTGTCAGAGAGTTGATGGAGAACAAGGGCCGTTTCGTGACTGAAGACCCCTTCCATTTCCGACCAGAGCCAGATTGCAACCAGGTCCTCGTGGTCTGTTGGGGGGAAATGCGTCATCCGATAGACTCCCCTTAGGATGCTCTGGAATCTTCCCTTGTTCCGGTGATATCTAAGTAGCTGATCGGAGTATCCACAGTCCTTAGCCTGACCTACGGTAAAATAGCCCGACTGGGCCTCGATAACGGCGTAAAGCGCTTCCCATATATCTGTCGAGTCATCCGGCATGAAACTAAAGCAATATTTTAGTTTCGTGTAAAAGAGCCTGCCTGTTAACGGATTATCTTAGTCCTCTGTTCCAGGAACCTCTTGCACGCTGTAGACACACTATCGCTCCCCTAGAAATCAAGAAACCCAGTAACGACAGGCCTCCTCACCTTATGACCCGTTGATACGCCAGGTGCGAGTCGTTCAGGGAAACGTGTCGCTCGAAGCCCTTGCTGGAGGGGTTCCGGCTTAGTCCGATTAACTCAATTTAGGATATTGGCGACCTATGGTCGACCATCTATTCAAAGACTCAGTGGGCAAGGATAAGGAGACTTTCTTCTGGGAGGCTCCTTTTCCCAGGCGCGTTGTCCCTGAAGTGACTTCAGTGCCTCAGTCGCTTCGTATCCGACAGTCCAGCCCATATCGCCTAGTCCTTGGTCGCTTTTCAACTCTCTCAGTCTCGCTACGGCACTTCGCATCTGAGCGCCCCAAGCTGCAAAGCAGGCCCAGAAGCGAAGATTTGGATGTCCGTGATAGAGGCAGTCTCTAGTAACCTTGTAGATTTTCCGATCACGATATGTCCGGGGGCGAAAATACGAAGCTCGTCCGCCAAGATTCTCGAGACATCGACCTCTAACAAGAAAGTGTTCGTTCTCATCACTAGCGGCTGCCAAGAGCGCCGATGTGACCCTATGGCCGTAGCAATCAGCAGCGAGCTGGGCAAATCGAAATCTGACAGATGGACCGGAACCTTCTCGAATCCCGCGAGCCACCCAACGCTCAAAACGCCCGGTGATAGCAACCGAGTTGCAGTTAAGTTCCTCCAAGGCCGGGTGCCAGTTGTCTCTATCGCCTTTCCTCACCAGTAAGTCTTCGCAAAGAGAAAGGCTTTGCCTACCCAGCAGAGCTTGTACGTCCGTCCCTAGCTCTTCAAGGCTGCCTGTGCTAGAATGCATTCAACCGCGCCCCCAGGCTAGCTATACACTTGCGCGGAATAGACTGAAAGGACCAAAATCAATGTCAACCCTAGCAATCGGAAACCTATCGCCCAAATCGAGTTCCTCATCCTATCGGTCCTTGAGTCATTTAACGCTGTAAGCAGCTCCTCTACTTCCACCTAAAATGCACCGCTGAACCCGATTTCTTTTTCCATTTAGTCGGATTTGGACTGGTTTAGTTTCGTCATGCCGTTTTTCAACGAAACAGCGGAAAAGCTTTGAAAAATGGGGCTTGACAAGCGTCGTAAAAATGTGAAAACGTAATAACAGACCGCGACGCAACTGCCTGAGCTGACACACAATGCCTGAAACGCACAACGACTTCGGCGGGCTACCAAACGGGAGCCTTCGAGGAAAGGCTGGCACGACTTGCGCGGACTAATCTGAAAGCCCTTCGGGAAGGACGGCATCGACATGATACATATCGAATTCAGTAGTACGGACCCTCAGGTCCCGTTCCTATATATTTACCGTCTCTTATCGACTCGGAAGGGTGACAGAACAGTATTGTGTCGCCTTGCTAAGGCGTAGCCGTTAGTTCGAACTAACGCGTGGGTAAGTCGGAAGACCTCCTAGCACCTTCGGCTTGCAAATCCCACTCCTTCCTCCATCTGGTGAATGTAGCTAAGTGGCAAAGCAGCGGCTTGTGAAACCGATGACGAGGGTGGCCTCGGCAGACCTCGGAACGCTTCGCTTTCAATTCCCCCTTTCACCCCACACTTGAGAGTCCGCCGGAGTTGGAGAGCCGGAGCTGGCTGTAACCCAGTTGTGTTAACGCACTGAGGGGGTTCGAATCCCTCGACTCTCACCATCGTATCCAAGCAGCCCGACTGGCAGAGGAGCTTGCCTTAGAGGGGAGATATT
>JBJHCR010000242.1:2994-10063 GCA_050486105.1 Vulcanimicrobiota bacterium
CTCGTAGACCAATTGGCAGAGTCGTCGGTCTTAAGCGCCGAATGTTGCCGGTTCGAATCCGGTCGAGCCTACATATGGAAAGTTGGAAAGGGCTGGCACGTCAAGCTGTCTTGAAAACACAGTTATGCGACCCAGGCCAAACGGCCGTGGTCTTCGATCTGATGTCCTCACATCTAGACGCTACCGGTTGACGGGGTATGATCTGACCGTGAGCAATTCGTTTTTCCGAGTAAAGCTGGAGCTTGCCCTAGCGATCGCAGAGGAGCTAGGGAAGTCTGACCGGCGATCGGACGGAGTGAAGGCTATTCTGGAACTTCGGCGTCGGCACCCCGATGAGAATGCCGCTATTCAGGTGGAGAGACTGCGCTACGTATTTCGGCATTGGAGTCCAGACGTAACGGCCGAGCTTCTCGACGAAGTTAGGGGAGAAATCAACGAAGACTTTTCGAAATCTCTTGAAATCGCTTTGCGTTTGCTCGGTGGTTTTTCAGTCTCACCCGACGAGGAAACGCGGCTGATCCGTGACGCCGAAGAAGACTGGTTATGGCACATAGCATTGGGGGAGAAATACTGGAGCACCGGCGACAAAGAGCTAGCGTGGTGGCACTGGGACAAGTACATTCTCTGCAGCAAGAAGGACAGCCAGGAGAGTGGCTGGCCATTCACGGTGGCCGAGAAGATGTCTGCCTTTGAGAGACCCTGCCAGGCTTGCGGCGACTTTCCGGGGGAATCTGAATTCTACGCACGCAAGGCGGCGAGGCACGTACGAGTATGCAAAGGCTGCGCGATGCTCGCAAAAGACGAGAGCTTCCTCGAAGCAATCCGCTCCAAGACAGTTCCTCCAGCGAACTCGAGCGTTGCGGCTGTTTGTCGGATAACTGAGGTCTTTAAACTAGATGGACGCTCGAAAGCCTCCAGGTTTCGGATGCGGCCTATTGCGACGCCCCTCAGATACCACGATGTCTCAACTTTGGAGAAGCGGCTTGATGCAGAGGCTAAGGGCCTTCTGGAAAACGCTCGAGTCTTGGCTGAGAGCCAAGGATTGGATGACGCTAATTCTTTGTCGCTTCTTGCGGAGTACGCCTATTCGCAGGCAACAGAAACTTGGTATAGCAGTTGGGCGGAATCTCTCCGCTCGCTTGCGGATCCGGCAAAAAGTCAGATTCCTTCAGACCCAGTTGAGAGCCTCAGAGAAGTTCTGAATATCGCTGGTTGGTCTGCGATTCTTGAGGAACGCACGACTAAAATTGGCGTTTGCCACATCGGCCGGGGACTTATTCATACCGTGAAGGGTATGTCTCGAAAATTGATGCTCACCTTGCCGGCATTCGTCGCACACTCACAGCAAAGAATGTATATCGTGGACCGACACACCCGGCACTCAGCTGATTTGGAGAGGCTGTACCGGCGTCACGGTGTTCCATTCCTAGAACTGGCCTTGCACTCGGGGAGGGCTGGACATTTGAAACCCAACTTTTACCTGCAATATCTCGACGAAAAGCGAGACTGCATTCCTCCTCCGAGCTTGCATGAGGTGCCCCCCGAGCAGAGAGTTAAGTTTCTGACCTGGTGGGCCCGAGAACTAAGCGAAGAATCCGAGTGGGACCTCTACCATTTGGAAAATCTCTGCTCCGTCACATACCCTCCTCTAGAGCGGGCCGTCGCGGTTTGCCTGGTCGAGCGATTCCCCCAACACAACCATCACTTGCTCACCTTTGCCAGCTATGCGAGTGGGAAACCTGACAAACGTCACGACCTGACGAGCCTGAGCCTTCTGACGAAACTCCGTGGCCAATCTCGTTACCAGTTTGACCGTGTCCAGATTGACATGGCGCACCTCCAACTACTCACGCAGCTGAAACGGTATGACGACGCTCTGGAGCTTTGCAAATCTATGCTGGAAGCACTACACCCGGGGAAGCCTGAGGATGACCACTTCAGATATCGCTGTCTAGCCACGGCGGTCTGTTGTTGCTACTCTCTCAAAGATTTTTCACGAGCCGCCTCTCTCCTAAATCAGTTCAACTGGGCCGTGTGGAGTTCCAATCTTGTTCATCTAGCACGACCACTGTGGGAGAACGGCTTTTGGAAAGAATTCCGAGAAGCCCTCAAGCACTTCGAGACGCTACCGAACGCAGACAGAACGTACTTAAGGGAAACTCTGGCTCTGTACGAAGAGCTTCAGGGAAATTGGTCGGCTGAGGATATGATGATGCTCAATGGACTCACGCCCCTTGGAATCGCTCGGGAGGAGCGGGTGGTCAACGGAGGGTAGTGCAAAGGTCGTTACCTTACCGAGATTTCCAATACGTCAACGAGGATCTTCGGAACAGGGCGACAAAGACGACTTCTGTTTCCGATCGCTGCGAAACGGAAAGAGAGTGTTGGCGGACTCCTGATACTGCGCGAATATCTCTTCGGCTAGTTCGTGGTACTCTTTTTGGCCTAGATCGAGTTTTTGGCCCAAGAGGCTCTCGACGACATCAATTGGAGCGAGATACGGTTTCCTACTGATGCAGCCAAGGATAGCGCTGACTTGTCGTTCCGTCGCCCTTTCGTCCCCGCTGAGCTTCCATTTCTTCAAGATGTCGGCTATCTGGAGCTTGAGAGCGTTCCAGGGCACCGCCGGGAGCAGCTTGGGGTCTGGCCAAAGCATCAGAAGCTCCTTAGATAAGGTGGCTGCTTCCCGGGCTCCACGGCCCTCAAGTATCTCCCGCAGCGCTGTTTCGGACGGTCGAACTTTCGAATCATAGAACAATTCATCCCCGTCTTCTCCCAGCTCTTGAATCAGCCTGGCACAAAGTCTATGGGATTCTCTTGGTCTCTCTAAGCCTTGTCGAGCAATGAGCCCAACAGCATGAGCGACCGAGCTTCCATCGATGACTGGAACGACAACACAGTTTGAAGGAACAACTTGTGCCGTGGCTCCGGGGCAAAAGGCTTTCGGCGTATAGATGTGGACTCGGTGTTCCTGACCGCTAATGGCGACTAGAACCTCAACATTCCAATCGACACTAGAGTACTCGAAATCGCAGCTCGGACAAATCCGAACAGACTGGATGCCAAGGTAGGGTGGGTAATCGTAATTCTGCAGATCTTGAGAAAGGCGATAATAGCCTGGGTTTTCAACTTGGAAAGCGCGAGGCTTTAGGCTGGATTTAGACATTCTGATTGCTCGCGTCAGGGCTGGAGCAAAGCCGCTAGAATACATCCAATTTAGCATAAATTGCTCGTCGAGCATAAGGCTGAGGTTGAAGGAGAGGATATTTCAGACCTCCGGGTCACCGGGGAAAGACGAGACCGGGCCGGTGGCCCGATCTCGACGGAATGCTCACTGGTGCAACGTCCGCGAAGTTCGTCCCTACCAATTGTGGTCAGGCGCCGGGAACCCGCGCTTGCGTGGGTGGCCGCGCTTGCGTGGGTGTCGCAAGGAGAAGTGAAGGTCTGACGTGGAAGTACATACCGCCTGAAAGGCGCGTTGTATAATGTCCGAGGTCGAGCATTGCGATTCTTAGGTCTGCGCGCGGAGGCACTACAAGCTTATGAGGCGTGTCAACCAAGAGTCGTTCTCCGCTGCCGGCGGATAGGGACGAACCGGATGCCTCAAGTCGTAGACGCTATCAGGTGGCGCAGGCAGCGGACCTGTTCGCCGAGGTGCACTTGGAATCGAATGAACGACCGGTGCTGCACCCCTTGTGGCCTTCAGCGCCGCTTAAGTTTCAACTGGGACCGCAGGATGAGGGATTTAGATAAAGCAGACTCCAAAGTGGTCCATATCTTTGAGATTTAAGATTGGGACTCTCAGGCCGTGAAAGCAGTCTGGACACCAAGTCACTTGCTGCACAGGCTCAAGGCAGGCCTGGCACTTTTGGTCTTCCCAGCCAATGAAGGTGCAGCTTAGGCAAAAGGGCTGGGTCTCCAACGCTTCCCCGCAAGAACACCGTTCAGCCAAAGGTGGGGCAGACCCGATTTGATGGATCGAATTTCGAAGAATAGCCAGACTCTCCCTGAGATTCGCTTCTCGTTCAGTCAGAAAATGGGGATCTAGGGACCTGACCCTCGCGTTTTCTGCCATGGCTTGGATGAAGGGGTCGACTAGATGGTCTAAGATGCTCACCTGTTCCAGGCATTTTTCAAGAGCCATCTGCCGCTCCTCCTGAGAACTTGCCAGCAACCCCGCCATCATGGGAATACGGTCGAGAGCCTTAGAAGCGGCAAATCGAATCGGAGTTGTCGGAGCATTCCGGTCAAGCATTCTCACGCCTTCGACAAGGATGTCCAGGCCTCTTCCTTGGGGCAGGACAATCGTTCCGGTACGCCCCTGCCTCTGGCACCGGAACCGCCTTGCACGAGGCCGCGAATTTTAGCTGATGAAGGTGTAGTTGATCCCGGAGTTGGGACGCTCCGTCCAAGACCACGTAGACTCCGGTCTTTATAGTTCGGCCAGTGAGGGTGTCCGAGATGGTCTCAGGCTGCTTCGAGAGCGGGCTCTTCTCGAGCGCCGACCGGCGAAGACCGAGCTTCATTAGTTCATAGATGATGGACTTGAAGTCGGTCGTCGGGAGAGGCATTCGGATGAGGACGATGCCTACGCTCACTCAGCGGCGAAGTTGCAGCAATTGAGAGAACGGAGAGAAATTACGAACTCACTGAAGTAGCTCAGAGGGACATTCATGACATTTTGTATTGCATCGTCGAACCTAAACAAAATATCGAAGGTGCTCAGGTGGTCCTTGACTAGTTGAGCGCTGCGATAAAAGATGTGGCCGAGGATCCGAATCTTGGGCACTATCGTCGCGACCTCACCGATCGCCCGGTCAAGTTCTACCCGTGTGCCAGGAGTATTTGCTGAGGACGATTAAGCTAAGGTCATGAAATCAAGTCTAGGCCCGAAGATCATGTGTGCCTACGGGCTCACTCGGTTTCGAGGAAGAAGCGCTAGTTCTCTTTGGGTGCTTTGCGTTTTGGCTCTAACCCTGACGATGCAGCCGGCTTGGACCCAATCGACGGAACTTGCCCCGACATCCCTCGAGCTTGTCCTGGCTGCACCGTCCGGTCCGGTCCCCAAAGGGCAGCCGATCCGCTTGGATTACAGTCTGCAGAACCGGAGTAAAGGTCCGATTACTCTGGCCGACCCGAGCCTGTTCCCTCGGCCTACGGTCCCTCAAGAGAGTTTCGGAATGAGGCTGACGGTGGTCGGTCCCAACGGGACTCAAGCGACTCTTGTGCGCATGGACCTCTTCGCAGCGGTCCGAGATTTCGATGAGACCTTCGCAAAGATTTTGCAGCTCGGCGACTCTGTTGAGGAGCAGATTTTTCTGGGCAACCAGCCCGACAATCATTCCCAGTGGGTGATCCATCGCCCCGGGCAGTCAACGACTACCGAACGGGAGATGAAGCTCCTCGAGCACGTGTTCGCTCGTCCCGGCACCTATCGGATTCAGGCGAGCTACATCCAATCCTACGAAAAACTCCCCGGTGGCCTGACATCGGACCGCTCTAAGCTTCCTCATTGCTGGGCTGGCCGTCTCGACTCGCCTGTGGTCGAAGTTGTCGTCTCTCCCTGAGAGTCTGGGGTAAGTAGGGCTGGTGCCAGAGAACCGTTTTTGGCATGACGGTTATCCTCAGAGAACTTAGTGCCCTAAGAAACCTCCCGTTCAACGGAATTGACGTCGAAAGGCCATTCGTCCGCCATCCACGATGGAGCAGGACCTGACAAATGGACTCACGACAAGGGGATGCCCACTCTTGGCCAAGAGATAGCAGAGGTTGCAGATCTGGTAGAGGTCTTTGGTACTTTTTGCGGCGGGAATCGCCGCCACCAATCGGAAAATCAACTCTTCCTCCTGCTCGGGAGTGAGTAGGTCGATCAGCCACCGGGCGCGGGGTGGTTCGCACTGAACATCGTACACCCCATTCTTCAAGCAGGCCGAAGAGTGCTTTCCCATGATCTCCCAAACCACAACCTTGTCGATGGAAGTGGACTCGACCCATACCCAACCTAAGACCCCGACGAAGGTCCGTATCGCTCAACAGAAGTTTATAACGGCTTGGGTGTCGGGTCCCGTGTTGTCCGTTCGGGCGGGGGCCTCCGTGTGGTCATTGGTGGGGGCGTTCCAAGAGTTTCCCTCCGGGCCGAAGAAGCCCGAACTCAACGCGCGCTTAGGCCGCCTCAAAGATCTGCTCTAAAATATCAAAGCGATTTGGATACAGTTCCCGAAAATCTGCCAAGGCTTCCTCTCCGTGCTCACGAGCCTCCATATAGACCGCCCACGACTCGGCAAAATCCTCTTTATGATTCGTTCCGGCATACTCTGTGAGTCGCTCTTCACCGTCGGCCTCAATGGCTTGCTCCCAGCCGGTTGGAGAACCGCTCCCGCCTCCGCTGAACGGATTGAGTTTATCGAGAACCCCCTCACCCTTCCCATCGGTTTCATAGCCGATCCCGTGAGCGAACTCGTGGTCGAAAACCGACTCATTGAGGTTCTGTAGGCCGTTGTAGAATCGAACCTTGTCACCGTTAGACCGAAAATCAGCCGCTACGTCGTCGCGCCCGTCCTTGCCACCACTCAATAGGGCAATTTCATCTACCGAATGACGCAAATGCTCGGGAACTTGAGTGTAGTAGTCAGCAATTCTTGCCAGGGCAATTCTCGTTTCCTCGGAGTCAAGTTCGGAGGAAATCCTAAGTGTGTGTCCATCCTCACCCTTGAGCTCAAACTCTACATTACCGCCAGTGTTGGTGACTTGCTCGACTGAGAGAGTCTCGGTGTCCCCGTTGCTGTTGGTGAACTCGACTTCACCGCCTTCAGCTATAGATTCTAGAATGGCTCCTTCTTGCTCGGCTGCCAGTCGTGGCGTGCGATTTTCCTCACTGTGGTCAGTGACAAAATTGTGATCCTCGTGGGGGAGGTGGTACTCATCGGTTCCAATACCGTCTCGGTTCTGTCCAAAATCTGACCTGTCTCCTCCTTGAAACCTCTCACTATCTCGCTCGAAGAGATAGGAGGTCAGGTCTGAGCGCGAAATTTTTCCATCTTCCCGATCACCAGTGTCGTTAGCTATGACT
>JBJHCR010000243.1:0-10040 GCA_050486105.1 Vulcanimicrobiota bacterium
GTCCCAACCGAAACACTGTGATAGTTCGGACGGGCCTTGCTGTAGATCTCTTTGGCCCAGGCTTTGCCTTCTTCGGTCTGAGACAAGGCATCGTAGAGCGGCTGCAAGAACTTTCTTCTGCCAACCTCCACCAAGAAATCTTCTAGGGCTCGCCGTTTCTTCTATTCGGACTGTACCTCGTGGCTTCGCCTTTCTACTTCGGAGAGCTGGGCGACATCTTCGCCCTTTGGCTTGCGGTTGGGCTGTTCCTCGTTGTCGGCGGAGTGCTTGCCACGGGGCGAGTGGGCTGGGAGGTGGACGCCGCTTCTCGCACCGTTACCCGCTGTTGGGGTCTCCCCCTTTTTACCTTTCTCCAGCCGTCGGCACAGTTGGGAAGTGTTCCAGGAGGTGCGGGTGCACCGGGAGAGCCGAGGTTCGCACAAAACCCGCAGCATCGTCTATCCGGTTACTCTTACCGGTACCTGTTACCAGCCGTTGGAACTGGCGGCGGAGGATAATCACTCGGCGGCTCGTTCGTTGGAGCAAGCTTTCCCCGAAGGTGGCCTCCTGAGCCCCGCCATCCCCGAGGACGACGAGGAAGGTCTGTACCGACAGCTTACAATTCTTCGCTCCGTACTTTTCCTCGAGTTTGTTCGCTTTGGCGAAACTTCCGGTCGTATTTGTGGCCACACGGCACCTCCAATACTGACAAAGGTTTGTTCGAAGGCTTTATTTCAGGCTTCTGAGAAACCGCTACTTGATGTCTCGTTTCACCCAATGCCATCCCCGATGGGCCACGGTGCCGTTCGCCACGAGGGCCATGAAGGCTGTCGCAGGCAGGAGCGGGGAGGTCTCCGAGCTTCTGGGCGGCGGCTTCTCCAATGCCAACTTTCGTTCCGACGCCTTTCTGCTTCGTCTCTATCGTGGCGGCCTGGAGGTCGCTCTTCGGGAGAAGCACGTTCTACGGCTGGCTCAGCGATACGGGCTCCCGGTACCGGACGTGGAACGGGTGGATGAATTCGAGGGGCGAGGCCTCATGCTGCAGCGTTTCGTCGAGGGGAAGCCCTGGTGCGAGGACTGTGATTATGGAGAGCTTGGCCGCACTCTCGCCGCAGTTCACAAGGTGGTCTTCCCGAGTCAGGGGCTATTTCGTTCGGACGGCTCCGTTGGTGAACTGGAAGCGGGGTTCGGATGGCAACTTTTGCGGGGGTTCTTGCAAGGCCGCGCGGGTCAGAGGCTAGAGCCCGGTGTGCGGAAAGCTCTTTTGGGGCTTGACCCTCCTGGCCCGCACCCCAACCCCGCTGTCCTGGTACATAGCGACTTCAATCCGAAGAACCTGCTGGCCACACCTACCGGCAAGGTGGCTGCCGTGTTGGACTGGGAATTTGCCATGGTAAACGACCCGTTGATCGACTTCGGCAACTTCTTCCGTTTCGCCGGCGACCACTCCCAGTTGAATTCCGAGCGGTTTGTGGAGGGGTATCGTGAGGCGGGAGGGTTGCTGCCGGAGGATTGGAGGACACGGTCTTTGCTGCACGACCTGGTGAGTCTGGTGGCCTTTCTGGACTCCCCCGAGGAGCTTCCGGAGACGTTCGCGACGGCTGGAGAACGAATTTCGGCTACGCTTGGCCTTCTGAAGTGATCTAAGCTCGTAGTCCGAAGGCGGTATCATGCCGGAACTACCCGATGTGGAGAACTACTGCCTGGCGCTCAACCGCATCGTGGGCGGACAAGTGCTGGAGGAACTCCAGCTGAAGTCGCCCTTTCTGCTCCGCTCCGTCGAGCCGCCTCTTGAGAGCTTCAACGGCCAACGGTTAATGAGGGCGTGGCGAGAGGCCAAGCAGATCGTACTCGAGTTCGAAAGCGGCCGGAAACTCTTGCTCCACCTCATGATCGCGGGTCGTTTACGGTGGCGCGAAAAAGGCAAAAAACGCCAGGCAAAACTTTATACTCTGGAGTCGGGCGAGGCGAACCTGGAACCGTTCCGAAAGGGTGGTCTCGAAGTCCTGGATGCCGACCTGGACACCTTTCGGCGGCGTCAAAGGCTAAGAAACCATACCCTGAGACGGGCCCTCACCGACCAGCAACTCTTCTCCGGAGTCGGCAACGGAGATCCTCTTTCACGCCCGGCTTTCCCCCCTCAAGCTCACCCAGAAGCTCTACGAGGAAGAAGTCGAGACGCTCTATCGATCCTGTCGCAGCGTGCTGCAAGAATGGGTGGAACGCCTCCGCAGCGAAGTCGGCTCCGGTTTCCCGGAGAAAGTCACGGCATTCCACCCCGACATAGCCACCCACGGCCGCTATCAACTAAGGTGGAGTCGTCGAGAGCTTGCTCGAACATCGCGAGCCACTGCTCTACATAACCTCCGTCAAAATCCGCACCTTGTTCAACGGCCACAGAGCGAACGTCCTCTCAATCTCGAGCGAGGGTCGTGAAGCACATTCCTTATACCTGCCTCATCAAGTCGCGCTTGCGCCAGACTCAGAGTCTGAAGGAGTGCATCCAAGACGAAATTCCGCGACCTTTCGTACGCGTTCTTGCAGGTCGGCCAGATAGACCAACTTTTCTCGCCGATACTTGGACTCAGTCTCCTTTAAACGTGCCCCCCGAAGCCCTTCCAAGTTTAAAAATCGGTCATCGGGCACGTCTTGCCTACTCGCTTCCCCATATCTCTAGAATTGCCCTAGACTTCCGAACTGGGCCTCTCTATTCTTGGAGTCGTCGGGAACTTGCAATGAATGTCTGAATTCCTCGACTTGTTTTTGAGCGGTTCTGTGCGCGTCGGCCAAGGCGTCCAAGGCCTAGAAGTCGAAGCCCCTGTCTGTCCTGAACTAGAGAATATGGCCGGGAACGGACTGTTCACGAGGAGGTGACTCGGGGAACAGTCCGGGGAATTGCCGCGCCAATAGTGGTGAGTATGAAGAAAGACCACCTCGAAGGATACCTAGCCGACCAGGCCGCCGAAGGCCGGCATGACGGCTCTAGCGAAGTCACCATTTCAGTGGAGTCCGCCCTTCGCAAAATGGCGGTTTCCCAGCTTCCATTTCCTGAAGCCTGGATCCTCAAGATCATCCAGGCGGTGGTTTCCTCGGGAGAGAGCTCGGCGATGCTTGGGCTGGGTCCGGCAGCTTGAGTAGCGGCGAAGATCTCCGCCTCCTTCACCCCCCGCTCGGTGGTCTTCCAGTTCACACTTTCGGCATGGATAGCTTGCTCTCACAGGAAAGTGGGTCCAATTGGGTCACCGAAAGGGTCTGGGCCCAAAGCCGTCTCAATTCTTGGACCTGAGTAGAAGGACTCTGTCTTGCCGAGGGAAAACTAGGCGCACCTAGCAAGATTTATTAGGCAGGTCTTTTGTCATTGTTAGGCGAGGTGATTTTTGAATATTTTGCGAGAAGCTAACGCCATCGTTCATTTTCGAATGCTTAGAAGTTTAGGACGATTTCGGGCCACCATGAACCCCAAGATCTTTCAGTACCAGCCCTGTCTGTGTGGTGGAGGACCGGTGGAACCCCTACCCAATGGAGTTCCTGAAGAGGCGCGAAACCTTCACTTTCGAGAGATCATTGACGAGTACAGCTCTGAACTAGGGCGACTGTGCATCGAGCACTATAGCCGGTAGTCGGCGAGGCTCAGATGCAGAGAAGAATTTCCTCCAGAGTCACTCTAGAGATCCCGGCGCAAGCCTCAGCTCTGCCTACCCCAGTGCCGGGAAGATCCCCTTGAGCCCGGCATATTCTGGCCAGGGTCTCAAAATGGCCAAGTCCGGGGAAACAGGCAACCCTTCATTCCGGATGACCTCCTCGACATTATCTGGGTTGAACGGAAGGTCTTAAGTCCTATGGACGTTGAACTTTCCGAGGGCGAGTGGTGCCTGGGGCTCGAACTGAGGCGCAAATCTGTTCCGGAGACCATTTAGGGAGTGGCAGCCCATGCTCATTAGGAAGTTCGATCGCGACACCTTGGAATCCGAGCCCCATCAGGTGCTTTTCAAGGACATCTATCCTTGGGACGAGATCGACGACACCCCGTTCGGAGCGAGCCTAGCGGTGATTGAGCCTGGGGGGGAAACTATGGTCCACGACCACAACCCGGCCGAAACCTTCGTTATCTGCCAAGGGCGGGGCACCATGGTGATCAACGAAGAGAGACAGCTTGTGGCTGCCGGCGATGTGGTGTATCTGCCCCCCGGAAGCGTTCATCACCTCAAGAATGATTCCGACAGCGAACCGCTGATGTTTCTTTCGGTTTTCTGGGATGCTGTTGAGGACGACTTTGAAGAGGGCCCAGACTCAGAAGTCCAACCGTCTCGACTGATTTTTCCTTCTCCCCCTACTCCTAATGGCCCGCTCCACGTTGGTCATCTGGCCGGCCCTTACCTACTGGCCGACACCTTAAGACGGTTCGACCGCCTAACCGGCCGGCGTGATTCGAAGGTGCTCTGCTTAACCGATGATCATCAGAGCTATATCGCGATCCAAGCTGAGAAAGATGGAGTGAGTTTCGAGCAGGCCCGCACCACCTATACCGACCGCATATTGGCCACTTTGCAATCCTGCCATGCCAAGCCAGACTACGTGCTCCACACCTCCCAGGACTCCGATTATCGCGGAGCGGTGCAGGATGCCTACGCTGAGCTTCAAGGGCGAGGCCTGATCAGAGAACGAGATCAGATGGTCCTTGAGTGCAAAGAATGTCAGCACGAACTTTTCGACGGGTTTCTGCTCGGAGATTGTCCTCACTGCGGGTCGGGGACTTTGGGGTTCGCTTGTGAGAATTGCTGTCTGCCTCATCGGCCTGAGGAAGTGCACAACCCGACCTGCACAAGGTGCGGCTCGGCCGCGACTCTTCGAGGACCAGAGAAGCGGTGGTACCTCTTTCTTGAACCTTTTCGAGAACGGTTGACTAGCTATCACGCGCAACTCGAGCTGCCTCCAAAGCTGCGACAGTTGGCAGCTAGGTATCTAAACTTGACTGAGCTGAGCTTGGCAGCGACGGCCAAGGCCAAACACGGAATTCCGGTACCGGGAAACGACGACCTGGTGATTTCGCCCTGGCTCGAACTGTCCCTAGCCAACCGGCATCTCCGCCATCGCTATGCCGAGGTGGCCAGCGAAGTGACTCACGCTTTTGGTTACGACAACGCATTCTGTTACCTGGTTTGCGACCCCGCAGTCAGTCTGGCCCTAGACGCGGATTCGGAACTTCCGAACGTCTTGGCCGTCAACGAGTATCTCTCTCTCAATGACCATAAGATGTCCACGAGCGCAGGTCACTATCTCAGTCCAGACAGTCTGTTAGAGAAGATGCCCGCCGATTTTCTCCGATTTTACCTAGCCTTAATGCGCCCAGAATTCGCCAGGACTGACTGCAGCTTGGAAAGCATGGCTGAAGTTTTGAACCACTCGGTGATCGAGCGCTGGAGAGGATGGCTGGCGGGTCTCGGAGAGAGCGTGGCTCAAGAGTTTTCTTCGAAAGCTCCAAGTGCGGACCGTTGGGCCCCTGAACACGCTCGGTTCGTGGCCGAGATAATCCAGGCCATAGAAAAGGCCTATTACGGTTACAGTAAAGCCAGACTTCAAGAGGTGGCCAAAGCTGCGATCGAGCTTGTGGATCGAGCGACCATCTTCTCGTACAGTCAGAGCTTTCTCTCCGAGACGCCCAGCTTAGCACCGGAAAGAGCTACGGGGGTGGCGTTAGAACTTGCTGCGGCTCGCACTTTTGCTATGATCGTTTCGCCTCTGATGCCGGACTTTTCGGCCCAACTCTGGAAGATTTTAGGGTTCCGATCTCCCATCGAAGAGTTCGGTTGGAACAGCGACCCGCAGTTCTTGCCTCCGGGCCAGAGGGTCCTCGCCTCGGCAGGTCTGGCCAGCGGTCGTCTGTTTCCTCCAGTGATCGATCTCTCGGAGTTGATCGAAGCGTAACCCATGCGGTCCACGGCAGAGATTGTGATCGTCGGGGCTGGGGTCCTCGGCTGTAGTATCGCCTACCATCTAACCCATAAAGGGGCCACCGATGTGGTGGTGCTTGACAAAGGCGCGATCTGTAGCGGGGAGACCGCTAAGTCCGGAGGCTTCATACAGACCCACTGGTCAAGCCTAAATGAGGTTCGTCTCATTGATTCATCTCGCTCCTGGTTCTGGGAATGGACCGAGACTTTTGAGGAGGATTGCAAATTCATCGAGACGGGCTACCTTCACGTGACCGGTCCGGAACAAGAAGAGAAGGTGAGGGCTTGCCACCAGATGCTTCTCGACGAAGGCATCGAGTCGCACTGGCTAAAGCCCATCGAGCTCAAACGTCTGCAGCCCATCTTAAATGTCCGAGACCTGGTTGGAGGAGCCTACGAGCCTCGCAGCGGTTGGGCAGACCCAGTGGCGACCACGCTAAGTATCGCCGGAAAAGCCAAGAGTCAAGGCGCTGAATTCATAGAGGGGGTCCAAGTTCGCCAATTGCGCCAGCAGTCTGGTCGGGTCACCGGAGTGGAGACCGACCGAGGCTTCCTCTCCTGTCCAACTGTGATCCTAGCCGCCGGACCCTGGACCCCTCTGCTCCATCCTGACCCTTCCACTCCCCTTCCGATCCGGGTCAAGCGAGGACAGGTTTGCTACACCGATCGACCTGTAGGTCTACCAAGTAGAGAACTCGCCTTTTACGACGAGATTACCGGGCTCTACACCCATACCGATGGAGACTGCAACCTGGTTGGAATCGACTGGTATTTCGAGCCGGTCTGGCACCCCGACACTTACGACACCGAGATTGATGGAGACTATGTCGAGGCGGCGCTCGGTGCCCTAGGTCATCGATTTCCAGCTCTGGGGACGGCAGGGCTCAAGCGCGGGGTGGTCGGGCTCTACGACTTTACCCCGGACGGACATCCGATCATCGACGGGCCGATCGGAGGTCTCGATGGCTACTATGTGGCTGCGGGGTTCAGTGGAGCCGGCTTCAAGAGCGCTCCCATGACCGGACTGGGATTGGCCGAGCTTGTCCTTGAAGGTAAGTTCAGCAGCGTCGATATCGCCTTCCTCGGCCTTGACAGATTCACCGAGTCGAACAGTTGGCATCGCAGCAGCTAGAAAATTCCCTGAACCTGGAAAGGAAAACCATCGATGGCTTCCATCACCGTACTCACCCAACCGATTGAACTCTACGACGATCCGCTTCCCGAACGGGAGGTGCTCGAAGGGAGTCCCGACGCCAAACTGTACATCACCGCCGAATCGGTCGAAGGCGACTCTCGATCGGGCTTATGGACCTGTCCAACGGGTAAATACCGCTTCTTTTTTCCCTATGAAGAGTATGTTTATATCGTAGAGGGTCGAGTTCATATTGAAGATCGTTTTCCCCCCCGTCGCTCTTACACCCTCGGTCCCGGCGACACCGCATACTTTCCCATCGGAGCCAAGACCGTCTGGACCGTCACTGAACCGCTGAAGAAGTTCTTTGTGGCTTGTGACCCGGCTTAACCTCTCGATTTCTTAGAGTTCAATAAAACCATTCTCTCCTTCCAGACGAGGTGGCTTGTGGGCGCGCTAGAACCGACCGTGGCAGCCCGAAACGAGGGGCACCAAGGGCCGCCTCTTTGCCGGGCTACGGTTCGTCAGCCCGGCGAAGCCTTGACACTCGGGGTTCGGCTAGCTATTATCGTTCTTCCGAGGGCTAGACCTTTGTTGTAAGCCCTGTGGAAAAAAGGAGAATTCGATGTCACGCGTATGTCAACTCACTGGAAAAAAGCCAGGGGTGGGAAATAAAGTTTCGCACTCCCAGAGAAAGACTCGTCGCCGCTGGTTGCCGAATTTGGTGACCCAGAAGTTCTGGTTGGAGAGCGAAGGTCGCTGGGTGCGCCTGCGAGTGAGCACCCGAGGGCTCAAGACCATCAAAAAGCTGGGATTGGAAAAAGCTCTGAAAAAGTACGGAGTCAAAGCCTAGGACCGACGATCTCCGTTACGGCGTTCTTCGTCTTGGCGGAAAAAAGCGTTCAATGAGAGCAGTCGTAAGGCTGCTTTGTTCGTTTCCCCGGAGAAGAGCGGAAGGCTCTAGCGCTTCTCGAGAGAAAGGCTGAGCCCATGCGAAATGCAAGTTTTCTTACCTGGGCTCTTCTCCTTGTAGCTTTATTGGGGCTGGGCCCAGCTTATAGTCAACATCATCACGACGAATCTCACGGCGGGCACACCCATCGATTTGACGATGTGCAGAAATGGATAGAGCGCTTCGAAGAGCCCGAGCGAGATGAGTGGCAGCGCCCGGATCTGGTGGTCGAGAAAATTGGGCTTGAACCGGGAATGAACGTTGCTGATATCGGAGCGGGTTCGGGATATTTCACCCGGCGCATGGCTGCCCAGATCGCTCCCGGTGGCTTGGCCTTTGCGGTGGACATAGAGCCGGGTTTTTTCCCTTTTGTGTTGGAACGAGCTAGGCAGGAGCAGCAGAACAATCTGTTGACCATCGAGGCCAGTGAAACTGATCCCTATCTCCCCGAGGGTGCTCTAGACGTCATTTTCTTGTGCAACACTCTCCACCACATTGATTCTCGAGAATCCTATTATGAGAAACTCAAACAGGGATTGAAAGACGAAGGACGTCTGGTGATCGTCGAGTTCTTCAATGACCGTGAAATCCCGATCGGGCCAGGTCCGGAAATGCGCCTGGGGTCGAAAGAATTGATCCGGGAATTAGAAGCCGCCGGGTTCGTGGTGGAGGTGGATCGAGAGACTCTTCCCTATCAGTATATTGTAACGGCAAAATTGCCAAGATAGCCTTCCTCAATTTGGGGTTGGGATGGGAGGAATGAAAAGCGCCAATCTTGGCGAATGCGCGTTCGAACAAAATCTTGGAGGTCTTATGAACACTATGCGCGCTTTTCGCCTCTTCGGGGGGACTTTAATACTTGCAGGCCTTCTGTTTTGCCCTGCCGTGGCAGAGCAGTCGCCGGTTTTAGACAAGCCAGCCCAGGTTCAACATCAACCTCTGGCCGAACTCTGGGTTCGAACCAGTGCCGAGTATAGAGCTCTCTGTCATCAAACGTACAATATGGCAACGGATCAACTCTGGAGATGGTCGGACCTTTTCGAGGTTACCGAGGGCGACACCAAAGCTTATTTGCCAGGTTCGGATCGACCTGTCGCCATCATCTTGGATCTTGACGAGACAGTGATCGACAACAGTGGTTTTCAGGCCTTCACTGCTCGAACAGGGGCCAGCTTCAACGAGCAGATCTGGGATGCCTGGGTGGACTTTCAGGCCATCAATAGATCGGCGGGAGCTGCCGTGCCTGGGGCTCCGGAGTTTTTGGCTGAGGCCAAAAAGCTTGGAGTCACACCTATTTATATAACCAATAGAATGGTGGGTCAGGAACAAGCGACCATCGAAGTTTTGAAGAACCTCGGAATCTGTGTTGAGAATATCGAAGAGCGGCTCTTCCATCGTCTACCATCGGCTGAAGAGAATCAACGGGCCAAAGATGTGATCGCTCTGTTGGGGATCGATCCCAAATCCGAGGAGGCCAAGATGTTGCTGAATGGGGAGGGAAAGAAGGAAGCGCGCCGCCGACTGGTTCAACAGAACTTCGATGTGGTGGCCTACTTCGGCGATGTGCTTGGAGACTTTGAGCCCTATCTCGAAGAAGTCGAAACGGGCAAGCCGGCCTATACGGCTCGCAAAGCTGAGGCTGACAAGCAGAGCGAGCGTTGGGGCCGGACCTGGTTCCATTTGCCCAATCCTATGTATGGACCCTGGGCTCCCGGTGACACCATCCCCAAAGACCAGATTTACCAGTCTCTGGAGGACTATGGCTTCGAAGTCTACCTGAAGGGTCGCAGGGTTCCCTAGAACCCACCGACTCACTCGGTGGTAGCCCCTCTTGGGGGCGTGTCCCCTGCCAGGAGGCAACCTTAGAAGTCGATTTGGAAACAGTCTAGAGGTCCGACCGGGAACCCCCTTGACAGATTGCGAAGTGCATTTTGGTCCTGTGGAATTGGACATTTTTGCGTAATATCGAGAATATTTGGCGACAAATGGACGATTTCACAGGGACAATAATGAACGAGCAAGATGT
>JBJHCR010000244.1:0-569 GCA_050486105.1 Vulcanimicrobiota bacterium
GTTGAGTTCTCACCGGGGGTGTCCTCGGCCGGGGACGGCCTCCGGAACGGCCTTCGGCCTTGCGAATCCCTCACTCTCCGCCAAAGGAACCTCGTGAAGACGGGGTTTTTTGTTGCTCGGACAAGCTTTCGTGAACGAACCCCCGACTCACCAGCTGCGGCGAAGCTTGCAGCCAATCACCAAGGGACGCTTTTGCTGGAGCTCTCGAGCGAGCCCTTGATCGATTTCGAACTCAAGCTCGGGAAGGTCGCTTGAGAAAATCCAGGCCTGGAAAAATTCTGTCAGTGATCGATCGGAAGCGTCCTCCATGATCTCGATGAAATCCGAAGTGGTGGCATGCCCCCCAGTAAATCTCTTCACATAGTTTCTCACCCCTTGGAAGTAGGCCGTGTCCCCTATCTCTTTGCGCAAAGCGTAGTGGGTCAGGCCGCCGCGAAGGTAGGTGACCGTATTGAAGAGATCTTCGGCGGGAGGGTTGGCTAATGGGTTGCCGGGGAGGTCTTCGGTGCTAAGGACCTCATAGGCTTGTCTGGCCTGGGATTCAAGTTCGGCCGGACCGAACTCTTTCT
>JBJHCR010000244.1:579-9981 GCA_050486105.1 Vulcanimicrobiota bacterium
GCAGTAGGTAGCGAAGCCTTCATTGAGCCAGAGGTCCTGCCAGGTCCTGAGACTCACATCGTTGCCAAACCACTGATGAGCGATCTCGTGCGCCTGAACGGTCTCAAAGGAGGGATCTCCAAGAAGCTCCCGGCCGAAGACTGAAAGAGTCTGGCACTCTAAGGCTGCGCCATTCAGGGAAGCATCGACCACCATCGCTCCGTAGTGCTGAAACGGGAAAGGGCCGAAGAGTTTTACGAAGTGATCGATGATCTCTCTGGTTTTCGATATCTCTTGGGTGGATTGCTCCACCGCATCCTCAGGAACATAGTGCCTTAGGGCCGGAAAGCTCTGGCTTGGGTCGTCAACCCGAACGTAGGGACCAACATTGACCGTCACCAGATAGCTGGCCATTGGGTCACGGGCATCCCAACGATAAGTGCTAGAGTTCCCTTGGGACACAACCTCTCGGAGTTCTCCATTGGTGGCGACGACCATGGGGTCTTCGACGGTGATCTCAAAAGCATAGGTGGCTTTGTCGATTGGGTGATCGTTGACCGGGAACCAGGTGGAAGCACCATCGGGTTGTCCAAGGACGTAGCTACCCCCTGGAAAAGCTATCCAGCCCAGAGGAATGGGGACAAAGCTCGAAGAGAAGGGTGCCGTCGCTCCTGAGTAGCGCACTACCACCTCGAAGCTCTGCTGTCCTCCTAGTGCCGTTTTTGGTTCGACTACCAGCTTTCGTGGCTCCCGAGTGAACGAAGCCCTTTCGCCATTCACTATAACCTCCTTGACTTCAAAGCCTAGAAGGTCCAGCCTAAAGAGGTTCAAGGCCGTTTCTGTGGTGGCCAGCATGGTGGTTGTTCCGCGCAGAAAATTCCCGGACTGTTCTACTTGGATTTTGACTTCGTAGTGATCAGCGAAGTACCCGCTGTTCCCAAGGCGAGGAGCGATGGGGTCGCCAACGCCTAAGCCGCCTTGGACAGGGGTATCTCCTGCGGTAGCCTGGATGGGTGAAGGCGCGTTCAAATCCCGATTTGCGCTGCCGCAGCCCACAAGGATGCCAAGGAGCAAGAAACCGTAGAAAAAACGAAACAGCGCAGAGGATCGGTGGTGAATTCGTATGCAAAGCATACCGTCAGATTTTCCCCACTGTCTCTGTGGCTAAACGGTTGGTCTCTAGTGCTAGACGATCGAGCCTACAGTGCCCATTGTGGACTAATTTTGATTTCCGAGGTCCCAAGGAAGAGGGGTCTCGGATCTCCTGCGTGAAACTCTTCGAGAACGTGGCTATCGATACGCTCGAGGAAGCTCTCCCAATAATTCTCGGGGAAATGGTCGCCCTAAAAGGTGGTCTGCCTGCCCCAAGGGGTGAGATCAGTCTTGAACAAAGACTTTCGGCACTCGACAGGTTCGAAATGATGATCCGAATCGACGACGTCGCTGTTCAAGCCGGTCTCTCAGAAATCTGCCCTCAGCTGGACCGCTGGGCTACGGTCGACCCTCCCTCGCTGGTGAGACGACTTCGTCAGGAGCCCGGTCACTTCTCTCTGGCGGCCCTGCTCACGCTTTCGCCTCAAGGGTTGGCAAGGATGGCCAGTGAACTGTCTCTGCTTCGATGGATGGAGGTGGTACGGGCCCTCAATCGAGTCAGTCCAGAACAGTTGACCCTCTTGCGTCAGAATCACCAAATGTTGGAGGATTACCTCCTGGGAATCTCATCAAGCCCTCCGCCTCTGGACCTCCCTTGGGTTTTGCCCGTCCCCGCTCCTTCGATCCTCAGAGTTGTGCAAGGAATCAAGTTCCGCTATTCACTCCTGGAAGAGGAAGGCTATAGGGCAGCCATGGCTCGCTATATACGGTTCTTTTGCTAAAATGTTCGCCCCGAAGGTTGAAAACCTTAGGATCTGGTCCGGAATAACTTTCTATTTTCGGTTGTCGAGGCGCCGAGGCCACCCACGCAAGCTCGGGTGGCCCCGTGGGTGTGGCAAGGCGGTTCGAGTATCGAGAATACTTAAGCGAGAACCAACGCTGCCAGCACCCAGAGGGTACCCGATGCATCGGCGGCCCAAAACGTGAAGTTATTCCGGACCTGATCCTTAGAGTTCTTGACAAGCGAAACTGACTGAAAACGCTAGTCTTCTCACAGGGCCATCCGCCCGTCGGGCGCCCTCTGGAGAGGGGTGATGGATTTCCTTATACTTGGGCTCGGGAGCGCTAGCTGAATAGCAGTCTACTTTTTATTGATTTTGTTTCAGAGTTTTTTCAGGGATGTTCTTTAGGGTTCCGGATAAGGAGATCGAAAGAATGTTCGCAAATAAGCATGTTAGCACCAATATTGCTCAGGACCTTGACCAAAGGGTGAAGCGTCACTTCTCCGGGCGAAAGTATCGATACATAGACTGGTCAGGAGAAGCTCTGCTGGTCGTTCTCTTCGCCTTCGTTCTGGGGGGAGCAGCCAAGGCTGTGGGTTTTCCCATTATGGCAGCAATGGCAACTCTGTTGGTCGGAGTCACCTATCTAGGGTTGGACGATGAGCCAAGTCCCAACGCCTGGTTGGCGCGACTGTCTCTGTTTATTACGGCCGCCTTCTATGGAGCTTTGGGCTATTGTTTCGGTTGGGTTGCCCTCTTGCTACTCCCGGGATTCTTCGTTTGCAGAGGATTGGCTCAACTCAAGAGTTAGGCTGGCTACTATACTCCCGTGCGTTGAGTTCGTAAGTTCTGCTGGGCGAGGAGGCGCCGTTCTGCCAAGGAGTACCGAGCGCATAATATTGGACATTTTTGAGTGAGGTATGACGTAGTCAGCATCCAGAGGGTACTCGACGGATCCGCGTCGGGGAAGGCGCACGACTCAACGCACGGGAGTGTAGATTCAGCAGCTTCCTAGGGGATTCGCCAGGGAGTACGGAACGACCGAGTTATGTTCACGGAAGATTGGTCCTATCGCGACCCGAAGCCGATAGATCTCGCCTCCTGGCCTCGCCGGGATCACTTCAAACTATTTTGCAGCTACGACGAGCCTTTCTTCTCCATTGTTTTTCGAGTAGATTGCACCGAACTGCTTCAGGCCTCAAAAAAGTGTGGACAAGCTCCTACGCTGGGGCTATGGCATGGGGTGGTCCAAGCGGCCAACGATATTGAGGCTTTCCGGCTTCGCATTATTGAAGGGCACCCTGTGGTCTTTGAGACGGTGCACCTCTCTGCCACTGTTCTGCGTGAAGACGAGACCTTTGCCATCGCCTTGATTCCCTACTTGCCAAGTCGAACAAACTTCGTGGTTGAGGCCAGAAAACGGGTGGAGCAGGCGCGTCAGAGTCGCGGACTGCACCTTGATCTCGATGAGCGTCGCCCTGATCTGATTCATTTTTCAACCCTGCCTTGGTTTGCCTTCACCGGGTTGACGCACGCGCGCAAATTCTCTCGGCCGGAGAGTGAGCCGAAGATCGTGCTTGGACGATTTGAGGAGTCCGCAGGTCACTTCACTCTTCCGGTCTCGGTCACCGCCCACCACGCCCTGGTGGACGGGCTGCAAGTCGCACAATTTAAGGCCGCCTTGGAAAGAGCTTACAGCCTCTGAATGCGGCCCTGGCCTTCCACTGGGTAGTCGACGGTCCGGATCACTCCGATTAGGTTGTTAGTGAGAAACCTGTTCAGGGAGTCGCGGTAGGTTTCTCCGAAGTTCGTGAACTCCAGCCCTTGGGTTGGGTACTGATCGCCGCCACCTGCGAGAAAACTCACGGTAGCGATGCTCAGGGATGGAGCCCCAGGAACGACGTTTCCGTTGGTGACTATTGAGGCCCCTCCGCTGCTGGTGACTTCTCTGATTCTCGATCCGGGATGGAGAAGTTGACCGTCCTGGTCAACTTGACGGGGTGGTTGATTGGGATCCCAGACCACGGTTAGGCCGGAGATTTGGGCAAACCGAGCGTTAGGCTGCTCTACCTGGGAGACCCCGTTTTCCAGTAGGGCCTTAAGCTGTTCCGCAGAGACCTGGTCAAGGACGGTCAGAAAGCTGGGGAAGGGGGCCAACTGAGAAACCTCAAGAGCGGTGAATGGTCCGACGGGGAAATTCTGGTTTGCAGGGAGAGCCCCGGCGTTGAACAGGGCGACCTCAGGAGGAGCCACTCCAAACTGTCCGGCTAGGGCTTGGCCTCGAGCTAGTAGGGCATCGGCCATCAGATTTCCGGCGTTGGTCTCTTGAGTGTAGAGCTCAGCTTCGGTGGCTCTCAACTCCACTTCGGAGGTGGCGACCACGATTTGTTCTTGTTGGTTCAAGAAAGCTTGCACCGGGTTGACCACCATCTGTATCAACAGGGGGTCTTGGTCTACGGCGTCAGCCTCTGTTCCGCCCGCGACTCTGAGAAGTTCACCGCTCTCGATTCGGGCAACGGATCCCTCTGGTCCGACCTCCAAGGTTACCCGGCCAAGATATTTGTATTGGCCGGCACTAGTCACCATCGGAACTGAAGACCCGTTCCGATCGGGAGAGGCCGTAGGATAGGGACCCACCACCAACTCTTCATCGCCAGGGACGAGGAGGGTGTCTTGATTGGCTAAGAGCTGAAACGGAGTTCCTGCGATCAGCAGATCCACCCCATGGAGTTGACTTAGGAGGTGTTCGTTGTCCTGGAGGTTGTCCAGTTTACTGAGGACTAGGACAATGCCGGCTCCTCTCGACCTCAGGTCATCAATCTCTTCTTGAACGACCAAAGCGGTCTCCGGCTTCACTTCAACTCTTCTAGGGGTTGAGACGAAGGCGATGCGAGGCGTGGTTACTCCCACTAATCCGATCTTGAGACCATTCTTTTCCACTATCGTTCCGGCTGCCAGTCTCTGCTGTTGCTGCAGAGCCACCAAGTTCTGTTCGGCGCTGAAGTCCAGGTTCGCACTCAGGAACGGCATGCCGCGTGAAAAGCTGGTCACAAAGTTGGCAAAGACCTCAGGTCCAAAATCGAACTCATGGTTTCCTATGTTGCTGGCATCAAACCCTATGAGGTCCATGCCTAAGGCATCAAAGTAGGGGATCCCATTCTCGAGGCTGGCGTCGTAGACGGCGCTCGCCAAGCTGTTGTTGCCTACGCTGACCAACAAGATGTTGTCGAAGTCTTGTCGTTGCTTGGCTACCAGAGTTGCAAACCTAGCTATTCCCCCAAAGTTTTCGAGTTCTGCTCCAGCCTGGAGCAATAAGGAATTGCCGTCATTGTGATGGAGAATCGTGAGTGTTGTGCTCTTCGGTCCCTCGACAGGGGGAGGGATCAAAGGGAGCGAGTTGTTGCTCCCGCAACCGCAAAGGAGAAGAACGCCTAAGAGAAATGTGGTGAATGATATTTTGGACACGGCTGCCTATTCTCAGACAAGACGAACGGAGCCTGCTAATTGGGTGCGCACGACATTTTCCTGGATTAAAGTGCTCGTTATTTGCTAGGCCAACCCAAGGCCAAGGCCGCGGCTTTGCAGCCCGAGGCCAGAGCGCCTTGGATCGAGCCGGTGTTTGTGTAGTCACCGCAGCAGATCACAACTCGACCCTGGAGGGTCAACGGGTGGGGTGCTCTCAAGCGCCTGAGTTCCATGGGAAGAGCGTGGAAAATTCTCTGGACAGCGAGGGTTTCCCATTCCTGAACGGCTTTGCCGAACCATTGCTGCAATTCTTCTCGAACCTGACCTTCCGGGACCTCACGTCGGCCACGGCAACTAACCATGGCTAAATGGCGTCCAGAAGGGGCATACGCAGGTTGGACATGACTGTTGAAAGCTACCGTTTGAATGACCTGACCGGTGTTGCAGTTCAGCCTGAGATAACGGTCTCCAGGGCTCTGGGCTGAGTTGAGCCCAAAGGCAATGGTGGTCGTTTGCTCTGTAGAGGGGCTGGCCCGGCCGAGGAGTCGACCTTCGGCCTCCCAAGAGGCCAAGATCACTTTCTCGGCCACAATGGATCCGTGCTCGGTGGCTCGGGCCCCGTTATTGTCCCATTTGTGGACCGGACAGTCGAGAATCACCGACTCCTGGGGAAGTCTGTTCAGCATTTGGGAGGGGACGGCTGCCATGCCTTCAGCCGGCAAGCAGGCTTGTCCCTGGCTGAAGTAGTTGAACAGGCGCAAGAATTTGGAGGCACTGGTAAGCAGTTGGTCTTCCAGAAAGACTCCTCCAAAGAATGGCCGGAAGAAACGTTCAAGCATGAGATGGGAGAAGCCGAAAAGGCACAGGAACTCTTCCGTGCTCATTCCCTCTAGAGCTTCACTTTTGGCCGGATCTCGGCTGTACTTGATCAGCTTGAGGAGCAGGACCTTGTCGGCCAGAGTCCCTACCGGGGCTGCCAAGGTAGCCAGAGCGTCTCCTGGCCTCCGTAGCGGATCCCCAACGGTGTGAAAGGTTCCCTGGGCAAACATCTTGGCCCCGGGATGGAACGCTTTCAGCTTCAACTTGGGGAGATCCAACAGTCGGTTCAAGGTAGGGTAGCTGTCAAGCAGCACTTGAAAGCCGCGGTCCAGGATGTATCCCTCTGAGGTCTTCTCACTGCTCGCCCGACCCCCGACCTTCGAAGTGCCCTCCAACAGCAAGAAATCTATCCCTTGCCGGTGCAATTCTAAGGCGCAGGCAAGGCCCGCTAGACCTGCTCCCACCACCGCAACCTGACAACTGCGATGTTGACTCATTGAACTTTCAAGGATTGTCTGGATAAGGCTGCGGAAGCTGCTCCGATGAGGTTGACATTGTCGCGTTGCCGAAGAAGCTCGACCGTGCGACCTTCCGTCAATTGGCTCAAGGTGGATTCCATTTCCTGGGCATAGTGAGGGTCGCCCCAAAGCAGACCGCCTTCACCTAGGATAGCGGTGTCCCCCGGAGGGTAGAGCGAAATCAAGCCGGCCAAGGCCGCAGCCGCCAGATGTGCCGAGCGTTTCAAGATCACATCGGCTACCTTTGCCGGACGCCCCACTCCTTGCGTTCGGAGCTGTACCAGGGCTCCGGTCCCTTCGGTGGGATCGAGAACACCGGGACAGATGGAGTTGAAAAGGAAAGGCAAATAGTGGCCAGACACCGCCTTTTCGAATCTCTGTTGTCCTGGGTTGTTGCTGCCGGAATCCACCGCTTCGTCGAATTGGGATAGGTGGGGAGGATGAAAGTTGCCAGACTCCAGGTTGACCACCATGCTATGGCCATCTCGAAAACGAGCCGAATCGACTTTCTGGAGCTTTTCCGAAGGGAAGACTCCAGCCATGTTCGAGCCAGTGCCTAGAATCAGACCCACGTAATTCTGGCCAAATCGGGCATCGGCGTAGAGATGGACACCTCCGAGAAGCGAGGCTACCGTGTCATTGAGAACGATGGTTTCGGCGATCTGATAACCGACCTCTTCCAGGGCTTGCCGCATGAGCCGGCCAACCTTCTTGCCAATGACGCCGTCGATCTCTAGACCTTTGGTCCACCGCAAGAGCACAGCGTCAGCATCCTCGGTGTTGGGAGCGGGATAGGAAAAGCAATAGCCGAGGGGGAGAGATTTGTCGGGAACCCCGAGTTGCTGTGCCATTTGGGCTTGAGCTTGAAAAAATACTGAGCCGTCGAGGGGTTGCCCGTCCCTCCCGTCGGGAACCTTGCAAGATTGAGGTCCGTGAGTGATCTCGCCGTCTCTTGGACTCAACTCCACTCGGGCGGCCCGAGTGTTCGTTCCCCCGGTATCGATCACTAGGGCCTGTCCCTCTTGGGTTCCAGTTGGTAGGTTCAAATAGGTTGGCAGACAAGCGATCTGCTGCCCGTCGGAGCGTAGACCAGCCTCCACCTTTTCGGCCAAAGCAGCGGCGATCTCTCGCAGCTGAGAGATGTCTAGCTCCAGGTCCTTCATACCGTGGCCGGTACCTCTCCGTCATTGGTGGACTCGGCAGGGAATCCAAGTTCTGCCCACCAAGCTTGGCCACTCTCTGAAATGGTGTAGAGCGGATCGTAGTAGGGGTACTGAGTTTGTAAGGCCTCGGGGTTTTCGAGCTCGATAGACGTTCTATAGTTTTTGGTCCAGTATGAGATGCCTTTCTCTCTATCGTAGTCAGCCACCTGATGCACCCAACGTTTGCCGACAAAGGGGACGTCGCAGAGCAGCCTAGGGGTGGCATACCCAGGGAGATACCCCATGATGTCATGTTGGAGTTGCTGGGCTTCGTGGACCGATAAGCGCCAGTGCTCAGAGTTAGGAATCATGTCGCACATGTAAAAGTAGTAGGGCATGATATGGGCCTTGTCCAAAAGAGTAAAGCAGAGATCCAGCAAGTCCTTGCTGCTGGTGTTAACTCCGCGTAGCAGGACACCCTGGTTCCTGACATCTCGAAATCCCATGTGAAGAAGAAGTTCGGCGGCCTCGGCCACCAAAGGCGTGAGCTGATTAGCGTGGTTGACGTGGGTGTGAAGCGCTAGGTCCACGTCGTGCTTACGCGCGGCCTTAGCCAGGCGCTCCATACTCCGCAAGACTTTTCCCTGGAGAAAGTGTTGCGGCAGAGCCATCAGTCCCTTGGATGCCAAACGTATGTCCTTAATGTGCGGAATTTCGATCAACTTATTGACGAAGTATTCCAGGGACTCCGGGGGAAGGTTAGCGATGTCTCCCCCAGAGACCACCACATCCCGCACGCTGGTATTCTGCTCGAGATATTCCAGGATCAGTTCGTGGCGATCCTTCTGTTTGATCTCGAATCTGAGCTTCTTAACCTGCTTAGTGTCCTTACCCACAAGGTCCATGCGAGTGCAGTGTCCGCAGTACTGGGGGCAGGTGGTCAAAAGCTCGGCCAACACTTTAGTAGGATAGCGATGAGTGAGCCCTTCTACGACCCACATATCTGCTTCGTGGAGGGAGTCGCGAGAGGCTTTCGGATGATTGGGGTAGTCCAATCTCCGATCTTCGAAGGCGGGAATCATGTAGTGGCGGACCGGGTCGTTCCAAAGATCATCGACCTGCATGGTGTTGATCATTTGGGGCGGGAGCAACATGGACATGGTGGCCCGCTCATCCATGTCTTTGGCAATGGAGTTGAGCAAAGTGTCGGGGATCAAAGCACCAAGGGTGTCTTTGAGCTCTCGCAGATTTTTGACGGTGTGCTTGCGCTGCCAGGTAGCGTCTTCCCACTCGTCGGAGGAAACGTTCTTGTATCCCGGGATTCGCGTCCAATCCGGTTCCAGGAACATCCTTTTCAGTGGATACTGATAAGGCTGCTCGTATTGAGAGGTGGACTTAGCCGGGGTGTGGTCAGTCGAAAATTCTTTTCCCATGAGGGACCTTACTCCGCATCACCTCGGGCCTCCTCTTCGGACTCCACCGAGCCTGTGCGCCGTGGAACATTGCGCCCATGGGGTCCAAAGAATTTATGATCCCCTGAAACCAGTTAGGAGGCCTCAAGAAGCCTCCTAACTGATCTTTATTAAGAGTGCGACTCTAGGAGGC
>JBJHCR010000245.1:0-9934 GCA_050486105.1 Vulcanimicrobiota bacterium
CCTGGGAGCCAACCTCGGCAGCGACCCCACCAGGAACAACCAAGCCCATTCTGCTAAGACTGGACAAACCGGTCACCAGCAAGAATTCCGTCTCGGAGTTGAACCCAAGCCAGGGCAAGGGCAGGTTCGTGAACCTGGAACCGGTCGACGGCAAAACTCCCAACGGCCGCCCGAACAGCATCGGGGCCCAGGAGTGGGTCAGGAGCAAGGTCGGATTGGCCAGCAGCCCAGAAACCCCGACCGAACTTCAAATCCCACCCCCCGGGACCAAGACTTCCATCTGCCCGTGCAGCCCAAGCCCGGCCAAGGACAACACTTAGGAACGCCTCCAGCCACCGGCCAACCTAATACCGGTCTGCCCCATGCCGGACAGCCCAATGCCGGGCAGATCGGCTCAAGGCTCCCTGGCGGACCAAACTCAGGCACCAACCTGGGAGCCAACCTCGGCAGCGACCCCACCAGGAACAACCAAGCCCATTCTGCTAAGACTGGACAAACCGGTCACCAGCAAGAATTCCGTCTCGGAGTTGAACCCAAGCCAGGGCAAGGGCAAGTTCGTGACCCGGAAACCGGTCGACGGCAAAACTCCCAACGACCGCCCGAACAGCATCGGGGCCCAGGAGCGGGTCACGAGCAGGGTCGGATTGGCCAGCAGCCCAGAAACCCTGACCGAACTTCAAATCCCACCACCCGGGACCAAGATTTCCATCTGCCCGTAGAGCCCAAGCCCGGCCAAGGTCAACACTTCGGAATGCCTCCAACCACCGGCCAACCCAACGCTGGTCTGCCCCATGCCGGACAGCCCAATGCCGGGCAGTTCGGTCCAAGGCTCCCTGGCAGTGGAAATCCGGCTCAGAACTTGCACGCTACTTCGAGCAGCATCACCGAGCAGACCACGACCCCCCTAGCACACACCGCGAGCCCTGACGCGCGGGAGGCCAATTTTTCCCGACCTCGGATTGTTGGGTCAGATCCTGGCCTCACCGGGAGTCCAAGGATGGATCTGATAGCCAACGAGACAAGCCCAAATAGGACCGAAGACCGTTTAGCGGATGCTCAGGCGTTCAGGATCAATAGCCTTGCTCCATCAAGATCAGACACGAGCATCTCAGGGTCTGCCCGAGTTGCAGACTCTGCCCCTGCCGGTAAGCCCTATGACGTTCATGGTCCGTCTCAACCAATGAGCCACGCTGAACGACTGGCAGCCATTCTCGCCGAGGTCCACGCTTTGGAGGACAATCAACCGAACATTGGTAGGCGGGCTCGGACTGAAGAGCGTTCCATCTGGGAAGGGTCCACTAGTGGTAAGAGCAGAGGTGGACGGCTCGAGAAGGAAACACTAGTCTGGGAACGAGACGGCAAGGGAATTCGCAGGAAAGGTGACTTTGAAAATCCTACTTCCGAATCGGATCTACCGAAGGAACTTCCGAAATCAAAAGATCGGGTGGCAAAGACGATTGAATCCTCTCGGTCCCGGATTGAGAAGTCTCCACAGAAGTCCGACCAAAAAAACGCTGGATCTTCTCCCGAAAACCTGCGCAAGGACCGCTTTGCCAATCGCTCCAATACCGAATCAACAAAGCCCAGCTCACAAGAGGAAGAGCGGAAAGTTTGGGTCCGTAGCAGAAGTTCTCAAGTTCAGCGAACTCTCGCTAGAAGCACAGAAACCTTCTCGCCAGAAGAGAGAACAGCCTATTCCGTGCTGTCCGAAATCATTCCCTCTACTGTGACCTTGCAAGGCATAAGGATCTCAGAGAACGGGACCATAGTTAGAGCCGAAGTCCACTCCGAAAACAGTCACGATCAGAGCGAACTCCACAGAATCAAGAGCGAATTCAAAGAACTCACCGGGCGCGAGCTCTACATCGCCGAGACATCATCAGCCAAACCTCTGAGAAGACCTCCGCGAAGCGACACCAGCAACCCTTACAGCGTTAGCTCTCGGCGAGGAACAACCTTCGCCGAAGCGACGGATAATGAGAATCTTGAATCCCTAAAGTCTGTTGATAAGTCCGAAGACCTGCTCGTCGCTGACAACCCAGCAGCGAACATTCTGCCCACCCAAAGTTCCCACAGTGTCCCAATAACACCAAGCGCTGAAGCTCAAGCAGCCGCTGCAAGTCAAGGAGTGATTGCAGCGCCGGTCCACGCTGCAGATCCTAAAGATCTCCTTAAGTACGGCCGCATACAGTCGGTCGATTCCGCCCGAAAATCTCAAGCCCAGAGCAGCTCTGGTGGAGGAGCTAGCAGAGGAAGAGAAGTTTATCATCAGGGAACGAAACGCAGACAGATGGAAGAGGAGTCTAGCAGAAAGCACCTTCAAGAGACCTCTGCATCGCTGGCGGCACGAGAAGGTCGAAACGAAGACCTCACCAAGGTACGTCCTCTGGAATCACTTCGCGTCCCAATCGAAGACCAATCGGAAAAGCATGACGAAAAAGATAGAGACCGAGGCAGGTCCGGCAAGTGTTCCAGCTGTGGTACCGAGCTGCCCGAATCGCAAATCAGCTCCTGCCCAGTGTGTGCGCAGTCTGGTCCGGATGTCATGGCCATGACTCGAGTGAACTACCGATTCGCTGGAGCCAAATTTTTGGCCACAGTTGACGCCTTTTCCGCAACCGAGCAAGCTCGAGACATTATAACTTCTGGTCAAGTCAGCCCGGTCGCCAGTCTCCGCTATCAGCAGAAACTTGTCGGCCACAAAGACATCCTCAAGTTTAGGCGGTCGGCTGGATGACCGTACAAGAGTTCCTATTTCAAGCCATTCAAGCTTTGAGGGATGGAGATCACCTCGATCCCTCCACAACTCTCCCAAAACTGCTTGAGGCGAAGGATCAATTGGAGCAATGGGCAGAAGAGCTAGAGGAACTCCCAACTCTAAAGGGGCTCGAGCCTTTGGATGAGGCGAGATTTGAAGTTTTGGAACTCTTCAACGAAGCTCTAGACCTCCTCGAACTCGCAGTCAGTGAAGACATTCCTGAACTCAGCGAATTGATCGCAAACAAGACTCAAGACGGCATAGACGTTCTTCGTTTCTGTCGACAGCAAATCGAAAGTCAGGCAGAAATTCTCGAAGAAGAGTACGGACTGAAGGGATAGCATCGAGACTATGGCATTAGGACAGATCTCCTTCGGGGGTGGTGACGCAGGCAGCCTCGATCGCTGGGCGATAGTCCAAGCGAGCAAGCACGGCCGAGCCGAACAAACCGAACGGCAGAAGTTGGTCACTGAACGGCTGAGCGAACTTCTTTTTGGCCTAGAACTCAATCTCGAGGAGATGGCTCAGTACCGAGGCCGACTGGTTGAAGCTCTAGGCCAAATCGACAAGATAGAGTCCGAGACGTCCTTACGGCCTCTGAACCCACCAACTCGAATTCCCAGAGACGAAATGCTCTTGCGTCTCGGGGGCATGAACTGGCGGCCATTTGAGGTGTCTCAGAAGACTCTCGAAATTCCCCCTGCCCAGAAAATCTTTCGAACTACCTTGGCCAAGGCCGTCAAGAATCACATTGCTCTCAACCCTAAGTCCGAGCCTCGAGCCTTTCACGAAGTGGGAATCGTGGTGGCTCAGGGAACCGAAGGAACCCGACAGGGCTCCGACAGAGTGGAGCTCTCGAGTTGGGGATTAGCGGTGATCTCAAGCCAGGATTATCCTCAAGTTGCTCAACTCAGGCTTCCTCCAAGATTTCCCAGTCAAGCGGAAATCGTCAGTTTTCGGGCCTCGTGATCTCCAACCCTACCTTCCTCACTCATCGTCCAGAGAAGACAAAAAAGACAGAGGCATCGGCTAGGCGAATACCTCTGTCTTTTGGTCTAAGTCTCGACGGAACAGCAAGCCTTTAGAGCACTTTCTCTAACTGTCCCTACTTGTCGTTCTTCTTGATCCATCGATCAAGATTAGCCTTAGTTGCTCGCTTCTTGCTCGAAAGAAATCCACTGGAACAGATTTCCTTAAAGATTTCTGGATTGTCAATAAAGTACTGGGCAACTTCTCTCAACTCTTGCGGCATTGACTCGTCTTCCAAGACTGCCTCTAGGTCTTTAAGTTCGATTGAACCGTTTCGGGTTCCGTCTCCAGCACGAGCAAATTGTTCGAAGAATCGACGCAGGGCCTTCGCAGCTTTAACGGGGGTCATCGCTTCATCTTCACCACCGCCGTCTTCGACCTCATCCACCTCACCGCCGGGGGCTACCTCATCCGAGTCATCAACCTCACTGGCGTCGTCCACATCATCAAAACCGGGCTTACCCTTATGGTCCTTTATGAAGGATTCAAGATCTCCCAGACTGATCAATCCATCGACCTTGCCAACTCCAGAGCCAACGTCGAGTGCATTGAGCATCATGGGATTGCGAAGGAGGTATTCGATAGCCTGCTTCAACTCATCTGGGATGTCTGGATTTGTCAAGGCCGCCTCGAGGTCGACCTTGCCGATAAGACCATCCCGCTCTCCGATGCCAGCCGCTGTATCGAGCAGATTGAAGTATTGCTTCAAGATCTCGGCCGCGCGGACCGGAGTCATCTTCTGCTCCTTACCTTTGTCCGGGTCGTCCACATCTCCCGGGCCTTCAGGCCCATCTGGGCCCTCGGGACCGTCCACCTCTCCCGGGCCTTCAGGCCCAACTGGACCCTCGGGATCATCCACATTGCCTGGTCCATCAGGCGCCTCACAGTCGTCTACTGGCGGCACGACTCCATCAGTAGGCGGGGCCGGTTGCGGTCCACCCTGCTGCTGCTGCATCAAGAGCATCATAATAATCTGAAGCATCATGTCTTGCTGCATAAGCATCATCATGATCATCATACTCTGGTCCATGCCCCCACCTGGGAACCCATAGCCCATTCCACCCATGGGAGAGGGAAAGCCACACATGAACGGGTCCATCATGCCCATTCCAAAGTCAGCACCAAATGGTGGGAGAGACGGAAAACCCATTCCGAAACCTTGAAGCATCGCCATATGCCCCATCACATCAGCTCCGTATCCGCGGAAGTCAGCAGCCTGAGTAGCACTGAAGCCCTGCAGCATAACAGCGTTCCCGAGGATCGCCGTTTGCATGGCTTCGTATCTTCCTGCTCTTGCTCGGTTAAGTTCCGGACTCGGAACGAGATAGGGATTCGAATTGACGTTCATCGGTTTAGCTCCTTTTCGTTTGCTGACATGACTACTATCACTTAGAGGAGAGCTTAGAACAAGAGTGATTTTGTAAACATTATGTTAACAACATTCCGAAACCAATAAACATTGTCGCATCCACTCACTCTGAAGAACAGTTGCTGACATCGTTCAGTGTCTGCAATCTGGAAAGTTCTGCCATGCCTTGGGCTACGGAACGGAGTTGAACCAAAGCCTGCAAACTGATCTTTAGGCTCGCCAGGGCATCGAGAAGGGGCACGGGGTCCAGAGGCTCTGGAACCGTTTTGAGCACGGAAAGAGTCGAAACGACCCTGAGGAGGAGCTGCTGAAGTTGAACTTCGAGCTCGACACGAGTAACTTTAGGGGAGCTGCCTATCATCTCCCGAACGCGAGCCTCAATAGAGCTAATGCGACGCTCATACTCCTCCACAGGTATCAATCCCAACAAGAGGTCTCCCACCAACTGCTGATAGGGTGTCCAACTCTGGTAGCCGAAAGTCCCCTCTTCAGACCCGTCCCCCTCACGCTGCCAGCCTCTAAAGCGTTCAAGCCAAACTTGCTGCTCGCTGACTGAAAGCTTCTGGAAGTAGTCCCCCACCAAGGGGAGTGCGGCCTCTTCTTCCATCATGAGACTCAACTCTCGAGCCAATCTTAAGCGACCGGCTTCGCCCAGCACGAGATCGGAATCCTCAGAACTGACCCGAGCGGAAAACTCACTGAGCAACCGGCGTCGAGCGGGTCCGTACCAATTTCTCAAGAACCGAAACGCCATCTTCTTGCGCCATCCTTCAGGGGCGGTGGAATCGATGGTCTCAAGTCGAGAAGGTTTATTCAGGAGATTTTGAATCTGCTTGAGCTTGTAGCCTTCCTCTTGCCACTTCATGATACGTTGAACCAAGAGAAGACTCGATCTCGGAAAATAACTGACTCGACCGTCAGCTTTTGCGAACGGCTTTTTGAGCGGTTGAGGAATCAGGTTGTTGGCCACATAGAAGCGGATAGTACGCTCGGAAACAGTGACTCCTAACCTCTCTAGTTCCAACACGAATTGAGACAGAGTGTAGAAGGCCTCAGAGCTCTTCCGCGATCTGCCTCTTGGTTTGTTTCTCAAAACGAAACTACCGAAAAGCCCAAAAACGCACTAACCGATCGAAGCGGAACTCAAGCTCTGTTGATTCTGCTCAATCGCGTAAGTGATCAAAGCAAAAATATCGTCTGCTTCCTCAATTTTTGAGATCGCCTCAGCGAGCAGGGACTTGTCCTCTTCTTCGAAGACCTGTTGGATATCTTCCACCGCATCATGGATCAACTGAAGTGCCTCCATCATGTAATCACGAATCGCTTCAGCGCCCTCTGGCGCCTCGTTCTCTTCATATTGTTGGTACAGCAAACCGACTTGATCTTGCAGTGCGTCTAAGGAGTCTGAAATGTCATCAATACTCAGCTCTGTACCGACTGCTAGATGTCGACAAAGGTCTCGAATGTAGGTTACAAGTGAACTGGATCCACTCACGATTGCCCCTCCGGTTCATTACTTAATCTGGAAATATCTGAGTCGATCTTGCTCAGATAACTGGCGACTGACTGACGACCCTCCTCAGCAAGGTCCGGCTCTGAAAGGCCAGCAAACTTTTCCTTTAGCCTCTCCCGAGCTCTTGCCGGCCTGCCCCGCTCTTCATCACCAACAGGTTCAAGATTCAACGCCGAGAGGGCTGCTTCAGCACGCTCAACGATGCCCTGATAGAGAAGCACTCTCTCCCGATGGTCATCTTGCAAATTCAAATGGAAAAACCCCAGTTCCACATGATGGGCGAGACCGAGACTTGGTCACCTAATCTTCGTTCGCCCTCTTCATCCTCAATGCCTACAGGATGTCGGCTCATCCTTGGCACCGATGATCAAGGAGGAGATCCGATAGAGACCGAAGCCGAGTAACTGCAGACAACGGCCTGCGGAACACCTCCGGGGCGACAGGCCCATCTTAACCTATACGAGCCAAGAAAAGGGAGAATACTGTGATGAGCGATTTTCTGATCGATGGAGAACTGGTCCCCCCTGTTGAGCCGGAGATGGATGAGATCATCGCTCCCGCCACTGGTAAAGTCTTGACCTCGGTGCCTATTGCCTCGGTGCACGACGTGGACCTGGCCGTCAAGGCCGCTCGAAAAGCCTGGCCGTCCTGGTCTGCTACTCCCCCGGGCGAACGCGCCGGCGCCCTTCTCAAATTGGCCGACAGGATTGATGAGCACGCCGAAGAGTTGGCTCAACTCGAATCTGCCGATGTCGGCAAGCCCCTGAGCCTGGCCCGGGAAGAAATTCCCTTCATCAGTGACAACCTTCGGTTTTTTGCCGGCGCTGCTCGCTGCTTGGAAGGCCGAGCAGCAGGAGAGTACGCTGCTGGATTCACCAGCATCATCCGCCGAGAATCCATCGGAGTGGTGGCCTCCATCGCCCCCTGGAACTACCCACTCATGATGGCAATCTGGAAGATTGGACCAGCCCTGGCAGCCGGCAACAGCGTAGTTCTCAAGCCTGCAGAACTGACGCCCCTGACCACCCTCCGCCTAGGAGAACTGGCTAGAGAGCTTCTACCGCCGGGGGTTCTGAACGTAATCAACGGTTATGGACGCTCCGTGGGTCACGCCATGACCTGCCATCCTGAAGTAGACATGGTCAGCTTGACCGGCGACGTCTCTACCGGGAAAACGGTAGCGAAAGCGGCTGCTGATAGCCTCAAGCGAACCCACCTGGAACTGGGAGGAAAGGCTCCAGTCATTATCTTTGACGATGCCGACCTGGAACACGCAGTCGCCACTATTCGATTTGCCGGCCTCTTAAATACCGGGCAGGACTGCACTGCAGCCTGCCGGATCTATGCGCAAAAGAGCGTTCACGACCGTCTGGTGGAGCAACTGATCCCGGCCCTCGAAAGCGTCAAGATCGCACCCCTCGATGACCCCGAGTGCGAAATGGGTCCCCTGGTCTCCGAAGCTCAACGGCAACGAGTCGTGGGATTTCTGGAGCGAACCCGAGGGGAGATCGTCACCGGAGGCACGTCTATAGATGGCCCAGGATTTCACTTTCAGCCAACGTTGGTCACTCGAGTCGACAACACCGACGAGATCGTCCTCAAAGAAGTCTTCGGGCCGGTGATCACTGTGACACCCTTCGACACCCCCGAGCAGGTCGTCGGCTGGGCCAACGGGGTCGACTACGGCCTAGCGAGTTCCGTTTGGACCCAAAACCTGGACCGCGCCCTAGAGTGCTCACGTCTATTGCGATTCGGAACGGTTTGGATCAATGATCACGCGACTCTGGTAAGCGAAATGCCCCACGGTGGTTATAAACAGTCGGGCTACGGCAAAGACATGTCGGGCTATGCCTTAGAAGACTACACTGACATCAAACATGTCATGATCAAGGTCAAGGGTTTTTAGGCTCGTGCAAGTTTTGAATCCGTGGACCGGTGAGGCCTTTCGGGAGCTCTACCCCAACAGCGGTGAGGACCTCCATGCCGCCCTCGAGCAAGCTCAGGCTGCTGCTGGAGAACTCGCCCGCTCTTCTAGACACCAGAGAGCCAAGTGGTGCCGGGAGGTCTATTCGGGTGTGGAGGCCAGGACTCAAGAATTCGTCGACCTCATAGTTGCTGAAGCGGGCAAGCCCATTAGGTTTGCCCAGGGCGAAGTCGCGAGAGCTCTGTCCACTTTTCTCCTGGCTAGCCAGGAGGCTTTGCGGGAGCACGGAGAGATGGTACCCGTTGACATCGAAGCCAATTCTGGGGGATATCTGGGATTCACCCAGCGGGTTCCTTGTGGCCCGGTAGCGGCCATCACCCCTTTCAATTTTCCGTTGAATCTGGTGGCGCACAAAGTGGCTCCAGCCTTGGCAGTGGGAAATCCCATCCTCCTAAAACCAGCACCCGATACTCCGTTGACGGCCTTGCTGTTGGCTGAGGTCATCGCCCAAACAAGTCTTCCGGAAGGAGCCTTTTCCTGCCTTCTACTCGATATCCCCGCCACTCAGAAACTCCTGGCCGAATCTCGGATAAAGTTCATCAGCTTCACCGGGAGCGCCAAGGTCGGCTGGCAGATCAAGGCCGACAATCCTCAGAAAAAGGTGGCTCTCGAATTGGGCGGAAATGCCGCAGCGGTGGTCTGTGCAGACAGCGATCTGGATTGGGTTGCCGAGCGCCTAGCCGTGGGTGGTTATGCCTATGCGGGCCAGGTCTGTATTTCGGTCCAGAGGATCTACGTGGATTCCGCGGTTTACGAACCCTTCCGCGAGCGTTACCTGAAGGCCGTGGAACGGCTGAAGGTTGGAGATCCTCAGGATCCGGACACCATTGTAGGCCCACTGATCCGACCTCAGGAACTCAGTCGGCTCGACTCCTGGGTGAAAGAAGCCGTGAGCCAGGGAGCCACCCTCTTGCTGGGTGGCAAGGCTGCGCCGCCGTGCTATTTGCCCACAGTCTTGGAAAACGTGTCGTCAGGCTCCAAAGTCAGTTGCCAGGAAGTCTTTGGTCCGGTTACTACCTTGGAGCCATTCGACACCTTTGAGGAGGCGTTGATGAGGGTCAATGACTCGGTCTACGGGCTGCAGGCAGGGGTCTTCACCAACGATCTCAATCGCGCCTTAGAGGCCCATCGGATCTTGGAGGTCGGAGCGGTGATCATCAACGACTACCCCACTTTTCGAGTGGATAGCATGCCCTACGGCGGAGTCAAGGAGAGTGGGTTCGGGCGCGAGGGAGTCCGTTACACTATGGAGGAAATGACCGAACCCCGACTCTTGGTGGT
>JBJHCR010000246.1:0-9930 GCA_050486105.1 Vulcanimicrobiota bacterium
GGGAAGCTCACATGTCTCTGGGCAAGGCTTTCATGCAACTGGGGCTCGATAAGGAGGCGATCGACCAGTTTCAAGAAGTTTCTCGCTTGGCTCCTCAGGAAGCAGCCCACGCTTATGAAATGCTGGGAGAGATCTTTGCTCGGAAGAAAGGAAGGAGTGTCCAGAATACCAAGGTCTGGTTTCAGCATGCTGCTGACATGTATATCAAGAAGAGTTTGCTAGCCGATGCGACTCGGGCCTACCTGAGAATTCTTGACCTTGAGCCGGAAAATCGAGAGATTCTGCATTCTGTCGGAGAGCTTTACGCCAAGCAGAATCGCCTCTCCGAGGCGGTGGAGACGTTTAGGGCCCTAGCTGGTCTCTATGTGGATAACAAGCCTCTCGATAAAGTGATCAATGTTTATGAGACGGTGCTGTCTTGGGACCCGAAGGCCCGATGGGCTGTCGATGAACTGATTTCCATCTACGAAAGTGTCCTGGAGAGAAATCCTACTAATCTCAACATTAGGAAGAGGTTGGTTGAGCATCTCATAGCGGTGGGGGACAAAGAGAGTGTAGGGGCTCACTACATTCAGTTGGCCCAAGGAAATGTTGAGCGGGGAATGCTTGATGAGGCCATCCCCTTTCTGCGCAAGTTGCTTGAACTGGATCTTCAGAACATTCCTGCTCGGGAAATGTTGGGTGAGATTTACCTCAAGAAAGATATGCAAGAGGAGGCCCTGGAGACCTTCCAGCAGATCGTCAAGCTGCACAAGCTCCAAGGTAACGAAGAGTCCGCGCTCGAGTTTCAAGCACGTATGGTCCAGGTCTTTCCCAAAGCCCAGGATCTCCTGTATTCGGTGGCCCTCTCTCTGCGAGACAAGAATGACCTTCAGGGTGCGCTCGACGAAATTCGTAGGATTATCGAGCAGAAACCGAGCGACGACAAAGCTCTCCTCTATGAGGCTCAGATTCTCACTGAGATGAAGCAATTCGATCCGGCGATTCACACCTACGCTCGCATCCTGCAGTTGGATCCTCAAAGAGTTGATATCAGGAAGAACGTCATTGATCTGTTGTTGAGGACCAATCGTCTAGATGAGTCCTCTCGTCAAATCTCTGTTCTCCCATCCGAAGACGAGGAGGTTCTCAGTCTCCGGGCTCGGCTTATTCTCCTCAACATGGAGCGAGGGCGTCTTCAGCATGCGGAGAAAGAGCTTGAGGCCCTGCCTGAAGGCAACGAGAAGCGTCTGGCCTTTCGAAAGGAACTCGTAAAGCTCTATTTGGATCAGGGTAACCTTGAGAAGGCTTTTGAAGGCTTGCCTCAGATACCGCGCTCGGATCGCGAGCGAAACTCTCTGGTGACTAGGCTTCTTGAAATTCCTTTGGCCAAGGGGGACCTCGAGCAAGCCGCTAACACCATTCATCGCTTGCCCGAAGACGATCCCTTAAGACAGACTTTTCAAAGGCGACTGATCGCTTCTTATCTAGAAGCGAATCGACTGCACGAAGCATCTCAAGAGGTGGAAAGGCTCCCGGCAGAAGACGACTCTCGTTCGGCTTTTGTCGGACGGCTGATATCGAGCTTTCTCTCGCAAGAACTCTTGGAAGATGCCGGACGAGAAATCTATCGTCTAGGAGAAGGAGACCCTCTTAGAAATTCCTATATGGGTCAACTCATCGAGGCTTACCTCTCTTCAGGGGATCTGGATTTGGCTGCTCAAGAGGTGGCCAAGCTTTCCGCCGAAGACGAGATACGACCCAGGTATCATCGCCGCATTATCCAGGCGTATCTCAACGCGAGTCGTTTCGAGGAAGCCGAGCGAGACATTCTCGCTCTATCTGAAGATGACCCCGAGAAGCGATCCTTTCTCCGTCTGTTGATCCAGAAGTACTTGACTCTCGGCCAGTTGGATCGAGTCCGCGAAGTGGTGGACCGGATGCCGGATGACATGGAGGAGAAAAAGCAATACCTAGATGGATTAGTCCACAACTATCTCGACTCTGGCGATTTGGCCCGGGCCCGGCAGCACATCTATCGTATGGCTGAAGCTGCTTCTGACCAGGGAGACCACCAAGAAGCAGAGCGTCTATACCGAGAGATACTGGCCTACCAGCCGGCCGATTCTGAGATTCGATTGAGACTGTCTCAAGAGATAGCCGTCCAAGGACACACGGAGCGGGCCCGTGAGGGCATGTTGGTTTTGGCCGGACGCTTCAATCGCGAACGCAACGTTACTTCAGCCGTGGACGTCTATACTCGTATGCTGGATATGGATCCCACCGACTATAACGCTCGATTCAAACTCGGTCATCTCTGGGCTAAGCAGGGCCAAACAGCTCAGGCCTTGGAGCAGTTCTCAACCTTGGCCAGGGTCTATCTGGAGCAGAACCTTCCTGAAGTGGCCCATAAGGTTTTGGACCGCATCTTGGAGTTGGACCCCAAGGACATAGAGCATCGCCGCCAAGCAATAAGACTCTTGATAAGAAGTCTGCGTTTTGACGAAGCCACCGAGCATTACCGCGCCTTGATGAGCATTCATTTGGAGCGAGGAGAGGTGGATGAGGCTCAAGAATGTGTCAGAGAAATCATCAATCTCCAACCCCTCAATTTAGAGTTGCGCCAGAGCCTCGGTGCTCTCTTCTTGCGAGCTGGATTTCTGGAACAGGGTCAGGCTCTGCTCGAAGAACTATACGCTGACGCTGAAGGCAAGGGTGAGCAAGAGCGAATGCTTAGAATACTCAAGGAATTGAGCGATTCTTTTGCCCACAATGAGCAGTGGCAGACCTCTATGGAGTATCGTGATCGCACTGCAGACCTCCTGATTCAACTTGGTCGGCAGCAAGAAGCGAACGAGCAATACTACGAGATTACTCTAAATTATTTGCTCAATAGCAATGCCAATGAGGCTGACAAGATCCTTGATAAGCTGTTGCAGAGTTTGGTGAACTCTGACCAACTCAGTATCGGCCTGCAGCGTCTCCAAGAACTCGAAGACGAGTTGCTCTCGGCCTCGCGAGGTCGAATGGCTGTCTCGGTGAAGCGAAAGCGGGCACGCGTGCTCGACACCTTGGAGAGATACGAAGAGTCTATCGAACTCCTGAGAAATATCTCCGCAGCACTGGTGGAGAACAAGGAGTTTGAAGAAGGTCTCGGGGCCTATCGTGAGGCGGTTCAGCGAGCCACCGACGGCGGCCTGGAAGCGATGGCTATCGACATTCTCTTTGACCTTTGCAAAGCCAGCCTCGCACACTTGGGCTTGGATCCAACGCGGGCCCTGTTTGAAGAGATCGTTCAACGTTCAGAACAGAATCCAGCTCATCTGGAACGTCTGGGTGACATCCTGTTTGCTCAGAACCTCTTTGAGGAAGCTCGTCCTTACTATCGGCAAGCTCTGGAGTTTGAACCGGGTCGGCCAGACGCTCTCTCTCGTATCGCCATCATCTACGCTCGCGAGGGACGCTTGGAAGAAGCTGCCGACGTTGCGAAGCAAATCTTTAGTAAAGGCCTGGTTTCAAGAATCATTTCCGAGTATAAGAAGGCAACTTCTTTCACTCCTGGTGAAGCCACCAGCCATTTGAGGCTCGGAAACTTTTTCCGCCAAATGGGCTTTGTGGAGGAGGCCATCAAAGAATTTATGATGGTTGCGGCTGAAGGTTCAAGGCTACTTCCGGCAACAAATAATCTCGCTGAGTGCTTTCGTCAGAAGGGTTATCCCCAACTGGCCGTCAAACAGTTCCTACAGGCTCTCGAATTACCCGGATACCGAGATGAGGACTTCTTGGAGCTAAGATTTAATCTTGCGTGCACCTATGAAGAGATGGGAAATCTCAAGGCTGCGCTGGCTGCTTATCAAGAGTGCTTTGTTATCGATATACGATATAGGGATGTCGCCTCGAGAATCGAAGTTCTCATGGAAAAGATGCAGGCTTCGGAAATATGATACAGTTTACTTAGCAAGAATATTGGAAGAGAGAAAAGCTTGAAATCGGGCAGAATTGACATACGTTTTTTGCTTCTTGGGTGGCTTTTGGCTTCGTTGCCAGCCTCCGCCCAAGGGGAAGGACTCTCGGCGACCCTGGCTCCCTACGAATCATCCATGATTTCCATTGGGGGTGGCTTGTTGGTGTTTCTGATTGTCTTGGTCGTTTGGGAAGTTTTGGACCAACGCAATTCTTCACGGTCTTCTCTGGATATAGCGAAGCTAGCGGCTGCTGCGGCCAAGAAACACTCTGCATCAGCGCCGGCGTCCGGCTCCATGGTTTCGCTCTCTCGCAGCACCGGATCACAATCGTTTGCCCCCCCACCTCCACCGCCCCCTACAGCAGCTTCAACGGCTGGGCGCAATGCCCCTGAGGCAACCGGAACGTCAGCCCCATCTCCTGGGGGAGGGCTCCCTGCCGGTGGGCCGACCACACCCGCCGCTGGGATAGGTCCCGTGCCTGGTGGTGCCGATGCGGGCGGCAGCGGAGGTTGGGCTGACCTGCTGCAGCGAGTTCGAGCAGGAGAACCGGAAGCAGCCTCCTTTCAGGCCTCTTCGCCTCCTCCCCTGACAGAGGATGAATCCGTCGTTAAGCCTGCAACAGACCTTCCTGGCTTGGCTTCTCCACCGGGGAACTTTCCTCCGGCGGGTGGTCAGCCCAGCCCCCCAGCAGTGACCCCGGGCGGGTCCTCGTCTGAGGCTTGGGAGGCCCTACTGAAACGCACAACTTCGGATGATGCCGGAGGCGGTCCCGTTCAGGAGGCCAGCAAGATTTCTCTGTCCAGTAGCTTCAGTTTGCCTGGGGAGCAGAAAGAGGCTGGCGCACCGGCCCCAAGCCCGTTCTCTTTGGGAGGCAGCCCGACTCCCCCGACACCTACTTCTCCCCCGGGTTTTGGGTTTACCTTGCCTGGAGGGGGAGCGCCTCCGAGTTCCCCTGCTCCCTCCTCCTCTCCGGGCGGTCTTGCCTTCCCTACGGGACCTGGCGAAAGTGGAGGCTCCCCTCCTTCCTTCTCCTTCGGCGGTGCGAGTGGAACTGGTGAGTCCGCGCCCTCATCGCCGTTTTCTTTGCCCGGGTCGGGAGGTGAGTCCTTCGCTGGAAAGAGCGACGGGTTTAGGTTGCCTGGAGGGATTGGGGAATCCCTAGGGGGAGCCCCGCCAAGTCTAGGTGGCACCCCATCTCCGGGCTTCCCTGGGGGATTCGACCTCGGCGGGTCTAAGGACTCATCACTCGGAGCAACTCTCCCACTTTCAGATATGTTCGGTAAATCTGGACAGGGGGAGGCCGCTCCTCCATCCTTTCAGCTTCCTCAAGGAAGCGGCGGCGGATCTCCTTTCGATTTTTCGAAACCCCAAGGAGAAAGCGGAGGGGCTGCAGGTCCAGGCATCGGCCGCAAGATCTCATTGGATTTCGCGCAAGGTGGAGGGCAGCCCCCCCCCCCTCCACTACCGAAGACAGAAGGTTGAGCCTCTATAAGTGAAGACGACTCTGAGTGGGGGTAGCGACCAACTCATTCCTAAGGGCTATCCTTTCGTAGAGAACTTGGTTTTGCCAGCGAGTGATGTCGAACAGATGGTCGACAATCTTCTTGGCGAACAGTTTGTGGGCTGCGTGCAAGTCAAGCTTGGCCCATCGATGGGGTATTTGATGATCGCGGATGGCTCAATTTTGCGTTGTTTGGAGTCAAACAGCCGGGGCAATCTCTTTCCTCGACTGCAAGAACGGATCTTTCGCCTGATGAGGTCACGACCGAGCACCGAAGTTTCCACCTATGTTTTGTCAGAGACTATGACTTCGCTTCTCGGGAATTCTTTTGCCTTCAATCAATACATGCCAGACTCTAGGATCGAGCGAAAGCGGTTGCAGTCGATCCTTACGGACCTCGACATAAAACAGATCTCGGGCATTGTGCGTTTAGTGGGGCCTGAAGGCTTAACCCACTTGCTGGTAGAGGATGGAAACATCCTCACCGAGCGCTTCGCTGAGGGATACGGCGAGATCGTTTGTGGTGCCACGAAGGTGAGTTCCCTGCTCGACCACATACACGAGAATGGGTCCCGAATCATGATTCGGGGCGACGTAGGGGATAATGTGCGAAGAAAGGTCCAGGAAGCCGAAGACGATTTGGGCCGTATTCGTCAATTGAGCCTGAAGAAGGCCTCGGCGCTCTTTAGATCTGCAGAAGAGGTCAAGGTTTCCGAAGAGATATTTCGCGAATGGGGTCTCGATCCCAAGGCTCAAATTGAAGTCGAGCTGGAAACCACCGACGGGCGGATGCATACCTACAAATGCCGTACGGGCTCGAGTCGCCTGGGGAGCCAGGTTGAAGTGCTGTCCAAGATGTTGACCGACATGAATGCCGAAGACAAGGACTACGTTAATGTCCGGCCGATTATATAGGAGCTAAGAGTGGCAGATCTCCATCAGATTCTAAGAAATTTCTGCAATCTCGAACACGTGCAAGGGGCAGCGGTTTTCGATGCCGACGGCTTGGTGATCGAGAGGCATCCGGATGACGAGAATGTCATGGAGCCTCTGAATGAATTGGTGATTCGAAGTTTGCTGGAGGGCAATGCCATCGCGGAAGCTCTCGGTAAAGCCCCCCTGAAACAGCAATACATTGAGTTCGCGGAGAAGCAAGTCGCCGCAGAAGTGGTCCATGGGGGGTTTGTCTTGGTTGTTCTGGCAGGAGCTGGAGCCAACTTGGGCCGGGTTCGTCTTGAGATACGAAAGAATAAGGGAGCAGTAGAAAAGCTCCTGGTTAGCTAGAAAGGAGGGCCGAAATGGGCAAAAAAATCTTGCTCGTTGACGACGAGCCTCACGTGCTCGAGGTATTGAGGGTAACCCTAGAAGACCTCGGCTTCTCCCTGTTGGAAGCTGCCGACGGACCGGGAGCTCTCAATCTCGCTCAGAACGAACATCCAGATCTCGTCATTCTGGACGTGATGCTCCCCTCCATGAGTGGATTGGATGTCTGTCGACAATTGAAAGGTGTTGCTGACACAGGCAGGATTCCAGTGATTCTCTTGACTGCTCGCAGCGGTGAGGAGGATGCCAAGGCTGGATTTGAAGCTGGTGCAGACCGATATCTGACAAAGCCCTTCAGCCCCCTGACCTTGCAAACCGAGGTGGTCAAACTCCTCGACATTGAACTGCCTTGACCACCGAGACTCCAAGACCTACGGGACATCTAGAGGTTCTCTACAACATTTCTAGGGCCCTCAACTCAACTCTCGAAGTTGATCAAGTCTTACAGACTATGCTCGATATGGTGTTGGACAACTTTGAAGCAGACGCTGGTTCGGTCATGCTGGAGAAAGAAGGCTACCTCACGATCGAGGTCTCCAAAGGCCTAGACGAAGTCATCGTCAAGCAGACTCGGCAGAAGATTGGGACTGGTATTGCCGGTTGGGTCGCAGCTACGGGTCAGCCGCTCAGGCTCGATGGAAAAGTCGATGATCCTCGCTTTCACGAAGTCATTGAACGGAGCGAAGACATTCGGAGTTCTCTTTGTGTTCCGGTAGCGGTCAAAGAGGAAGTGGTCGGGGTTCTCATGATTCGGCGCGCCGACAAGAGGGAGTTCAAAACTTCTGATCTGTCGTTTCTTCAAAGCGTTGCCGACTTAGCAGCAGTGGCGCTTGAGAACGCTAGACTTTTCGAGTCGGAGCGAGCCCATCGTCGATTGCTCCAACTGGGACACGAGAGACTTCAGGCAACCCTGTCTTCTATGGCCGACGGAGTCGTGGTTTTCGATCCTGAAGGCAGGGTTCTCACTTCCAATCAGGTTGCACGAGAATTGCTTAGGCCTCTGGTGGGTCAAGACTTGGGACTTCTCTGGACGGAACACTCATCTCTGTTTCCGCAGGGTCAGACGGGCTTGGAGTCTGGTGAAAAGTATCTCATAGTGGTATCGACTCCCCTGTACTTGGATGGACGAGAAGAAGGCTCCGTTCTGGTGTTTCGAGATGAAACCTCAAAACGCGAACTGGAGCGGATGAAGTCTGAATTCCTCTCCATGGTCAGTCACGAACTGAAAACCCCCATTACAACTATTGGGGCCTTCTTGGAGCTGCTCTTGGTGCGTGAGTTCCCTGAAGAAAGGAGAAACCACTTTCTCACGATATGTCAATCGGAATGCCAGAGACTGCAAAATCTCATCGATCAACTTCTGCATCTCACTCGTCTTGAAGCCGGTCGCTTCGTCTTGCAGAAAGAGCGGCAGCACCTAGGTCCCCTGGTTCGAGACTGTTTGCCTGCCTTTCGAGAAACCCAGCCGGACCACGAGTTTCATTTCCGCAACGGCTCAGCCGATCCCATACTCGAGATAGATTCCATGCTGGTGACTCAAGCTGTGACCAACCTTCTGTCCAACGCTGTCAAATATTCGCCCAAGGGAGGGGCCATAGACGTCGGCATCGACTTTGATGGCAATGAAGCCGTCGTTTCGGTTCGAGACCACGGGGTTGGAATTGACTCGCGCTTCCTCCATCTGGTATTTGAGAAGTTCTATCGAGTAGACAATTCACTCACCAGAGAGACTGGAGGAACCGGTCTTGGACTCGCCAATGTAAAAAATATTGCGCAGGCTCACGGTGGGCGAGCGTGGGTTGAGAGCGAACTTGGTGAGGGGAGCATTTTTTATTTTTCTCTGCCCTGTGTCTCGGGAAAGGATGAGCGATGTTGAACGGAGAGCAACTTACAACTTTGGAGCGCAAGCTCGAGCGATTTGCTCGAATCCTGGCGGAAAAGCCGAACGATGAATTGACAGTTCTCGCTTTGGCTGAGGCGTCTTTTCGTCGAGGTCTGCGACTGGAAGCGTTGACAGCCTATCAGGACGTGGTGAGAAAGCGACCTGTTCCCGAAGCTCACTTAGCAGTAGCTGAGATCTATCAGGGTCAGAAGATGCACAGCGAAGCCTACGACGAGTTGAGAAGACTCTTTCAGCTTGATCCTGAGAACGTTGAAGCCCGTATGCTTGCGAATATCTTGGGTCAAGAAGTTCCCCCTCCGGCTGATCTCAATGAGATCCTCCTGGAACCCACTTCCGAGAGGGCTTTTGAAGAAGCCAAACTGAGGCTGAGGATACAACGCACCATTTTTAATCGGGAGCTTCAAGAGCGCACCAGAAACGTAACCTTGCAGCCCGGTGTGGTCATTCACGAGTACCATGTGGAAGAGGCCAAAAAACGTCTGATATCTGTTGATGAGCAATTGCGACACCTGGAGAAGTTGCGAGATGAGAACAAGTCTCTGGTCTCGCGACCTCGGGCGGAGTTGGTTTCGGCTCAAGAACCGGACCCAGAGGCCGTCGAGAACTTTGAGGGTTCCGACAGCGCAGGAGAGAAAGTCTCCCAAGCGGAGAGCGAGCTTCAGCTTCAAGAAGGGGATGGAAGCCTTCCCCCCATTGAGGCGCACGAGCAGGACCCTGGGGATTCGGATAGGGCGCTTCACCCCGTAGTTGAAGCCATCGGAATTGAGCCCTCGGAGGCAAGCGAGTCCTCGATTGAGAGGCCTGAAGGAGCATTCTCAAGTTCAGAGACTAGCTCTCCAGAAATAGACCGTGCAAGCACAGTGCAGGACCAGTCATCGGTTGGAGAGAGCCAAGAGGATGCCATCCAAGAAACTCCTGGCCTGCACGAAGTCGATGCCCTGCCTTCTGAGGTTAGTCTGGAAACTTCTCAGGACATTTCTGAAGAAGTGACGGCCCTGTCGAGTGATATCGACGAGGCCGAGATTCCCGCTTCCATCGAACCCTTTGTCGGTGAACATCAATCTGAAGAGCAGGCGCAAGTCGATGCCGTAGTCGAAGTCGTGCCAGACGGGCCTTCGGAGGTGGAACAAGATGAAGAAGGTCAACTCTCTCTTTCAGGGCAGGAGTCTGAAGAGCATCGAGAGCCTCCCGAGGAGCCGCAGTCGACAGCGCAAGCCTCTGATGAGCCACCAGTGGGAGCTTTGCTCGAGCCCCAACTC
>JBJHCR010000247.1:0-9805 GCA_050486105.1 Vulcanimicrobiota bacterium
AAAAATCTGAAAAATCACCATGGTATGAAGCGCTAAGGTTTGGGCGGCCGTGAGATCCCCAGTGCTGGAGTAAGCTTCATAGAACACGTAGAGCGTCCCCAAAGCCATGACGGCTCCAGCAAGGATAGTCCTTTCCCAGAGGACACTCGAGACGATCCCTACATCGAGCCTCCGAGGTGGGCGCTCAGTAACTCCCGGCTCCCCGGGCTCGAAGGCCAAAGCCACATCCTGCAAGCCATTGGTGACCAGATTCAGCCACAAGATTTGGGCAGGCAAAAGTGGCAGTGGCCAGTCGAGCAAGAGAGCGATCATGATCATGAAGATTTGGGCCGCTCCTGTTGAAATCAGGAAAAACGTGACCTTTCGAACGTTGTCGAACGTGATTCGGCCCTCTTCTATCGCCGCGTAAATGCTGGTGAAGTTGTCGTCGGCCAGTATCATGTCCGAGGCTTCCCGAGCCACATCAGTGCCCTCTTTACCCATGGCCACCCCGATATCGGCAGCCTTGAGGGCCGGAGCATCGTTCACTCCGTCTCCGGTGACGGCAACCACATCGCCTCGAGCTTGCAGAGCCTGGACCACTCGGAGCTTATGATCCGGGGAAACTCGAGCAAATATGCTGGTTTTCTCGAGACGCTCTATCAGGTCTTCCTGAGTCATCTCCTCAAAGTCCTGACCGGCGACAACCTGGGAGTCGGAATCGGCCAAACCTAGCTTAATGCCGATCGCCAGAGCAGTCCGGGCGTGGTCTCCAGTGATCATAATCACCTTCAATCCAGCCTGCTTGCAACCAGCAATCGCTTCTTTGACACCCTCCCTTGGGGGGTCGAGCATACCCTGTAGGCCCAAGAATATGAGCCCAGTCGGAGTCAACTCTTCGGAATCGACATCAGCGTTCAACGGACTGATGGCGAAAGCCAGAACCCTCAAACCCTGGGCAGCCATCTCTTCAGCCTGTCGAAGCACCTTCTCACTCTGAAGCGACTCCTCTCCAGTCTCAGACATTTGACCTGTACACATGGAAAGCACTCTCTCCGGCGCCCCCTTAACGTACAAGCGAGTACCTTGGGCAGTCTGCCGATAGCTTCCGGAGAATTGACGTTCCGATTCGAAAGGAATATGCCCGCATTCCAGAGTCTCCCCTCGCAGCTTCTTGAGTGGTAGACCAAAACGCTGGGCAACGACCAGAAGCGCGAGTTCGGTGGGGTCGCCGGAGTTCTCTTCGTCCGACTCTTCCCCCAGTTGCGCCTCGTTGGCAAACACTCCGGCATTGAGCAGTTCCCTCAGAGTCTCCGCGCCTTGCAACCGCTCTTCTGGTTGGGCCTCGGAGTCAATCTTAATGTCCTCAACGAAAGTCCAAAGTTTCTTCACCGTCATGCGGTTCTCGGTCAAGGTCCCGGTCTTATCCGAACCGATAACCGTGGTGCTCCCCAAAGTCTCTACGGCTGGAAGTCGTCGAATGATGGCGTTCCTCTTGGCCATCCTTCTGACCCCGAGGGCCAAAGTGATGGTCAGGACGACAGGGAGACCTTCGGGAATAGCCCCCACAGCGAGAGCCACCCCAACGCGAAACATCTCGTCGGCCGGCTTTCCGAACAGAACTCCCACCACAAAGGAGACCAAGGCCGAACTAGCCACGATGTACCCAATGAGATGGGCGAATTTGGTCATTCGCTGCTGTAGAGGACTGTCCGGGCGCACCTCTTCTCGCACCGATTCCGAAATTTGACCCAGTTCGGTCTGCACCCCGGTGGCCACCACAAGTCCGCGACCTCGACCTCCGGAAACCACGGTCCCGGCATAGGCCATACAGCGGCGATCCCCGATCACCACCTTTTCTTCAACCGCATCGGTGCTCTTGGAAACCGGCAGAGACTCTCCGGTCAAGGCCGATTCATCCACCGTCAATTGCACCACTTTGAAGAGCCGAAGATCAGCCGGTATGCGCACCCCCGATTCCAGCAGAACCACGTCACCGGGCACCAAGTCTCGGCTCTCGACGAGCAACTCCTTGCCTCCGCGCAAGATCTTTGCTTGAGGGGAAACCAATCGCATGAGAGCTCGAGCCGAGTTTTCAGCGTTGAACTCCTGGATGTACCCGATCACCGCGTTGAGTCCTACCACACCGAGAATTAAGACGGTGTCTACATAATCTTGCATGGATAAGGTGATCACGGAAGCGATCAGCAAGATGTAGACCAAAGGGCTCTGGAACTGATGCAACAGAATGGCCAATTTGCTGATGGGCTCAACTTCAGCCAAGGCGTTAGGACCCCAGCGCTCCAGTCTTCTCGAGCTCTCTTCAGTGCTCAGGCCTCGTTCAAGATCGCTAGACAAGCGCGCCAAGACCTGTTCCACATCGAGATGGTGGACCGGAGTGACGGCTTCCTGTATTTCCCTGGTCGACTCACTCATACTGGTTCAAGACTGCAAGGAGTGCGTTTCACACGGCTTCGCTGGCAACCTCCCAATCAAAGTGTGACAGTGCGGGCTTTTGAAAGAGTCAAGGGTTTGCCCTTGACTCAACGAAAGGGCTAAGCAAGAGTTCTTTAGAGATGATAAAGAAAGGAACGAACAAGTATGTCTACCCTCACTCAAGCCGAATTTCACACCCTTATCACTGAGCGCAGCGCCCCATCCCTCAGCCTCTATATGCCCACTCGCTCAAGCGGAGGCCGAGATACCCAGCAAGAGGTCATCCGATTAAAGAATTTGGTCAGAGAAGCTGAAGACCGCCTCAGTAAGTTCGGTCTCCGTAGCCGGGAAGTCGAAGCGTTCTTGAAGCCCTTGGAGCCCCTCTTCATCGACACTCCATTCTGGTCTTATCAGAGCGATGGACTGGCGATTTTTCTTTCACCCGACACTTATAAGGTCTATCGCCTTCCTCAGAATTTTCGAGAAGAGGTCACCATTTCAGACAGGTTCCGTCTGAAACCACTCATCGGCCTATTAAACTACCAGACCCGCTTTGCCTTACTGGCCCTGAGCCTAAACGGGATCCGACTCTTGGAATGTTCGATCTACGGAGTTCGAGAGTTCGATCACACCGAATACCCGGTGAGCTTGGCTGAATGGTCCAAGAACTTTGACCGCGAGACCCACTTGCAAGCTCGGAGCACCGCCTCACGCGGAGGAGGCCAACGAGGAAGCATGGTCCACGGACACACCGGCACGGGAGAGGAAAAGCAGGAGCTCCAAGCCTTTCTTAGGGAGGTGGAACGGGAGACCTCCAGGCTTCTAGCCAACTCTGAGATGCATTTGATGCTGGCAGGTGTAGACAACGTGACTTCGGTTTACCGAGAGATCTCCGGCTACTCTAAACTCTTGAAACCAACCCTCTCCGGAAGCCCAGAACGAATTCACTCCAACGACCTCCACCGGAAGGCATGGGAACTATTCGTTCCCCAACTGGACCAGGAACGAGAGAGGATCGTCGCTCGTTACCAGGAGAGAAAAAGCGCCGGTTTAGCTTCCGACACTTGGGAAGACATCGTCCCTGCCATTGTGCAAGGTCGAGTAGAAAGCTTACTGATCGGAGAGGGAGTTGAGCGTCCCGGACACTTCAATGAAGAAACCCTGCAAGTCGAACTTGCGCCAGCAGGAACTGAAGGTGCCGAAGACATGGCTGAATTCGCCGCGTTGACCGCCTACGCCAATGGGACGGCCGTTCACGTGGTGCCGAAAAGCAGTCTTCCTGACAAATTTGAGCTGATCGCGGTCTATCGATACTGAGGGCCGAACGTTGAGAGAGGCTTCTCAGTGAAAAACTTCTTGCTTCTTGTTTTCACCGTGCTCACCGTCACGGGAGCCTCTCTCGCTCAATCAGAAGAAAAGTCCAAGCAATACCAAGGGCATATCTTGGTAGAGGCCGGATCGGGCTGTCATGGAGAGACCATTCGGACGAAGGAAGACTATCAAAGGTTCCAACAGCGTATCCCCCCAATACTCCCCAGCAAAAGGCGACCCCCGGAAGAAAACCCGGACCCTCTGAGAACCACTCTGCCCTGGGAGTTCACCACCGAGATGGTCTTGCTTGCGGTGCGCTCTGACACCCTATCTGCTGTACCTGAACTACACAACCTTATCGAAGATGAAGAAGAGATTGTGGTGACCTTTGTTCTCGAGCCGCCGCCTCCTGAAGCCTACCCGTATGGCTGGGGCGTCTATCGGGCCATAGTGGTACCCAGGTCTGACAAGAAGGTCCGCTATCGGTTCATCGGTGACCATGGGCCTCAAAGCCCATAGAATTCTTCCAGGGGTCTTCGCTGCGCCGCCACATCTTGTCGACCAAGGTCGATAAGTCTTCGGCAAAAATCCCCGTGAAAAAGAAGATAGCTCGCTAGCTCAGAAGCTGAGTGGTCGCTCCCTAAGCCCCGCAAAAGGTAACGAATCAAGAAAGGGATGCGGTTCATCATGTCTTCGGCCAGGGGAGCAAACGGCTTGGACGGAGCCAACCAAAACACTTCTACGGTGCGAAACTCACCGTCGTCTTTACCTACTAGACTCTCGTTGATCCGATGACAATGAGCGATGTCCTTCTCCATAGCATCCATCATCACGGCATCGAGCACCGTCCCCGCCACGTCGGCCACCGAGGGCCTGCGATACTGATACTCCCCGGCCTTTTCGTGCACTCCCACCGCTAGAATCCGATTGGCTCCTAGCCTGATAGCCGGCGCCAGTGGAGAGGTGTTGCGAATACAACCATCCCCAAAATGGCGCCCGTCGAGCTCCACTGTGGGAAAAAACAACGGGATGGCGCTCGAAGCCAAGACGTGGCCGCTGTCAAAATTCACCCTCTCCACCCGGGCACGAACCTTGCTCCATCTAGGGAGGTCTTCCCGCCCCTGGACAAAGACCACGCTGTCCTTACTGTAGTACTCAGTGGCAGGAATAGCCAAAGCGTTGAGGTGACCCGAGTCGATTAGACCTTCTATCCGGTAAAAGGGGATGCGCCTCAGGGTACGCATCAAGGGTGAGGTGTCTAGGAGAGCTTTCGCAGTTACGCCACCGATCAGACCACCAAAGGTGAGATCTCTCACCCAGTGGTAAGCGATATTACCAAGTGCGATGGGATCGGTCCTGAAAACGTCTTCTGGTCGAATTGAACTCCAAACTTCCATCAACTCCAGAATTGCCCGGGGCAGGTCGTCAGCCTGAGCAGCTAAGGCCGCTGCATGAACCGAACCGGCACTAGTCCCAACCAGCACCTTGAATGGAGAGGGTCCCTGGGAAATGATTCCTTGCTCGTAGAGTCCATAGAGCACCCCTGCTTGATAGGCTCCCCGCGCGCCTCCTCCAGACATGACCAAGGCGTCTATGATTTGGTTGTGATACCCATTCATAAAAACACATCCGAGTCGAGCTCGCTTTTTCCCTTCAGCCCTTCATTGAACTCTCATTTGGTTCTAACTGTTTCGTCATGTCGAAACCGACAATAATACCTAGAATGGAGAAGCACAACAATCCCCTAAGTACTGGTTCTCACCCGTTTTCGGGTCAGAGATCCTACCTAGTACTCCGCCTCCTGGCAACAATGAGGCGGAGTTCTTTTATTGTTTAGAAAATTGGCGCGAGACTTGCAGAAGTCCCGCGCCAATCTTGTCTCATCGTTCGAGCTCAACCTATCCCTGCTCTGAATCTCCTTTGGTTTCGAGGTGGGGCAATCCATAGTCCACCGGATAAGCCGGTTTCTCTCCACCTTCACCTTTCAAGTAGTGATCGAACCATCGCATGAGTCTTAAACTATAGTCGTACCGAGCCGCGGCCTTGGTGTTTCCGTGTCCTTCGCCCGGATAGAGCACCAGGCGCACGGGGGTCTCTCCGATGATTTGCAAAAACCGATAGAGTTCCATCGACTGAGTGGGATGAACGCGCGGGTCATCTTTCCCATGCATGATGAGAAGCGGCGTCTTGGCCTGCTTCACATAGTTGATGGGACTGCGCTCAAGAAAGAACTGAAAGTCATCCCAAGGGCGCTTACGCGCGTGGACCAGATACTCCTCATCGGCGATATCGGTGGTGCCCACCTTGCTGAACTTATCGGAGATTCCCACGAACATGACACCTGCGGCGATCCGGTCGGTGTACCGGGTGGACAACCAAGCGGTGGCGTAGCCCCCGTAACTGCCCCCGGTCACTCCAACCTTTTTGGGATCGGCAACACCGATCTTGACCAAATGGTCGATGGCGTCGACCAAATCGTCAAACTCGGCCCCGGCTGGGTCCCCCTGAGAGGAACGAGTAAACTCTTGTCCTCGCCCGGTAGACCCCCGATAGTTGGGATAAAAAACGGCGTACCCTTGAGCTGCTCCCACTTGGCCCGGCATGCTGTATGCGGTGAGCCAGCCGTTGTCGTAGTGAGCTTCTGGTCCCCCGTGAACCACCATGATCAGCGGGGCAGGCTCTCTTCCATCCAGAGGGCGAATCAGCATACCTTGGATCTTCAACCCATCCCGGGCTTCGTAAGTGATCACTTCTTGCTTAGCCAATTGCTTGGACTTAAGCCAGGGGTTAGAATCCGTCAGTCTCTTTCCATCCAGAAACAATTCACTGGGATAGGAAGGCGAGTCCGCCACCGTCACCGTCCTGCCGTTCCGGGAGACACTGACCGAGCGGTTGTTCACCGAGCTGCCAAAAGCTAGATCTCTCTTTACTCCATCAGCCTTGATGCCCACCAGCTTCGAAGACACCCCGAAACTCATGGCCACAACCAACTCGTCGGCTGAGCGCCAAGCGAAGTCGTCGGCCCGACCTTCCATCCCGGCTGTGAGGTCCTTCAAGATTCTGGTGGACACTTCGGCAACCATGAGGTTGCCGTCATCGGGATCGTTGATATCCGTCCCAGCAGTCAAAGCCACCCTTGCTCCGTCCGGGCTCCAAGCCACTTTCCCTAGCTTGCCCGGATTGGCGATAGCCCCGATCACGTCCCCATTGCTTTTCATCAGATGTACCCTTCGATACATCAAGCTGGCATCGACCCCAGGGTTTGGCGCGGTGACGATCAGCAAATCGTTGCTCCCGGCCTTGGGGCTCCAGTGCACTTCAGAAACGTGGCCTTCAACGGGCAGAGGCTCAAGCTTCTTGGTGTCGGCCTCGAGCTCGGTGACAAAGAGCTTGGAGTAGGTCCAGTCCTCCTCAAAGACTTCTTGATTGAAGCCCAACTTTTCAAGTTTCTTATCCTGAGCAGATTTGCTCTTCTGAGCAACAAAAGCGAGCTGTCGTCCATTGGGAGCTAGGCTGTAACCTTGAATGTTCTCGGCAAAACTCAGAACTTTTTGCGCCTCTCCTCCGTCTACAGGGATGCGATACAGGCTGGTTTTATCGTCTTTCTCTCGCTTAGAAAGGAAGGTCAAATATTGAGAGTCCGCTGTCCATTGAGGGTTGCGGAGACGCTCGTCCCAACCGATAAATACCCGGTCAGCTCCCGTGGCCACGTTGTAGAGGCGAAGTACGCGTCGAGCCGCTCCATTTTCGAAATCCGGATCCGTAAGATCTCGGGCCTCCATGGACAGATAGGCGATATACTTGCCATCGGGCGAGATTTCGGCCCCGCCGACCATGGACAGGTTGGCAACATCGAGAGGGGTCATTCCCTCGGCGAGCACGGAGGAGGGTGTCCCACCCACCAGAAACGCAAGCAACAAAATCATCAGTAGTCTATTCATAGACCAGCACCTTCTCGACCCGGTCCAAAATACTTGCCGACTGTCAAAAAGGTCACAACCTTGTAACTTTATACCACTCTTCTGATCGCACCTGTGCAGTATACTCGTATGATGATAGTCTCTTCAGGTCAGAGTCCCATGCAGGCAGATCGGTCCCCCAAGACGCGGCCAGTCGACCAGGTCTTTAAAGAGCCCGCCCCAAGGGACACGTTCCCTGCCCACATTCAGGACGTCTATTACAAACCCAACTCAGAAACTCTCAAGCTGAGCGAGCTTTCAGAGAAAAACCGGCAGACTTACGAGAAACAGTTGGAAAAAGCCGTCGAATCCGGGAGCCTGACTTCCGAGCAAGCTGAAATACGCCGAGAAGCCTTCGAGACGGGCCGAATAGGTCCTTACAAACCTCGACAGGGTTCGGAAAACCATCGAGACCTTCTTATCTTGAGGGATTTAGAGAACGAGCAATTCTGTCTGGTTCGCCACCCCCAACAGACCGGTGATGGTCTCTATCGACCTATGGACTTCTACGTCTCTCCTGGCCATCTCACCCTGAAAGCAGTGTCCCAAGGTTGGGAGACCTCCCAAGACCAGAATGGTGAGCAAATCCCAGTGGCCGACGCGGTGGTCATCGGAGCCGGACCCGGCGGTCTAACGACCGCTTGGCAACTCGCACGCCGAGGTGGACGAGTGGTCTGCTTCGAATCCGAACTAGCCGGAACAGCTTTTTCTGATGCTGGAGCCAAACCTGTGCACCATATGCGAACCTCGGTGGACCTCACCAATTTAGTGCGAGAAGGTCACTCCCACGCCACTATCGACCATCCCTTGAGCTTGTCTGGAAACCTTCCCCAGGATCGAGCGCACGCCAGACAGGGTCGCGAGGGATATCTTAGTCTCACCGGCCGTGAGATCCACGGAGTCCCAGAAGACAGTCTGGTGGACAACCGAAATTCGCCAGCCACCCGGGGTGAGTTGTACAACCACCTATCTAATCTGGCCTACTCTCTGGCTCACGACTTTGAGAGTGCGGTTCTCAGTGAACGCTCTCCGGTGCAAGAGGTGACTTTTGAGGACGGGCTCTTCACCGTTACCACCTCGCGCGGGCATCGCATCAAGGCCAAAGAGTTGGTGTTGGCCACTGGTCTCACTGGGACCCAAGGCGAAAAGGCCAGAATGTTGAAAGTGCTGGACCAAGCGGCCGAGAAGGCCCCCGATCAAACCTTGATTTTAGGCCAGGCCAGCGACCCTCAGGCCCAAGCCTCAGCCCTGAGCCGAATCGCCTCGGGAGAAGAGCAGCGGGCTCTGGTGATCAATGACCGCCTCCTTGGGGACGAATCCGTGCGGCAGACTCTAGCTTCCCTCCCCGAGGGCTCCAAGATCGCCATGGTGGGAAGCGGAGAGTCAGCCATCAAAGGCGCCCTGGAAATCGCCCACCTGAACCCCCAGGCCAAGATCGACCTGTTTGTCAAAGAACGCCTCGAAGTGGCTCAGGTTCAAGTCCCGGCGGAAAACTTTCATCAAGCGGTGATAGAGGGCAGCCTAGATCACCCGGAGCGCTCCAAAGAGGCCTTTGACACCTATCGCTTCTTCGGCACTCCAGTGACTCCGAGAAGCCTCCAGGAGATCTTTGAATTGCAGCAGAGTGGTCGAGTGAGGCTGTTGGAATTGGGCTCTTACTTTGACGAGAATAGCATGGCGGTGGAACCCACCGGACAAGGGACCTTGGCCGTCCAGGTACAGGATCCTCAAGTCCAAGCAAAACTGGCTGAGAACCATATTGAAGCCCTGAGCAAGGGGCTTGCTCCCCCGAACAGTCTGCCTTTCCAGCAAGACCAATACGCCGCTGTAGTCCAAGGGGTCGGGTACCAAGCCACCAAGCTGGAAGAACACCCTCTAGCAGCCACCTTACCGGATGAGGCCAAGGCCCACTTTCACGTCAACACCGTGGCCAATAGCACTCACCCTTCACAAACGGCTCTCCCCGGGCTTTCCACTCAAGGGCGACGCCTGGCGGAACAAATCGCCGCCAAGGTCGTTCCTAACGAGCGACGGATTGAGATCACCGTGCCTCAAGATTACGGCATCGATTGGCGTGAAGAGCCCGACGAAGTGGTCGATGGGATCATCCGTTATCGGGG
>JBJHCR010000248.1:0-9778 GCA_050486105.1 Vulcanimicrobiota bacterium
GTGGGACAATCGAGGCCAGCGCGGCGAGCGCTCGGTGAAGCCAAACCAGAACACTCGGCCGGTTCAGGCTGAGGCTCGCGGCAACAACCGAGCTCCCCAGTGGGACAATCGAGGCCAGCGCGGCGAGCGCTCGGTGAATCCTAACCGAAACACCCAGCCGGTACAGGCTGAGGCTCGCGGCAACAACCGAGCTCCCCAGTGGGACAATCGAGGCCAGCGCGGCGAGCGCTCGGTGAGCTCAGGAGAGCGTCAGAAAGGAGCTTTTGACAATCGACCAACCAGAGCTCACAGGGGTGAGGGGAGAGACGGTAGGACTTTCACCAAGAACAGTTCAGGACATCAGGCCGCTCCAGTTCGAACCAACCAGGCTCAGTCTAACCCTCGCGTCCGTGACCAGCGTCGAGGATCGGGAGCCGCCCAGTTGGTGAGACCGGCACCTCCGGCTACTCAGATAGTGTCGAACTCTCAGAACGTCTATGTCAACAACCAATCCAGCAGTCAGTATTACGCTGCAGCCCAGCCCAAGTACCGCCAGGGCCGTCGAGGATGGTCAAATGGCCACGAAAACTGGAACCACGGTGGCTCTCACATCTCCATCAACAACAATATCAACACCTGCCCGATTCCCATGGCTGGCTATGGGTACTACGGAGTCATGCCCGTGTACTCTAACTGGTGGAACGGCCTGGGAGGCATGGGCCTCGGTGGATGGGGCATGGGTCTAGGAATGGGAATGGGAATGGGAGGCTGGGGTCTGGGAATGGGCCACTACTCCATCTACGATGGCTTCGGGGTAAGTCGAGGATTTTCTCATCAGAATTATAGTACGTTCGACCCGTACTCCTTCTATGGTGAGCAGGCGACCTACTACCCAGCACCTGAGGTCGGCGGTCAGATGGCAGCCGCTGTCGGCGAAGAACAGCAGCTTGCAGCAGCGCCTGCCGGTCGTGCCTACAGAGAGGACGCAAGCACTCCCGAAATGACTTTCGGACGCTTGGAAGAAGAAATTCTAGCTGGGGTTTCCGAATACGTTGGCTTGCGGACCGTAGAAGAGAAGTTCTTGTTGCCTGACCCGGCTTTCGAGAACCAAATTTGGAGCCTAGGCTTGGTGCAAGCTCCAGTGATTTTCACCATCGATGACGACACCTATTCCGTGGTCGCCGGTTTTGAAGGTGTCTTAGGTGACAGCACCATTCCCTCCAACGTTGGAGTAGAGTTCTTCGTCAACCGCACTCCTGAAGGTTGGAACGTGGCCGACGCTTGGATCGTAAGTGCCAACGGGATCTTCCGTGAAAAGCTCTTTCAGAGCCCGGTGTATCCAGACATTCAGACCTGGCATAGCGGGACCAACTGTCCATTCAGTGGTCAGCCCTTGGTGCCTATCTCTGAAGGGGGACAGCACGGATAGTCTCAAGGAGTCCCAGAAAAGAATGAGCGCGGATCCGACTGGTCCGCGCTCATTCTTTTTCTGCCCGTTTGGTTGCCTTTTCAACTTGGTGCAAGCGATCCATCGGCCTATGGTCTCAAGCTGAAGAAGAGACGGTGATAACGTCCATGGTGCCTCGCGTGACACCGAATTGTTCTAGGGTCTCGAGCCGCTCAACAAGATCATCGCTGCTCAAACGGCCGTTGAGGAGCTCCCTGTAAGCTTCGAGCACAGTGCGGGATTCTTCTTGGCTCTCCCGGACCAACTCGACCCGAAATCTTCGCACACCGCGCTCTTGAAGAGATCTCGCCAGAAAGGCCCCGCTTTGAGCCTGGGCATTGAAAACAGTGTTTCGACAACCCACGTCTACGATCACCGGATGCTCTAGTCCGACGCGGTCTTTGAGCGCCACTTGGTGGCGCTCACAAGGACGGCCGCAGGTGCGGTAATCTTTGCCATTGCTAAGCAGGTGGGAGTAGACGCAGTGTTCAGTGTGGAACGTTGGAATGTGATGATGAATGGTTACAGCAACCCGTTTCGGGTCCACTTGGTCCAGTAGGTTCAACAGTTGCTTGGAGTCGAGATCGTGCGACGCCGTCACTGTGCTCAAGCCCAGCTTGAGGAGGTGGTGGGCGGTGATCGAGTTGGTCACATTTAAGGAGAAATCTCCATGGAGGATCGGTCGGCGATCGAGTTTGCTGAAATAAACGAGGCCCGCCCAATGCCGCAACAGAACCGAGTCGGGATTCAATTTTTCAAGGCGCTTATCGTAGACTTCTTCCCCTGGCTTTTGGACTCTGACCGTGGCTAGGCCCACTTTGAGACCGGCTGCCCGAGCCCGGCTTACGGCGGCGTTCAACCCCACCAACTCCATCCAGTCCAACTCGACCTCGCCCACCCCACAAGCGATAGCTGCCTCCAGCTGTTCTTGGGTCCGGCACAGTGTTACCAAGTTCGATTCCCCATGAGAACTGGGAGTTGGTACGAAAGGTCGGAGTTTCGGCAATTGGGGACCATCTGAAAGCTTGCGATGCCGAACCTGGCCGAGCTGAAGCTCTAGTTCGGCAACAAGAGAGCGGCGGAGCTCTCTCAGGGATTTTAGAGGCAAGAAGACTTCTTCCGAGTTCGGCCATGAAAGCTCTTCCAAGCGAAAAGGGGTCCCTCCCAAGGCTCCGAGTTGTTCCTCCAAGATATCTCGAGTCAATGCTCTGTTTTGAGCCACTTGAAGCGATATCTCGCTTTCCTGAGTGGTTGCCAGGTGAGGGCCTTGAACAGCCACCCGCAGTGGGCTCCCGACCCCACCACTGCATCTCAACTTGAGGGGGATTCGGTTCAAGGGTGGGGGAAACTTCTTGATCTGCAGGGCCGGATCGCTGGTCACATAGACTTCGGCGCCCTTTCGAACCTTTCTGAGGTCCGGCCCTGGCTGACCGAATCCGAGGGACCATCCTTGACGCGTTCTTGCGACCTTAAAGATGGGGCCGCCTTGCTCGGATTCTTGCGCTTCTCCTTGACGGAAAACCACTCCCATGCCGGGCTTTGGCTCGAAGTCTAGTCCTTTCAGAGGGGATTCCGCTCCGCGCTTCTCTTCGATGAAGACATTTGAGCCTTCCAGGTCTCGCACTTGGCCCAAGAGTAGTCCACGATGTCGAGGAGTTAATCCTTCTACCAAGGTTTGATGATCGCTACCAGCCAAAAAGCCTTCGCTCAGCCCCCGAGAGTAGACTAGGCTAAGGTCTCGAGAAACGTTGGACAGGTGTGCTGGCTCGCTTCGCTCGGCTGGGGTCAGGTCCAGCCATTCCCTCAGGTTCTTGACGGCGTGGTAGACATACTGAGCGCTCTTTTGTCGACCTTCGATCTTCAAGGTGTGCACTTTCAATCGAGTCAACTCACTCACCGCTTGAAAGCCCGCCAAGTCTCTAGGGCTCAAGAGATACTCGGTACTGCCTAAAGGACGTACTTCCCCATCGACCACCAGAGAGTAGGGTAGGCGGCAAGCTTGGGCACAATGTCCTCTATTGGCCGAGCGTCCCCCCCAGGCTTCCGAGGATAGGCACTGCCCACTCCAGGACACGCAAAGGGCACCGTAGATGAAGACTTCAAGCTCGATGTCGGTTCCGGCTCGAAACAAGGCGATCTCTTGCACCGAGAGCTCCCTTGGGACCACGATTCTCGTTATTCCTAGACTTTGGGCAAAAGGAGCCGCCTCGGGACTTGAGATGGTCATCTGGGTGGAGGCGTGGAGCTCTAAGTCCGGGCAGACCGCTTTGGCTAGGAGGGCGAGGCCCGGATCCTGGACGATCAGAGCGTCGATTCCGGCCTCGGCAACGCGTCTAACGAGGGGCTCCAGTGCGGGAAGTTCTTCTTCGAAGACAAGAATGTTGAGGGCAAGATAGGCTCTCGCTCCGGCACGGTGGATAGTCGTGACAGTGCTCTTGAGTTGGTCGATCGATATATTGGTTGCCCGGGCTCTTGCGTTGAAGCCTTCGTCTAGTCCGAAATATACCGCGTCAGCTCCAGCGGAAAGGGCCGCCTCTAAGGCTTCGAGGTCCCCGGCTGGGGCTAAAAGTTCACATATCCACATAGGTTTCTACACCTACCCCATGAGAGTCTGAGTGGAAACTAAAGTGCTCGCCCGAAGGTTCCTTTTTTCAGAGACCGATACCCATGCAGGTGGGTGGCAGGTGCCCGCTCCCGGGGTACCCTCCCTTACGGTGAGTGACGGGTGAGAGTTGAACGTCGACAGGCCCTAATGGTCCAACCGGAAACCCTCCCATCGCCTGGAAGCGTAAGCGTTGCCATCCCGGTCTCGAAGGACCATGGGTATCCAGGGTACCTCAGGCTCGCTGTTCCGGTTCGCCTGGGATCGTCATATCGGTACTTTAGTGGGTGATGCACTTCGCCATGCTCGGACTTCGTAATGTCTTCGGCTTGCCGGGTTTCTGGTTGGACCTCTAACTTTCGATCCCTAAGGGAACCACCAGGGTGGTGCTTCAATCGAGAGAATTTCATTTAGTGATGAGAAAGGTAATTCTGACTCTATTAGCGATCCTGGCACTTCAAGGGCAAGCCTGGGGCGAGACCGCAGACTCCGTCACTCAGCAGATCGTCCTTCCCCCGGGATCGGTTCTGCATGCAGTTGAGGCGAATCAGGGCTGGGAGACTCTAGCTAAAATCTATGGAGTGGATACTCGAGCACTCCAACAGACCAATCGAGACCAACCTCTCAGAGTCGATGGCTTAGTGGTCATACCTGCTCCTCGTGGAGGCTGGCCAGTGCATTCCGTTCAGAGAGGCGAGACTCTCTGGAGAATCGGAAAAGGCTACGGAATATCGGTGGCCCAACTTCGGCAAGCGAACCAGTTGGATAGCGACGAGATCCTTCAGGGTCAGAGATTGCTCTTGCCTAGGGCAGAAAAACCGGTCTGGACAGCAAGCCCCCCTCCCTTGGGCACTCAGAATTTGACTGGATTCGAAAAGGAGAAGGTTCAACTCGGCTCCAGTGGTCCGTCGGTGAGAGACCAGAGGAACGGACCTCAGGCCACCATCAATCCCGAAGGTGGCTGGGTAGAAGTGCGCTTGGCTGACGACCGGAGGGCTTGGGCTCCTATGTCAGCTTTGGTCATCGGGTCTTGGCAGCCTCAACCTCCACATCGGGTTCTGGAGGTGGCCAAGAGATTTCTCGGTCTCCCGTACCGTTGGGGAGGAGGTGACCCCAACGGCTGGGATTGTTCGGGGTTTGTCCATGAGGTCTTTCGGCTGAACGGTCATGTGATCCCTAGGATGGCGGATCATCAGTTTGAAGCGGCTGTTCCTGTTGAAACAGGTGAGATGGAGCCCGGTGACCTGCTTTTCTTCAATACCGACGGTTCGGGCATCAGCCATGTCGGGATCTACGTCGGGGAGGGCAGCTTCATCCACGCTTCCAGCTCCAGAGGAGTCGTGTTTTCAAGCCTTCGAGAGTCCTATTATGAGAAATGCTTTCTTGGAGCAGCCCGGATTACGGCCTGGATGACGAGTGATGAAGTCACCACGGCTGTAAAATGAATAGGCTACTTTAGCAAGCCCATGCGGCGCCACATCTTCTGTTCAAACGCCCAAAAGAAGCGGAACTGACCGAAAACAGTACCCCAAAACATCAGTAGAACCTGATAGGTGGGAAAAATGACGGCCAGCCACATCAAGAACCAAACAAGGGTATTGGTGTCTCCGGTGATTCCCAGAAAATCAAAAATCGGCCTTCGGACCAAGACTGTAGTGGTGCCGGCGATGCTGAAGACCAACATGATGATCCAGAATTGAAAGTCGCTGTGGATATTCCACTTCTCTTTCAGTCTTTGCTTTCTGGTTGTTTGGTTGGATGGATAAGTCACCGAAAATTTGTACTCTCTTTGAATGGATAAGCTCTGGAGGCGTTGTAGGTAGCTCAAGACTCAAGGTCTTTCAGGCTCGAGTTGCCGGACTTTCTGACAGCGAAGTGATGGAACCCAAAACCTGGTAAAGGTCCACCGGCTTTCTTCGCCCTTTCACTTCTACAGTACCCAGTTCTGCTAAGTCAAACGCCTTGGCTACTCTTCGAGCTGTTTCTCCGTTGATGAGAAGATGAATTCCGTGTTCCCTAGTCAGCTTTTCAATGCGGGAAGCGACATTGGTGGTGTCCCCCATGGCGGCGAACTCGCGATGCCCTGTTAAGCCCACATCTCCAAGCATCACTTCACCGGTGGCTATCCCCACTCCGATCTCAAGTTCTGGGACCCCCCGACCCTGCCACTGTCTGTTGAGTTCCTGTATGGCTTCAAGCATGCCTAATCCGGCTCTTACTGCCAATTCTGCGTGGGTGTCAGGGTCTGCCGGGCCATCTTGATCGGAGCCGAACACCGCCATCATGGCGTCTCCCAGATAGGTCATCAAAAGACCCTGATGTTCGAGAATCACTCGTCCAAGGCTCTTGTAGACCTCGTTGAGCTGACTTATGGTTTCCTCCAGCGGCCGACTCTCTGAAAGGGAAGTATAGTTCCAAATGTCCGAAAAGAGAATCGTGGCTTCACTTGGGATGAGTGCTCTCGGTTGACTCTTGGCGCGATAGGTTCGGAATCGGAGCAACTGTTGCCCGAGTTGAAGGAGATCCTCGTCGTTGAGCACCGTCATACCCTTGACCGGGTCAGAATTGACCCAGACAGGGTGGTCTGAATCCGGTTGGAGGATGAAATGTCCGTCCGACATGATGATGGTTGCGTGCTCTCGAGAGACCGAGGCATCTTCCAAGACCACGTGGTTTTCTCTCCGGCCTTTCCTTCCTAGAGTGGTCCGTGTTTCTGAAAGAGTCCACTGTCGGTGACGATGAGGATCGGTATACCCTTCAAGAAAAGCGACCCCTTTAGACAATCTCAGTATGGTGATTTTGTAGTCACCTATGGTGAGGACGTCACCAGGGTTGAGTTGGGAGAAGGAACAGTCGGAACCATTCACTTGAATACTGAGGCCAGGGTTGAGGTTGTTGAAGAAAACGTTGCTCTGAATAAGTTTAATGATCGCCTGCCTATTGGCCAGCTTTTCGTCCTCGAGAACAATATCGTTGTCCTTCGGACCTGAGGGCGAGCCAATGGTCATATGCGCATAACAAAGAGGGATTCGGCGACTAACTCCTCCACCTTCGATTAACAGGTCGAATCCCGTGCGCAGCCATTGGCGTCCCCGAGCCGATACTGTCTGCCCTGTTCTTACGGTGGAGTGGTCACTATCAGCCGATATCCCTCGGGCGCGATCTTCCCCCTCGCGTTCTTCCCGAGCACTCATTCCCATGAGTACATTTCTCACTTTTGCCACAGAGACCTTTCAATAATGGTCTAATGTTTGGAAATGGAAGGGGTCAAGTCTGCTTCGGGCAAATGAATTTCTGATGAGCGGTAGAATCTTGGGCGTGGAGGACTTGCTCGGACGCTTTCGAGCTGAAGGTGAGACGGAATCGAGCGGAGCCTTCACTCTAGATCCCCGCAAGGCGATGGAGCGCCTAGCGCAATTTCAACTTCCATCAAGGTATCATTGGATCCTGAAGATCATTCAAGCCGCCAATCTAGCCAAGGCCAACAATGTTTCCATCAAAGCCGGAGTTAGGGGAGTGGACCTCGTTTGCGATGCGGTTCCACCGGGCTTTTCCACGGTGGATGATTTGCTGGCTCATCTGATCGCTGATGACGAAGTGAGTTCCCCGGCGCTTCGCCATCTCGCCGCTGGATTACAGGGGAGTCTGGCGGTTCGGCCTCGGTCCATCGAGGCTATAGTTAAGAGCGGAGGAAGGCAGAGCCGGTTCTTGCTGGTCTCGGGAGGCTGGAGAACCGCTGCGACGGAAGAGGTCTCTGACCGGCAAACTCGGTTCGAGGTTCGACTTCGCAGGAATTGGTCTGAGCAATTGGATTCAGGCTGGTTCACGTTGAATACCGACATTCTCGACTACGTCTTGAGACGACCGAGTTCCTACGATCGAGAGAATAAGACGGTCTATGATGCTTGCCACTTTGCCGATTGTGATGTCCTGATAAAAGGAAGGATGGTCAGTCGACGACCTTTCGGGGCCCCTCGATTTCCGGGTTACGATATTCGCACGGATCTAAATCCCGGAACTAGAAGGGCTCCCCTTTATCAACGATGGACCTCAGGCCAGGGATTGATCAAAGGTGCCGTGGACAGACGACATCATTTGGCAGAGTTCTTGCAACCGGCGATCGACAGAGAAGGTTTTAGACTGGCTAATGAGAGTCACGCTACGGTTACCAACCGCTATGACCCCGGGGTAGCCGAGGCTTCTCAGAAATGGGGTTTTGAGCGTGCCTTTGCCCTGAGAGCAGAACTCTCGCCCCTAGCCATCCTTTTATTTCTGGAAGACGGGGTCATCATCCAGCAGCAGACTTTGTCCCTAGGTTGCCCGGGACTCATCGCTTTGATCAACGCCAAGTCTTTTCGGAAAGACGTCTCGACTTTCAAAATCGTGGAAGACGAAAGTTTTCACCTGCTCTTGACTGAACTTTCTGAGGTCGGCAAGAAATTGCGAAGTCAGGTCCTTGAGAATCTGAATTCCATGCCCTGCCAAGGCCACATTAAGCGTCATTTGTCCTGATCGCTATTCCCACAACAGCCTTATGGCTGCTTGGGTATGGGATAAATGTCGAAACCCGTCAATCGGTCGTGGTGGAAAGTGGCTCTCAGGCCAGGTAGTCGAACGACGGTTTCATCGATCTCTAGACCGAGGCCAGCACGAGAACCGGGATGCTTCTCTAAAAAAGTCTTGCTGGTGGCTCCAAGAGTCACTCCGCGATCGGTTTTCCAGGCCAATCCAGAACTGCGGATTCGAGTCACTGATCGCGTTTTGGGGTCCAAGGTGAGTTCCAGCAGTTGATTCCTCTCCGGTGAGGACCAGACCAGGCGGCCGCTCTCCGTTGCCGAAGGGGGGCCCAACTCTTCATATAAGCTCTTGTCTGGTGGGACTCCCAGAGCCAGGGGGCCGACTTCTCGTCCAGGGCGCACCGTCCATTCTTCAAAGCGCCAGGTATTTCCAGACATGGGCGCTATCCTGAGGCCGGTTATCTTGGCCTGCTCGACCTCCAAATGGAGCCCGGGCAGGACATAAGTAGAGACGCCGTCCCGCTGAGCTTTACTAGCCCGAGTCTTGAGGCGATCGACGGGCAATCCCAAGAACACTTCCGTACCCACCACAGAGGCCCTGATCCGTCGGAGGTGCAGCTCGAGAATTTGACAGTCCTGGTCGAAACCCACTGCCAGGAGAGTGATCCCTTTCTTGAGCTGTCCGGCTTCAATTTTCCCCCAGGTTATGCGTCGATAGCCCTCCCCCGTGTCGTGGTAGGGCAAGATCCGAGTGGGCTTGCCCAACTCCTCCGGCCAGTCTTCTGGTAAGGGCTGTCCGATTTTTAGAGAGTACACTCCCTGACCTGGACGAACGGATACAGGCAGGTTGTCCCAGTCAGGAGCAGCGTTGAGCACCTGACTGCACAAGGCGCCGGCCAGCACTAGGTGCACTATGAAGGAGGCTCTCTTCAAGACTGCTTGCGGTACACGGTGGCTTGCTCCGAAAACGAGGCCGGCACTGTTTCAGAATCATGGGTAGGCTCGAGCAGCAGATTGCTCCCTTGGAGCTTGAAGATGGTGGTGAAAGAGTGACCTTCATCAAAGGTGAAAGTGATCCGATGAGGCATCACGTCAAGGTTCGCCGACCATTTTCCGGTGAGTTTTTCTCCTCGGGCTAGAGCTTCAAAGCTCCCCGAGTTCGACAGGTAGAGAATCGCTTCGTTCCCCTCAGTGTCCTGACCTCGCCAACTCCCGGCCAGAGGGTGCTGTTCG
>JBJHCR010000249.1:0-2365 GCA_050486105.1 Vulcanimicrobiota bacterium
GTTCTATGAGCCTCGGCAGTCTGAACGTGATCAAGGTCCGTGGTAACTCCGCGCGCTCGCTCTATGCGGCTGAAGCCGGAGTGGCAAGCGCCATCAGATTGTTGATTCTCGATTCTGGCTACCAGGGATCCCAACAAGAACCCAATTACTCCGAGAGCACCCGGTGGCAGTTCCAGATCTTCAACAATCTTGATGGCTCCACTCCGACCGCCTCCAATGGGGCCGTAGTACCGGATGGAATGGCCTATATTCTGGCCACAGGAGCACGCAAAGACGGGAGTTACGAACGCCGAGTGGGAGTTCTCGTCCGCCCCATCAGCCTCACCACCTCCTGGCCCTTTGCCGTGGGGGCAGGCGGGGAGGTGCGTTTGCAGGGTGGGCAAAAGTTTATCAGAGGGGGAATCAAGGCCAATGGTCCCATTCGCTTTGTCTCGCCTACAAGAATCGAACCCAGAGCAGGCCACGGTCGGGTCCTCACTTCTACCAGTCTGCAGGTGTCCGGACCCACCCGCATGGATTCCAGTCAGGACGCCCGCTCTCGGGGCTCCATCAGCGGCAACATCCAGAACGCTCTGGAAGTTGTAGCCAACGACAACACCATCGACACCGAGCCGTTCATCAACGACTATCGGACCGCGCCGACGCTCTCTCCCTCAGAGCAGGGACAATTGGTTTTGCCCAATCCCGTTTTTGCTCAACTCACCGATCCAGCGGTCAATCCTGAGGTGGTGGTGCATACTTTCGTTCCCGGCCTGCTCGATCTGGCTGGAGGAATCCACTACTTCCCGGATGGGGCCATCTTCGGAGGGACCAACAGCATCATAGGTGAAGGCACCATCGTGGCCAGCGGAGCGGGGATCGAGTTCAATAACTCCATCGGCTCCGGAGCCAATCCGCTTCGGGCTAACCTCATCGCTTTGAGCGATCCTGCTTCCCCGGGCGCTTTGCCTTCTATAAACTTCAAGAACAACTCCCATGTCCGGGGACTGGTGTACGCTCATGGGGATATCGAAGCTGGTGCGAACATGACCATCGAAGGGGTGGTCATCGCTTATGAAGGCGCCATAACTTTCGGAGCCAACGTGGATTTCATTCTGGACGGCTCGTCTCTCAATGCTCCCGGATTCGAGGCCTTCCAAGGAGTTATCGTCAGCGGCGGAGGGCCTGGGCCCGGGGACAGCGGGCCCCTAGAGGTGGTTCTTTGGCAGCGTTTATGACAACTGGTCGAAGGGCCCACGAGATGAAGGACAGAGGTCTCTCGGTCATGGAAATGCTGGTGGCCGCAGCTTTGTTCGCCTTGGCTATTGGTACCATCATTGGGATCTTTCCGCTCTCGGCCAAAGCCACTCGACAATCCCAGGCGGCTTTGGTGGCGGCCACGGTGGCTCAAGACGAAATGGAACTCGTTCGGGCCATGAGCTACGAAGGAGTCCCTCCTCTCCGGGAGCGGAAGATCGAAGTCGAGGTGGTCTTTGCCGGTCGGGTGGTGCTTCTGAGTTATGAGGTGACCTCAGTGGCGGTGGTCAAGGAGCCTGGATTGAAAGGTGTGACCGTCACCGTGGTTTGGAATGAGCCAGACGGAAAAACCAGGAGGGAGGTCCTCAATACCGATGTGGCCCGTCTGTCCCCCTAATACCTCGGCGCGATCCTCACGGGGCATCACTCTAGTGGAAATGCTGATCTGTGCCGGCTTGATGTCCATCATCATGCTTGGCACCTATTCCATGCTGGCTTTGAGTTTGCGCCAGAGTCGGAAGGTGGAAGACTCGGTGACAGCTTTCCAGAGGGCCTTTGCCATCCTCCGTCAACTGGAGTTGGATATGGTTACCGCCGATCGATTCACCTTGCAGACCGAGATCGACGCTTTGGCTTTCAATTCCGCCAGCACTGGCAGGCCGGTTGAGATCGAACCCAACGGAGACATTGTTTGGCAAAAGCAGGTGGTCTACCTCAGGGAACCAGTCGAGCAAAGGCTTTTTCGCTACGAGCAAGACTTGGATACACCCGGGACCGTGGCCCCGCCCTTCACCTTGCCCCTGGTTCCTTTTGCTCCGGGGGGTTGGCGCACCGAGGTCCTGAGCGAGCGCGTCTCGGCCTTTGTTGTCGAAGGGGGAGCCACACTGGAGGTGGTCTTTACGGTGGAAGGTCTCAAGCCAATCCCAATCAGTGGGGAAGCACCCGACTACGACAGCATTCAGGTCCGACAACGCCTGAACATTGGGCTTCAATTCTGAACGAAGTGAGATCGACGTCTGATGCTTCCGCAAGCTTTTCTGTTCGAACCTTCAGTCGACTAGGCTCCCTGACGTGACTATGTTCAGGCTGTCGGGATGAAAATATTGCCTGACGACTTTTTGGAGGTCTT